>CBDUAL010000075.1:0-11795 GCA_965365125.1 uncultured Lutibacter sp.
ATCTTTAGCTGTTAATGGTAAAACGATACATGAATTTAGAGCAACTTCTTTTTCGTTTTATGAAACAAAATACATTAATTTATTAGTTGATTATGAACGTTTAGAAAAACTAAATCAACGTGTTCAAAAAACCTTTACAGAGCCTTCTAATAAATTAAACATGTACAATACTTCCATAAATAAAGGATATATTTTGGTTGAAGATGGATTTAGCTATACGGCAACCATTGTGGCGAAAGATTTTAAAGGAAATGCACAAAAAATTACAATTCCTATTGTTGGTAAAAAAGAGAGTAGTTTGGTTTTAAAACCGATAAAAAAAACTCCTTATAAAATTAATAAATCTGAATTCAATAAATTTAATAAAGGAAATGTAACCGTAGCTTTTCCTAAAAACACCTTTTACAACAATTTTTATTTAGATTTTGATGTAATAGAAACTGTTGCAAAAATTCACACTCCTACAATTCCATTAAACAAAAAATATACCTTAACTTTTGATGTTTCAAAATATTCAGAAGTCGACAAAAAACAACTTTATATTGCTAGTGTTGACAAAAACGGGAAAACCTCTTACCAAACCACGGTTAAAAAAGAAAGCACATTTTATACAACTACAAAAAACTTAGGTAATTTCACCTTAAAAAACGATACTGTTAAACCATCAATTAAATTACATAATATTAAAAATGAACAATGGCTTACCCATTTTAAAACCCTACAAGTTAAAATTTCAGACAAAGATTCTGGTATAAAATCATACAGAGGTGAAATTGATGGAGCATGGATTTTAATGGAATACAACATTAAAAATGGTTTATTAACTTATAATTTTAGTGATAAAATTTTTACTGAAGCCAAACACGAATTAAAAGTTGTAGTGACAGACAACGTTGGAAATTCGTCGGAATTAAAAGCAACTTTTTTTAGAAAAAAATAAATAATTACCCTTGAAAAACTATATACTCTCAGCGCTTTTACTATTTACTACCTTATTAACTGCACAAAATGCAATTATTAAAGGGGTGCTTAAAAATGAATTTAAAGAACCTATTGAAGGTGTTGCTGTAACCTCTTCAAAATATGGTACAGTTACAAATAATAAAGGTGAATATACATTAACTGTTGCTGCCGATATTAACATTACTGTAGTTTTTACACATGTATCTTATACTACATTTCAAAAAAAGGTAAAGATCCCTAAAAACAAAACCTTTCGTTTTTCACCAATATTATCTTCAAAGGTTGAGCAAATTCATGAAGTTGTAATTGAAAACTCTAAAAGAGAAGCACAAGGAATTATTAATGTTGATCCGTTAAAAGCCACAAAAATACCAGGAGCAAAAGAAGGTGTCGAAAATATTTTACTAACGCTTGCAGGTGTTAACAACAATAATGAACTTAGTACACAATACAATGTTCGTGGAGGAAATTTTGATGAAAACCTAGTTTATATAAATGGTATTGAAGTGTACCGTCCGTTTTTAGTTAGAACTGGTCAACAGGAAGGGTTAAGCTTTGTAAACGAAAATTTAGCTCAAAACGTCAACTTTTCCGCAGGAGGTTTTCAAGCCAAATATGGTGATAAACTTTCATCGGTATTAGATATTACGTATAGAACTCCTGATGAGTTTGCAGCAAGTATAAACGCTAGTTTATTAGGTGCAAGTGCTACTGTTGAAGGCACACTTTTTAATGATAAATTAAGCGTTTTATTGGGAGCTCGCTACAGAAATAACAGCTTACTCATAAATAGTAAAGACATTGAAACCAATGCTGAACCTAACTTTACCGATGTACAATTATTTCTTTCGTATTTAATTAATGAAAAGTTTAAAATAGACTTTTTAGGAGTTTATTCCTTGAACAATTATAATTACACTCCAAAATCTAGAAGCACAAAATTCGGAACTATTAGCGATCCTTTAGAATTGATTGTTTTTTATGAAGGACAAGAAAAAGATGCTTTTCAAACATTGTTTGGTGCTGTAAATGGAACTTATAGTGTGAACAAACATTTAAAATTAGGTTTAACCTCTTCTGTTTACCACACTGTAGAGCAGGAACATTATGATATTTTTGCTACTTATAATTTAGGTGAAGTAAATGCCGATTTTGGCTCGGATGATTTTGGTGAAGTTGCTTTTTCCGAAGGAATTGGTTCACAATTAAATCACGGTAGAAATGATTTAGACGCGCTAATAAGTGCTGTTGAATTTAAAGGGACTTACAAAAAAGACAGCCACCAGATAGATTTTGGAATAAAATATAAAAATGAAGATATAAGAGATCGTATTAAAGAATGGGAAGTTATAGATTCTGTTGGATTTAGTGTGCGTCCGCCACATCATATTCCAAATAATCAACCTTACGAACCTTACATTACCCCTATTGAACCATATCAAAATGTACAAGCACAAAACAACGTAAAAATTGATCGCTTAGTTTGGTTTGCGCAATACAGTAAAAATGCGTTCATCAACAATCATAAAATATGGTACAACGTTGGTTTGCGTTCTCATAATTGGAATGTGAATGGCAAAGACATTACTACTGTAAATCAAATTACTTATAGTTTAAGAGGTCAATTTGCCATTAAACCCGATTGGGAAAAAGATATGCTCTTTAGAATTTCGGGTGGAATGTACCACCAACCTCCATTTTATAAAGAGTTAAGAAATTTTGAAGGAAATGTTGTACCAACTGTTGATGCCCAAAAATCATTGCAAGTAGTTTTAGGTAATGATTACAGTTTTAATTTATGGAGTCGCCCATTTAAACTAGTTACAGAGGCCTACTATAAAAGCTTAAACGATGTAAATATTTATACTGTAGACAACGTTAGAATTAGATATGCTGCAGACAACAATGCAACAGCTTATGCTACAGGATTAGATGTACGTTTAAATGGAGAATTTGTTCCTGGTACAGAAAGTTGGGTAAGTATTGGTTTTTTAAAAACCGAAGAAAATTACAATAACCAAGGTTATATTGCAAGACCAACAGATCAACGATTTAAATTTGGGATGCTTTTTCAAGATTATATGCCCAATATTCCAAATGTACGCATGTATTTAAATTTAGTTTATAACACGGGCGTTCCTGGCGGGGCTCCATCATATACAAATCCGTACGACTATCAAAATAGATTAAACGATTATAAAAGAGCTGACATTGGTGTTTCGTATGTTTTTACAGATGCCAAAAATCAAAAAAATAGTGGTTGGCTTAAAAACTTTAAAGAATTATCTATAGGTGCTGAAATTTATAATTTATTTGATGTACAAAACTCCATTACAAATACGTGGGTTAGAGATGCGTATTCAAAACAATATTACGCCATACCAAATTATATGACGCCACGCATTTTTAATGTAAAAATGCAAATGAAGTTTTAATATATTCTATTTAAATATTTATTTACTGCTCCAAGCTTACTATTTACATGTAATTTTTTATAAATATTTTTGGTATGATATCTTACCGTATCTATACTTATAAAAAGTTTGTCTGCAATATTTTTAAATGGTAATCCTTCTGATAATGCTTGCAGAACTTCAATTTCACGGTTTGACAGTTCTTCAAAACCATTTTTTTTTCGTTGTTTCTGAGGATTGAAATAACTAATTACTTTTTTAGCAATAACAGGAGAAATTGGAGCTCCTTCAACTAAAATTTGTTGAATGCCTTTTTTTATGGATTTTAACGGGGTGTTTTTTAACAAATACCCATCTGAACCTGCCTTTAAGGCATCAAAAACATGTTTTTCGTCTTTGTAAATTGTGAGCATTATTATAGACAGTTCTGGGTATTGATGTTTGATATGATGAATCCCTTCAATTCCAGACATACCAGGTAAATTAATATCTAACAATAACACTTCAATATCTGGGTAATGACTCACATTTTTTAAAAAGGACTCCACCGAATCTGCAGTAATATCGCACGTAAATTCGGGATCGTTTTTAAAATATAGTTCTATTCCCTCTCTTATAACTTTATTGTCTTCAACAACAGCAATATTTGTCTTCTCCATTTTTATCATTTTTGCAGCAATTCGTTAAAATTAAACTAAAAGTCTTCTTTAAAAACTACATGTTTATGTGGATTTATTTAATACAAATAATCAAATAATAATGTAACCTTAAAACCATTATCATGTGTAAATTTAATTTCACCTTTTATCTTTTCAGTTCTAGCTTTCATATTTTGAAGACCATTGCCATTTAAATTATTTATATTTTCAATAAATTTAGTACCATTATCTTCAACCGTTAATTTTAAATTGTATTTCTGTTTGGTTATTGAAATATTTACTTGTGTGGCATTTGAGTGTTTTATAATATTTGTAATGGCTTCTTTATAAATTAAAAAAACATGTTGTCTATGCTCTTGGTTTAACTCCATTTTTTTTGAATCAAAGCATTTAAACGTAAACTCTATGTTTTGAGGACTTAACAATTGATACAACACATTATGCATTCTATCCGTTAAATTCTGAAGGCTGTTATTTCGGGCATCAATAGCCCAAACCAAATCACTTAAAGTATCAACTGCTGCCCTACTTTGAATTGTCATTTCTTTTAAAAATTCATTTCTTTTATGTTCCTCAATATTTTCGTTAATTAATTCTGAACGAATTGCAATTCCGGTAAGCACACTACCTAATTCATCATGTAAATCTCTTGCTATACGTAGCCTTAATTTTTCGAGTTTTTTAATATGATATATTTCATATTTTCTAACAAGCACTACTAATAACAGTACCAAAAACACCAACATACAAATAAACCACCATTGTTTATAATATACCTGTCGAACTATTATAGGTATTGAAAGGAGGTTTTTATTTTGTTTTATTTTATTGGTTGAGGCCTGTACTTGCAAACTGTAATTTCCTGGTGGTAAATTGGTAAATGTTAATATGTTAGTTTCACTTAAAACTCTCCAATCATTATGAAGTCCTTTAAATTTATATATAAATGACTGTTCTTTAGGTTTGAAATTATCTGATAATGAAAATTCAAAACTTACAAAAGCATTGCTATAAGGCAATTCAATGCTATTTAGATTCTTATTTTTTATTGTCAAATTATACGTTGAATCTTTTTTTGAATTGTACCAGCTTACCTTGGTAATACCTAAATTAAAACTTGTATTTCTTGCGGCATTTTCAATCACACTATTTTCCTGTGCTTTTAAACTAAAAACACTTATAAAAAATATAACATGTAATAAGTAATTTATTTTTTCAAGAAACATTCAATACTTTTTTAAACTAAAAAATTTATTTATGAATGTAAGATAAGTTTTTTTTACAAGTTCTTTTAAAAAAATAAGTTAACCTACTCATTTTAAACAAATACTACATAACAATGTAGTTGCAATCACTCAATTCTGTAACTACATTTACATTAATTAGAAAACCAACTTATATAGCTATAGTAAAATTGCAAAATCTAATTAAAAAAGGAAAAGTATAATTTAAATCTATTTATTATGAAAAATTTAAAAATTATTGCAATCGCATTCATTATTTCAACATCAAGTTTATTTGCTGCTGAAATTGTTCCAGATATTCCCGTAAAAGATATTAGAAGTCAAGTAGTTGATTTACTTTCTGATCCAGAATTTAAAGTAGCTGAAGAAATTGTTGTAAATATTGTATTTACTTTTAGTTCTGAAGGTGATATTGTTGTGCTAAAAATTGACTCTACAAATCCTGACGTAATACAATACGTAAGAGATCATATAAATCATAAAATAATTGCTACTCCTGGAGAACCAAACAGAGAATTTATACTGCCATTGCGCATTACTCAAAAATAATAATAAATACCTAAAAAAATTATACGTTGTTACCCCAATATATTTCTACTAATTAAAATTACTATTATTATGAAAAAAACAATCATTTTGGCAATAGCCTTCGTTTTGGGAACAACAAGTTTAGTAGCTTCCGTTTGCAGCAGCAATTATTTGTTACCTCCTCCTTCACAAAATAAGGCTACTGAGAATAAAACGACTTCAATAAAAAGTGAACATTTAAAGGAAGAAATAATTATTTCTTCCCTAGAAATTGAAACAACTGTGGCAGATGTAAACTATTTGAAACTGCAAAAAAAATTAAAACTGGCACAAGCCATTAGAAATTACAATAACATAGCACCTAGCATTATTGGCAAAGAATAAATAGAAGCATCAGAAACACTATCCCGTAAAGTGTAAAATTTATTATTAGGGTTCAATTATTTTACAAGTTGAACCCTATTTTCAAATACAGTCATAAAATAGTTTAATACAAGACCCAGTAATAAATTGGCAATGTTAATTTTTAGGTAACTTCTCCATAAAAATCCAATAAAATTACGAATGCGTGTCGTTTTTTTTCATTAAATAATCGGCTTTTTTAATATAAGTTGATGCGTTTAACTCTTTCAATTTTGAATAATAAAAATCGGCTTTTTCTGAGTCATTTAAATTATTATAGCAAACAAATTCAATATAATTATAAAGCGCAACATTCGCATCTTCAATTGAACTGAATTTTTTATCTAAATTCTTTAAAGCCCCTTTTTCTCCACCTAAATATGCTTTATTAAGCAATACTAATAAATCTACTTTTTCGGCTAAAGCTTTATCATTCTCAATTAATTTATGTCCAGTTTTTAAATATGAATTACTTATCTGTAAAAATGATTTATGAGCATCACCTTCAATTACAAATCCAATATCCTGATATTTTTGAGCAACTCTTAAATTTGAATAAACGTTATGATTACTCTTTTCTAACACTGTTAAAGCTGGGTAAACTCTAGACATATTTATAGAAAAGTTGTTTAATAACTTTTCTATGGTATGTTTACTTTTATATCCTACAGAAGAATACAGTACGTTTCCCCATCCATCAATAATAAATATATTTGGAATACTATTAACATTATATTTTGCAGCAATTATTTTTTGTACATCAATATCTATTTTCAGATTTACAAAATTTTGCATTAATAATTGAACACTTTCTCTATCCCATACTTCGTGGTCCATTTTTTTACAAGGTCCACACCAAGTAGCCCAAAAATCAATTAAAATTGGTTTATTTAAGGCTCTTGCAGTTTTAAGAGCGTGATCGTAAGAAGTTAACCAAGTAACATTAGCCGATACCGTAAATGTTGAGAATAGTAGTATTGCTACTACAGTAATTTTTAGATTTTTCATAAGTCAATTTTTATTTCAAAAATAAAAAAAAAGACCAATACAAAAACAAATAAGCAATTTATTTTAAAATTAAATACCTTATTTAGGCAACTTTAGCTTTAATGCTTCAACAATATTATAAACTGCTGGGCAAATTTCAGTATTCTTTAACGTTAGGCTTGTTAATTGAATAAACTTTCGTCTGTTGGTGTGTGGATATTCTTCACAAGCTTTAGGGCGAACATCATAAATAAAACATGTATTATCAGTTTCATCAAAAAAAGTACAAGGAGCCGTTTTCAACACATAAAAATCATCTGCATCACGTTCCAAATATTGCGATATAAAATTTACAACCCTCATTTTTAAATATTTAGAAATGCGTTCAATATCTTTATTGGTAAAAATCGGACTTGTTGTTTTACAACAATTTCCACACGTTAAACAGTCGGTTTTTTCAAACTCTTTATCGTGTAAATCTTGCATAACAACATCTAAATTTTTAGGTGTTCTTTTTTTTAGTTTTGCAAAATATTTTTTTGTTTCTAGTTCTTTTTCTTTTGCTAATTCTGGTAACTCTTTTAAAAACGCGTCCATCCCTTTAATTTTCAACAAAAATACAATTTAAACTTTTAAAAATTGTGTACTTTTGCACTTCCTAATATTTAATTAAAAATATGCAACATAATTTAGAACTCGCTGTAAAAAAAGGGTTTAAAGAAATTTACGATAAAGACATTGATACTGTTGAATTTCAAGCTACTAGAAAAGATTTTGAAGGAGATATTACCATTGTAGTTTTTGCTTTTTTACGCTATGTAAAAGGAAATCCTGTTGAAATAGGCACTAAAATTGGTGAATATTTAAAATTAAATGTTGCTGAAGTAAATGATTTTAACGTTGTTAAAGGCTTTTTAAACTTAGTAATTTCAGATGCATTCTTTATTTCTAGCTTTAATTCAATCTTAAAAACAGAAAACTTTGGAATAGTAGCTGCTAAAGAAAATGAAAAAGCAGTAATGGTTGAGTATTCATCACCAAATACCAATAAACCGCTACACTTAGGACATATTCGCAACAATTTATTAGGTTATTCTGTGGCTGAAATTATCAAAGCTTCAGGAAAAAAAGTGTACAAAACACAAATTATAAACGACCGTGGAATTCATATTTGTAAAAGTATGTTGGCGTGGCAACGTTTTGGAAATGGTGAAACTCCTGAAAGTACTGGTTTAAAAGGTGATAAGTTAGTTGGTAATTATTATGTGAAATTTGACCAAGAATACAAACAAGAAATTGCTCAATTAATTTCAGAAGGAAAAACCGAAGAAGAAGCTAAAAAACAAGCTCCTTTATTATTAGAAGCTCAAGCAATGCTGTTGAAATGGGAAGCTGGTGATGCCGAAGTTGTAGATTTATGGAAAACTATGAACCAATGGGTGTATACTGGTTTTGATGAAACTTATAAAGAATTAGGAGTAGATTTTGACAAAAACTATTACGAAAGTAACACCTATTTATTAGGAAAAGATGTGGTGGCTGATGGGTTAGAAAAAGGCATTTTTTATAAAAAAGAAGATGGGTCTGTTTGGATCGATTTAACTGAAGAAGGCTTGGATGAGAAAATTGTTTTAAGAGCTGACGGAACTGCTGTTTATATGACACAGGATATTGGAACAGCCATTGAACGTTTTAAAGACTACGATTTAAATGAATTGGTTTACACTGTTGGAAACGAACAAGATTATCACTTTAAAGTGCTATTTTTAATTCTTGAAAAATTAGGATTTGATTGGGCTAAAAACTTGTATCATTTATCTTATGGTATGGTAGATTTACCAAGTGGTAAAATGAAATCTAGAGAAGGAACGGTTGTAGATGCTGATGATTTAATGCTTGAAATGACCAACACGGCTAGAACTATTTCTCAAGAATTAGGAAAGTTAGACGGTTATGCCAATGATGAAAAAGAAGCATTGTACAAAACCATTGGTTTAGGTGCTTTAAAATACTACATTTTAAAAGTTGATCCTAAAAAACGTATTTTATTTGATCCGGAGGAATCTGTAGATTTTGCAGGTAATACAGGTCCTTTTATTCAATACACTTATGCTAGAATTCAATCTATTTTAAGAAAGGCTACTTTTGATTATACTGTTGAAATTACTTCTGAAGACATTTCATTGCATGCAAAAGAAATTGCATTGATAAAACAAATTCAGTTATTCCCTGAAGTAATTCAAAATGCCGCTAAAAATCATAGTCCGGCGTTAATTGCAAACTTCACTTATGACTTAGTGAAAGAATACAATTCATTTTATCAAACAGTGCCTATTTTAGGGTGTGAAAATAAAAATGAAAAGATTTTTAGAACACAGCTATCTTTTAAAGTGAGCTTAATTATTAAAGATGCGTTTAAATTATTAGGAATTAATGTTCCTGAACGCATGTAATACGTAACTTAAGGGTTAAAAATTACGATATTAGAAAAAAATGAATTGAAGAATTAACGAATTCTTAAATCAATTCAGTTAAAAAATAAGTAAATTTGCTGCGAAATTCAGCATTGAATATAAAATATATAGAACATGAAATACGACGTTATAATTATTGGTAGTGGCCCTGGAGGTTATGTTACAGCTATTAGAGCATCGCAACTTGGATTTAAAGTTGCCGTAGTTGAAAAAGAAAATTTAGGTGGAATCTGTTTGAACTGGGGTTGTATACCAACCAAAGCATTATTAAAAAGTGCGCAAGTTTATGATTATTTAAAACACGTAGATGAATACGGTTTAAAAGCTGAAGCTATTGATAAAGATTTTGAAGCCGTAGTTAAACGTAGTAGAAATGTTGCTGAAGGAATGAGCAAAGGTGTTCAATTCTTAATGAAAAAGAACAAAATTGACGTTATTGACGGTTTTGGAAAAATTAAAACTGGTAAAAAAGTTGATGTAACCGCTGCCGATGGTACGGTTACTGAATACAGTGCAGATCATATTATTATTGCTACAGGGGCTCGTTCTCGTGAGTTACCTAATTTACCTCAAGATGGTAAAAAAGTGATTGGATATCGCCAAGCAATGACTTTACCAACACAACCTAAAAAAATGATTGTTGTTGGTTCTGGAGCTATTGGTGTAGAGTTTGCTCATTTTTACAATGCTATGGGAACTGAAGTAACTGTAGTAGAGTTTTTACCTAACTTAGTACCTGTTGAAGATATTGATGTTTCAAAACAATTTGAACGCGCTTTCAAAAAATCTGGAATAAAAGTAATGACTAATTCTTCTGTAGAATCGGTTGATACTTCTGGAGATGGCGTAAAAGCAGTTGTTAAAACTAAAAAAGGGGAAGAAATTATTGAAGCTGATATTGTACTTTCTGCTGTTGGAATTAAATCTAACATTGAAAATATTGGTTTAGAAGATGTTGGTATTATTGTTGACCGTGATAAAATATTGGTAAACGATTTTTACCAAACTAACATTCCTGGTTATTATGCTATTGGTGATGTTGTTCCTGGTCAAGCTTTAGCACATGTTGCTTCTGCTGAAGGAATTACTTGTGTTGAAAAAATTGCAGGTTTACATACTGAAAAAATTGACTACGGAAATGTTCCTGGTTGTACGTATGCAACTCCTGAAATTGCAAGCGTTGGTTTAACTGAAGCTAAAGCAATTGAAGCTGGTTACGAAATTAAAGTTGGTAAATTCCCATTCTCTGCTTCTGGTAAAGCAAAAGCAGCTGGAACTCCTGATGGATTTGTAAAAGTAATTTTTGATGCTAAATATGGTGAATGGTTAGGTTGCCATATGATTGGTGCAGGAGTTACAGATATGATTGCTGAAGCTGTTTTAGGTAGAAAATTAGAAACTACAGGACACGAAGTATTAAAAACTATACATCCGCATCCAACAATGAGTGAAGCCGTAATGGAAGCCGTTGCTGATGCTTATGATGAAGTAATTCATTTATAAAAGTTAACAAACTATTAAATTAAAAAGCCATTCATAAAGAATGGCTTTTTTTTAACACTATTGGTTACAATTTCAAATTATATTCGTCATATAATTTATACGAAAAAATTTAATTGTTATGAAAGATTATAGCTATATAGCTACACTTATTCTAATTGTATGTGCTGTTTACAACAGTAATTCAAAAAATTATCAAGCCACTTTAAAAGATGCTAGTTCCAACGAAATTATTCCTTATGCAAGTATTTCTTATGCACCCAACAAAGGAATTATTAGCAATGAAGAAGGTAAGTTTAGTTTAGATTTAAGTAAAGTTAATCAGGATAGTATTTATATATCATCAGTTGGTTATTTAAAAAAAGGTTTTGCAATAGGCAGCTTAAAAGATAGCGTCCTTTATTTAAAAGAGGAAGTTGAAAATTTAGACTTGGTATACCTTTCTAAAAACAACTATTCAGCCAAAGAGATTATGGAGTTGGTTGAAGAACATATCGATAGCAATTACCAAGATGTACTTTCAAATCAAAAAATATTTTACAGACAATCTTATATTACAACGGTTAAAAAACTTCAAATGGATATGAAGGAATCTAGTATTCCTGAAATCAATAAAAATATAAA
>CBDUAL010000076.1:0-11754 GCA_965365125.1 uncultured Lutibacter sp.
TCAAACATTCCTTGAAACAAACCAATAAGAGAATTTTCATTTTTCATTATGAGATAATTTTTTTCAATATTTCCTCCAAAAACAGTGAAACCTAAATTTTCGTAAAATTCTTTTGAAGTGTGAATGTCTTTTACATTTAAACTGATTGAAAATGCGCCTAATTTCATAGTGTTGTAATTTATAGTTAAAGTTAGATTTTTTTATTTTTCCGAATCAACGGTTTTTTGATAAAAATTAGAGCATTTTTTCAAAACAAACGCTGTTTTCAACGTTTTCATAAAACCCAAAATTTTCTGTAATGGCGTAACCACATTTTTTATATAATGCTATTGCCTCGGGTTGTTGTTTGCCAGTTTCAAGAATGCATTTATCAAAATTTAATACTGTTGCCCATTGTTCTAATTCCGTTGAAATTGTGGAAGCAATTCCTTTTCTTCTACCTTCAACAGTCACATACATTCGTTTTATTTCAACAAAATTTTCTGTATGAATTTTAAATGCTCCGCAACCAACAGCAAATGTTTTTATAATTTATTGAGGAAAACTACCTGAAGCAATCAGCATAATTGCTGCAATTAAATTAATGGCTAAAATAATAAGTACAGGTTTCCAAATAGCTTTCTTTTTGTAATTTAAATCTGCTGGAACTTCTTTTTTCCAAATAAAATAATACAATAAATAAATTCCTAAAAGATTTGATAAAAGTGAAATTAAAAAGGCGGTAATAAGGTCGGTAAAGGAAGCTAAGTTTGTAAGAGAGACTTTATCCGTAAGATTTAAAAATGCATAAATATAACTCAATGAAAAAGAGTAGATAAATGTGCCAATAATTACGTACCACCCACTATTTTTTTTATTCAGTTGAAATAAGTTTAACACCATTAAAACGCTTCCACCGAAAACCGAAAATAAGGCTCCAAAAATAAAAATTGACTGTGTACTGTACAATGATGGAACTTCTGTTGAAGTGGTGTTTTCTGTTTCTAAAGGCGTAATAATTTTAGCAGCTTCAACAGTTTCTATTGCTTTTGCATCTTGTTTAATTTGAGCCGCATTTTCAACAAAAACACCTCTTTTTTCCAATTCTAACACAGCGGAAAGTACTGCGTATTCTTGAAAATCATCCTTATTATCTGTATAATTTTTCAATTCAGAATCAGACATTTTTGCCATTCTTATTGAAAGTAAACTTTCTTCGCTCATGGTTTTAATAGTATATATTTTTTCAAGTCCGATTTTAAAATTGCCTGAATTTCTAGTTCATTTTCAGGAGTTGTTTCGGTAAAAACAAATCCAAATACAGCATATTTTCTAAAATCTACTTTCCGCAAATTTAAGGGTTTTTTAAAATCTTTCAATAAAAGATCGTAATTAAACCATTCAATTGCATTTTCTGAGATACCAGAATTGTTGTCTAACACTATTAAATTGTATTTTTTGTTGCCCATTTTTTTGAAAATTTCAGTCCAATTAGGCTGTTTATTTTCTAAAAAATAATGATATGAATTAAAACCAAAAGCATAAAATGAAATATCGCCCGTTGTACACCAGCCGCCAAAACGCATAGGGTTTACTTCAATAGGAAGTACGCATCCTTGGGCATTTATTCTAACTTCAACATGCATTGGAAAGTTTTTTAATTGAGTTTTGTTTCCAATAAGTTGAAGAAATTGTTCAATTTCGTTAAAATATGCCGTAATTATTTTTTTTGAAGTAGCATACACACGGTCGCTTACATCTTTTGCTGAAGAAAAAAGATGATGCATTATATTTAAAATAACCACTTTACCTTCATTGTTAAAATAGCAATCTACAGCATATTCTTCACCTTCAATAAACTCTTCAATAATAAATTCGGTTACATCAACAACTTCTTTAGGGTACATCGCTTTAAATTCGCTAATTTCAGTTGCAATTACAGGTAAAATAGACTTCCATTCATTCCAATCATCAATTTTGTGAACCGCTAAACTAAAAAAACCAACAGCAGGTTTTATAATGAGTGGAAACTTTAAATCTTTAGAAGTAAATTGGTGTAAGTCAATATATTTTACGCCTTTAAAAAAGTAATTTGGATAAACGTTTTTTATCAACTCACGAAATTTAATTTTGTTTTTAAAGTGTTTAATTTTAGATGGTAACTCAGAAAAAGCCAGGTTTTTTTCAACCCAATGAATGGAATTTTCAGAATTGGTATAAACGGGTGTATTTGGGTTTTCTTTAAGAAGTTGAATGGTTTTTTCTTCGGAAATCCAATTCAATGTTTCATCTAAAATCAGTTCTTTAGCTGTTGAAGTTGCAACAACAGGGAAATTAAATTCTTTGATTGTTTGTGTCAAAAAATTAGAAACAAAAGGTTTGTCAATTAGTATCATTTTTGAATTGTTTTCTAATTTATTATATTAAATATGCCATGGTTAAAAATACAATAAACTTTAAAATTAGGTATTATTTATGTTGAGGTACTTATATCAATCAAAATAAATATAGTTTTTGTAACTTTATCTCTATGATTAAAGATATAAAATTAGCCGTTTTAATTGACGGTGATAACATTCCTTCAAAATACATTAAAGAAATGATGGAGGAAATTACAAAATACGGAACACCAACTATTAAACGTATTTATGGAGATTGGACCAAGCCACATTTGTCTAAGTGGAAAAATATTTTATTGGAAAATGCCATAACACCTATTCAACAATACGGATACACCACTGGTAAAAACGCCACAGATTCGGCAATGATTATTGATGCTATGGATATTTTATATTCAGAAAAAGTAAATGGTTTTTGTTTGGTTTCATCTGACAGTGATTTTACAAAACTGGCCACTCGTTTGCGTGAAGCTGGTTTGGTGGTTTACGGAATTGGAGAAAAAAAGACACCAAATCCGTTTATAGTAGCCTGTGATAAATTTATTTATTTAGAAATTTTAGACCTAGATGAAGATGAACCTTCCGATGGAAAACCAGTTCATAAAAAAGTTACTATTGATAAAATTACACCTAAAGTAATTCGGTTTTTAAGGAATTCAGTAGAAGATGCTTCCGATGATAATGGATGGGCCTTTATGGGGGATGTTGGTTCACTTATTTTAAAAAAGCAACCCAATTTTGACTCCAGAAATTTCGGTTTTGAAAAATTAACCCCTTTATTTAAATCCTTACCTCAGTTTGAAATTGAACAAAAAGAAGGTAGCGGTCGTTTTAAATTAATTTATGTAAGAAACAAGAAAAAGAAATAATTGCTTAAATATTATAAAAAACACTGCTAAAAAATGGTGTGTTATTATTGTGTTAGTTTTTTCAATAAATAGCGTTCTAAGCGTTGTTATTTCAAACATAGTGAACACGCAATTAACCGAAATTTATAAGCAAGGAAAATTGAATGTTGCTGTTGGTGAAATTAATTTAAATGTGTTGAAATGTCAAAAATGAGTAGAGAAGATATTTATATCATAAGCCAAAACAGCAACTGGTCTGAAGTTGGTGTTAACACTATTTTAAATGAACAGGTTTATAATTCTGAAGCAAATTGGAAGCAGTTTTTACGCTTACTTTTTATGAGTTTAGGCGTTGTTTTTTCAATTGCAGGAATTATTTTCTTTTTTGCATACAACTGGGCTTTATTACATAATTTTGTAAAAATTGGGTTGATTGAAGGCTTGGTAATTGTTGCAACTGTGGTAGCCATACTTCCTAAAATAAGCAAACTCATCAAAAATTTAGCGTTAACAAGTGCGGCTATGTTAGTGGGTGTGTTATTTGCTGTTTTTGGTCAAATTTACCAAACAGGAGCCAATGCTTACGACTTTTTTTTAGGCTGGACATTGTTTATTACCCTTTGGGTTTTAATTTCAAATTTTGCGCCACTATGGCTCATTTATCTCACCCTTATAAATACAACGCTTATTTTATATGCTGAGCAAGTAGCTCACGATTGGTCGTTTGTTTATATTACCTTGTTGTTATTTATTTTAAACACTTTATTTTTAGTGTTTTTTATTTTCTTAGGAAAAAAAATAAGCACTATAACCATTCCTAATTGGTTTACAAATATAATTGCTTTAGCCGCTGTTTTTATCACTACTATTGGCATTTCAGTAGGAATTTTTAGTGCCAATGAAGGTTCTTTTTGGGTATTATTACTTCTTACAGCTATTGTATTTGGTTTGGGTGTTTTATACAGTTTAAAAATTAAAAGTATATTTTATATTTCAATAATAGCGTTTAGTTTAATTGTAATAATTTCGGCTTTTTTAACCAATTTAACCGATGAATATTTCATGTTTTTATTTGTAACCTTGTTTATTGTAGCTAGTGTTACTTTGGTAATTAAAAACCTAATGGATCTTCAAAAAAAATGGCGCAATGGATAACGAAGTTAACATACAAAAAATCATTCAATCTGTTCAGTCTTCCGAAGGAGAAAACTTTCAATACAATGAAACTGCAATTTTAGCTGAATATCAAAAAAAAGCAGCCAATACATCTAGTTTGGCTATTAAAATACTTTCTATATTTGGAGGTTTTTTTGCAACACAAACATTTTTAGGGTTTCTTGCTTTAATGCGATTGTTTGAGTCGGAAATAGCGATTTTAACCACCGGAATTATTTTTATTATAGCTGCTATTTGGTTGAATAAAACACATGATAAATTAATTTTTGACACCTTAAGTATTTCAACGTATGTTACAGGATTTGTGCTGTTAGGTATTGGTTTAAGCGGACTTAATGTTGAAGAAAATCCGCTTATTTTTATAATTTTAGTAGTTAGTTTACTTACTATTTTGGTAAATCAAACCTATATGTTATCCTTTATTGCAGTAATTACTATGGCTGGTTGTTTACTAGCTTTTATCATATTTAATAAATCGTACGAATTTTTTCATTTGTACAACATTTCAATAGCTTATACTTTGGCATATCTTATGTTGAATGAAGCAAAAATTATAACCTTCAATAAAAAACTCTCTAAACTGTACGATCCAATGCGTATTGGCCTCATTTTTTCGTTACTTTTTGGTTTAATTATTTCGGTAAATAGAGCCGTTTTTGAAATGCCTACTAGTTTTATTTGGTTATCTTCAGTACTATTGTTAATAGGCGTAATGTACCTTGTTTCTCAAATTATGAAACGAATGAATATTACTGATAAGAAACAGCAAATAATCATTTATATATTGAGTGTTTTAATATTGTCATCTACCATTTTTGCACCGTCAATTTTGGGCGCCATTTTAATTATGTTGTTAAGTTTTTTTGTAAATTATAAAACAGGTTTGGTTATTGGAATTACAGCACTTGCTTATTTTGTGTCTCAATATTATTACGATTTAAATTTAACCTTGCTGGTAAAATCTATCATTTTATTTTCTTCAGGAATCTTGTTTATTGTATTCTTTTTATTCACTCGTAAAAAACACATAGCAAATGAAAAAGTTTAAGTGGATATTTATTTTAGCAAACCTGATAATTTTAGTAGGTTTATTTACGAATTCAATATTAAAAAAAGAAGCAATTCTCTCGAACGGAAAACTCATTCTTTTAGAGTTAGCACCCGTTGATCCTAGATCTTTAATGCAAGGCGATTATATGCAATTGCGCTATAAAATTTCAGAAAAAAGTAAGTTAGACAGTATTTCTAAACGCGGTTTTATTGTGGTAGCTACTGATGATAAAGGAATTGCACAAAAAACAAGAATTCAGCCTAAAAAAAATCCGATACATGCCAACGAATATTTAATTGAATATACCGCTGGAAGTATGGATATGAATATTGGTGCCGAATCTTTCTTTTTTGAAGAAGGACAAGGTGAAAAATTTGAAAAAGCTAAATATGGAGGTTTACAAGTTGATAATAAAGGCAACAGTATTTTAGTTGGACTTTATAATGAAAACCTCCATAAGATTGAATAAAATTATAAAAACTTATTTAGGTTTTCTCCCGTAAAATTTACGTTTTGGTTTTTTAGCCGATTCACCTTCTTTTGGTTTATTGGCTGTGTTTCGTTTTTTCTTTTTACGTTGATTTTTAGTAGGTTTTGCAGCTAAAGGAATTTCTTCATTTTCATCTAAAGGAAAAGGATGCTCTTTAATTACCGGAATTTGTTGGTTGATTAATTTCTGAATATCTTTTAAATATTCTTTCTCTTCTTGATTGCAAAATGAAAGTGCTATTCCACTTGCTTTTGCTCGTCCTGTACGTCCAATTCTATGGACATAAGTTTCTGGTATATTTGGTAAATCGTAATTAATTACCAGTGATAAATCTGAAATATCAATACCTCTTGCAGCAATATCAGTCGCAATTAAAACATTTAATTCACCATCTTTAAAATGACCCAACGCACGTTGACGTGCTCCTTGTGATTTATTTCCGTGAATGGCAGCCGATTTAATTTGAGATTTTGCCAACATGCGCACCACTTTATCGGCACCGTGTTTGGTTCTTGAAAATACCAATACTGATGCGTCTGGATTTTCTTCAATCAAATGGATTAATAATTTTGCTTTATTAGGTTTGCTTACAAAATAAATGGCTTGCTCTACTTTTTCAGCAGTAGCTTGTTTGGGTTTTATAGTTACTTTTTCATACTTCCCTAATATTTTAGAAGATAATTCTACAATTGAAGCAGGCATAGTTGCTGAAAAGAACAACGATTGACGTTTTGCAGGTAACTTAGCAATCAATTTTTTAATATCGTGTATAAAGCCCATATCTAACATTTGATCGGCTTCATCTAACACAAAAAACTTAACATCGTTTAGTGAAATATATCCTTGAGAAATTAAATCTAATAATCTACCAGGTGTAGCCACTAAAATATCAACACCTCGTCTTAAAGCATCCGTTTGTGCATGTTGTTTTACACCACCAAAAATTACCGTGTTTTTTATATTTGTGTATTTACCGTAAGCGGTAATATTGTCGTTAATTTGAATGGCTAATTCACGCGTAGGCGTAACAATTAACGCTTTAATTTTGCGTTTTCCTTTTAACTCTTGAATACCATTGTATAAATGTTGAATGATTGGAATTGTAAAAGCCGCTGTTTTTCCTGTTCCTGTTTGTGCACAACCTAACAAATCTTTTCGGTTTAATAAAATTGGAATAGATTGTTCTTGTATGGGTGTTGGGTTTGTGTATCCTACATCGTCAAGCGATTTTAAAATAGGCTCAATAATCCCTAATTCTTTGAATGTCATATAATTTAAATAAGTTGGCAAAGGTAAGTGAATAGTTTGGATAATCAGTATTTTAGGTTAAAACGCATAAAACAAGTAGTTTAAATACATCGTTTTAGTAGATATGCTGCTAATTTTAAGGTGCTTACTGCAAGATTTGCTATTTTTGCCAACTTAAAATAAAAAGGGATATGAGTTACCAATTAATTTGTTCAGATATTGACGGTACATTGTTAAATAAAGATAGAGAACTATCTAAAGCAACAATTGAGCAAGTGCAGCGTGTAGCGCCTATTCCTATGGTGTTAATTTCATCGCGTATGCCAAAAGCATTGCGTCATTTACAGCATGATTTTGGAAATGTATCAGCACCTTTAATTGCGTATAACGGTGGTTTGGTGTTAGATCAAGAGCGTGTATTGCATTCTACTTTTATTAAAAATGAAGTGTTGGCTGAAATTATCAATCAAAGTGCCAATACAAGTATTCATTTAAGTTTATTTCATGCCGATGAATGGTATGTGCCTTCTATGGATTATTGGGCAAAACGTGAAGAAAATAATACAAAAGTAACTCCTGAAATAAAGTCATCGGTTGAAGTTTTAAACGCTTGGAAACAAGAAGGGAAAGGAGCGCATAAAATTATGTGTATGGGAGATGCCGAAGAAATTGATGCTTTGTATAAATCTTTGGAGGCAACCTTATCAGACGAGATTATGTTGTATCGTTCAAAAGATACCTATATTGAAATTTCTCATAAAGATATTTCTAAAAAAACAGCTATTGAAGTATTATTACAACATTATTATACTGATTTTTCTATGGAAAAAGTGATTGCTTTTGGCGATAATTACAACGATATTGAAATGTTAAAAGCTGTTGGTTTGGGTGTTGCTGTAGGAAATGCAAATGAAGAGGTTTTACAAATTGCTGATGCAGTTACAGACACCAATAAAAATGATGGTGTTGCAAAAGCTATTAAAGAGTTTGTAAAGTAGCCTGAAGCTTTTATGTTACTTAATATTTCCAATAATTTGTGAAGCAGCCTCAGCGCAACGCTCACCATCCATTGCTGCCGAAACAATTCCTCCGGCATAACCACCACCTTCACCACAAGGGAACAAGCCTTCAAGTTCAGGATGTTCTAATTGTTCGTTTCTTGGAATATTTACAGGCGATGAAGTTCTAGATTCAACCCCAATAACATTTGCTTCTTCTGTATAGAAACCGTGCATTTTTCGTCCAAAAGATTCAAAACCTTTTCGAAGCCTTCCACCAATTTGTTTTGGTAAAATGGAATGCAATGTAGCCGATTTTAATCCTGGTTGATAAGAAGTTGGATTTAACGTGTTAGAGTATTTTCCTTCAACAAAATCAGTCAATCGTTGTGCAGGTGCAGTTTGCGTTTTTCCACCAGCAACCCACGCTAATTTTTCTAAATCTTTTTGAAATTCTAAACCTTTTAACACCCCAAATTGTTCGTATTTACGCAAATCTTTGTCGGCATTAATTTCAACCACAATTCCAGAGTTAGCATATAAGTTATTTCTTTTTGAAGGCGACATACCGTTAACCACTACTTCGCCATTGGCTGTTGCTGCGGGTACTATAAATCCGCCCGGACACATACAAAATGAATACACACCTCTGTTTTGAACTTGATGCACTAAACTGTACGATGCGGCTGGCAATAATTCATCGCGTTTGCCTTTACAATGGTATTGAATGGAGTCAATAATTTCTTGCGGATGCTCTACACGAACTCCCATAGCAAACGATTTAGATTTTAACGAAATATTTTTACGATGCAATAAATAATAAATATCTCTGGCGGAATGACCTGTTGCTAAAATAACCGCATTCACAGGCATTTCTGAGCCGTTTTTAAGCTGAATAGCTTTTAGTTTACTCTCTTTTATAACAAAATCGGTTACACGGCTTTCAAAATGAATTTCGCCACCATATTTTAAAATAGTTTCACGAATATTTTTCACCACTTTTGGCAATTTATTCGTTCCAATATGCGGGTGTGCATCTACTAAAATTTGATCGGTAGCTCCGTGATATACCAAGTTTTCAAAAATGCGTCGAACGTCACCTCTTTTTAAACTTCTGGTATATAATTTTCCGTCAGAATATGTTCCTGCGCCACCTTCACCAAAACAGTAATTTGAATCTTCATCAACCAAATGAAACTGATTGATGGCGCGTAAATCTCTTCTTCTATCCTGAACATTTTTACCGCGTTCAAGCACAATTGGTTTAAAACCTAATTCAATACAACGCAAAGCAGCATACATTCCTGCTGGGCCAAAACCAATAATATGAATTTCTTTTGCGTTTGAAACATCTTTATAATCAAAAAGATAATCGGGTGTTTCAGGAATAGCTTCGTTTATGTAAACAGCTAATTTATAGTTGAAAATAATGTTGGCCTTTCGGGCATCAATTGATTTTCGAAGTACTTTTATGGCAGTAATTTCATTTTTATCAATACTTAAAGTATGCGCAGCTTTTCGTTCTAAAAAACCTGCGAATTTTTCTTCTCTAAGTTGTACTCTAATCTGAATTTCTTTTACCATAGCGGCAAAATTAATCAAATTTAAGCGATAAAACTATATGTTATATGCAGTAACTTTTTAAGTATGTAACATCATTACATCTGGTTAACTAGCGACAATCCAATGCCAATTGTGGTTTGTTTGTGGTTGAAATCAATCAAGCTTTCTCCGTAACCGTGAAACAATTGGGTGTATATTTTTAGATTATTATATAATTGAGCGGCATAATCAAATTGTACACTTCCGCGGTTGTTAGTACCACCGTTTAACGAATGCCTCCCTCTAAAACTTACTTGGTGTTTTTTGTGTTTGTAAGCAACTAATAATTCAGCTCGTCCTATATAATTTTCAATGTTTGGATTGTCATCTATCTCGGCATCTTCTGAAATACGAATCCAAGGTTTAAAAATAACAGACCAGTTATTAGCTTCTAAACCCATCTGAAGAATAACACGATTCCAACTTCGAGAAAGCGGGTTTGCTCTACCGTTA
The DNA here is from genome assembly GCA_965365125.1 of uncultured Lutibacter sp. GTDB lineage: Bacteria > Bacteroidota > Bacteroidia > Flavobacteriales > Flavobacteriaceae > Lutibacter. Next base: position 10,245 of record CBDUAL010000076.1, read on the forward strand.
CTTTGATGTGTTAATCCAACACCTGAGTAAACTCCTCGTAAACCAAATAAGTTGTATTTTGTAGGTAAAATAAATAACACTTCTGGTTCGTAATTGGTTTCTCTAAATGGGCGAGATTGTGTATCGTTATACACCTGCCAGCGCGAAGATTGTGTGTAAGCTATCCAAATAGCTCCACCTGTTTTTTCGCCAAATATATTTTGTAAAACTTTGGTTTTAAAGCTTAGTTGAAATTTCAATTCTACCTGATTTAACTCTAAAGGAATAGGTACTGTATTGTTTGGATTTTCACTTGTGGGTTGCTGATTTATATTACTTGTGTAATTTGCAAACAAAATATAAACAGGCTTATAAGGTTCAAATTTAAATAGTTGTTTTTTATTGCTTGGTTTTATTAAATCCCAACGTTCAGAAAGCGAAATTGTTTCTGAATCAAATTCATTCTGGGAATGTAAAAAAGATACTATTCCGAAAAGAAATAGCAGCGATAGTTTTAATTTCATATCATTATCTTATTAAGCTAAAGTGTCCTTTTTTCTCGTGAATATTTCCATCTTTATCAATTAATTGGGCTGTAAACCAATAATCTGTTGCAGGTAATTGCTCGTTGTTATACCAGCCATTCCATCCTTCGGAAGTAGGACTTATTTGGGTGATTAACTTTCCGTACCTATCAAAAATATAAACCAGTGATGTTGGGTAAATATCACCGCTGACTCCTAAAATTTGCCAAGTATCGTTAAATCCATCATTATTTGGCGTAAAGAATTTTGGAAAACCGATCACCGAAACTTTAATAGAAGCAATTCCGCAGTTATTTTTATCTTGAACAAAAATAGTATGAATACTAGGTGCTACGTTTTCAAAAACAGGTTCATTTTGGTAAGGGCCGTTGCTATTGTCTAATGAAAATTCATACTCGCCGATTCCTAAGTTTGTTGTATTTATAGTAATTGTATTGTTTTCAGAATCTTCTGTTACGTTAATGTCGTTTTGAGTAATTGTGGCAATAATTGATTCTGTAACTGTAACTGTTTTAGGGAATGAAACACAGCCTGAACCTGAAGTTGCAATTACTGTGTAAACACCTCCTTCAGTAACCGAAACGGTTGGTAGGCTACTTATAAGGGTGCCGGTTTCATTAAACCATTCGTAGGTGTAAATTCCTGGTGCATTTAATGGATCCAGGGTTATAGGAGGTAGGTTCAAGCAAATAATTTCTGTTGGATTTACTTCAAATTCGGGCCGAGGATATACCGTTAATGTTACATGTGCGCCTACTCCAAAACAAGCGCCATTGTCTTCGCTTTGTACCCTAACATATAAAACTTGTAAGAAAGGTGTTTCGTTTATATAACTGTCCTGCGGAAGAATTTCATTCTCTTTTAGTTGGGCATCATTTAAATTTCTAAAATAATGCACACTTAAATTTTGTCCCGTTGGAAATTGACTTATAATATCTGCAGAAGTTTCTGTTAAATCAAATGTTTCAAAACCATCAATACTATCA
>CBDUAL010000077.1:0-11742 GCA_965365125.1 uncultured Lutibacter sp.
ACCTTGATTGAAAGTAGATGCGTTTTTAATTTTTTTAACCAATTCCGCAGGAATTACTTCACCTGTTTTATAATGAACTAAAAACTGATTGATTACTTTATCGGTAGACAACCATCTTTCCAATATTTGAGATTGAAACTCGGTATAATCCCTAACACCATTATTCAATGTTGGATATTTTACGTTTGAAGCAAAGAAGTGTAGTGCGTGTCCAAATTCGTGTAAAAATGTAGTTGCATCATCCCAAGAAACCAATAAAGCTTCACCGGGTGCAGGTTTTACAAAATTTGAATTATTGGAAGCCAATACATTCTTTTTTCCATTAAATGTTGAATAATCTCTGTAAGTTGTTGCCCAAGCTCCTGATCTTTTTCCTTTTCGTGCAAATGGATCTAAATACCACAATCCAATGTGCTCTCCTGTAGTTTTATTGGTAACTTCCCAAACTTTTACATCTTCATTAAACACAGGTACACTTCCTTCTGCAACAGGTTTAAAATCGTAATTAAAAACTTCAGACGCAACAAAAAATAAAGCTTCTGTTAGTTTATCTAGCTGTAAATACTGTTTTACTTCATCAGAATCTAAATCATATTTTTGCTTTCTTACTTTTTCAGCATAAAAACGATAATCCCATGGTTCAATTGTAATGTTTGCTCCTTCGGAATTTGCAACTGCTTGCATATCGGCAACCTCTTCAGCAACTCTAGCAATAGCTGAAGGCCAAACGGCATTTAGTAAATTCATAGCATTTTCAGGCGTTTTTGCCATTCTATTTTGCAGTCTCCAATCACCAAAATTATCAAAACCTAACAATCCTACTCGTTCTTTTCTTAGTTGTAATATTTTTACAACGTTTTTATTATTATCAAATTTATCTCCATTATCTCCTCTCGAATAATAATTTTTCCAAACTTGCTCACGTTTTGTTCTTTCTGTTGAATAAGTTAAAAACGGATCCATATAAGAACGTGTATTTGGAACTGCATATTTTCCTTCTTCACCTTTCTCAGAAGCTATTTTAGCCATTGATTTAATTAAGGATTCCGACAAGCCTCCTAACTCATCCTTGGTTACATACACTACATAATTCTCTTCATCAGCCAATACATTGTTGGCGAAGTTGGTGTAAAGTGATGAAAGTTCTTTGTTGATAGCCGCATAACGCTCTTTTTTAGTTGCATTTAATTCAGCTCCATCTATTGCAAAACCTTCATAAATTAATTGAACTACTCGCTGCTGATCGTCTTCTAACGGTGTAATCAATGAATTATCGTACACTGTTTTAATTCTTTTAAAAAGTGCTTCGTTTTGTTGAATTTTAGAATGAAATTCAGATAATTTAGGCACCATTTCAGCTTGAATTTCTCTGTATTCAGGCGAAGATACGTTAGAGCTTAAAATTCTGTAATACACCAAAACTCTATCTAGCACTTCACCTGCTTTTTCTAAAGGAACTATGGTGTTTTCAAAAGTAGGTGCTTCTTTATTTAATGCAATGGCATCAATTTCTTTCAACTTTAATTCCATTCCTTTTTCAAGTGCAGGTTTTAAATCTTTTAAATTCATTTTATCAAAGGCCGGAACTCCTTGAAATGGACCTGTCCACTCTTCTAAAAGAATATTTTCACTCATATTATTTGGCTGATTTGAGTTGTTATTGCAACTTATTAAAGTTACTAATATACATAAAACTATCATTGGCTTTGAAGCCACAGAATTAGAATTTAATCTCATAAATATAATCTTGAATTATTTGACTTCAAAATTAACAAATTAAGACGTATTAAATATAGAGCTGTGTAGTTTAGAATGATTTTAAAATAGCAGTATTTTACACAAAAAAAGGAACTACAATTAAGTAGTTCCTTTTAAATATGATAAGATGCTGAAACAAGTTCAGCATAACGTTTAATTTAAACTACCTCAACAAACAAACCTTCATCAGTATTATTAACTTTTGCTAAGTTGTGTTTTGTTAAACCTTTTAAGGTTTTATCCCATTTTTTGTTACTTAAACCACTTTGAGATTTTAAATCATTTAACAGTATTTTTTCAACTTTTTTCAAAATCTCATAAACTGCTTTTTCTTCATCGTTTAATTCAACTGAAGGCGCTTGTTTTTCTGGTTTCATTTGAGGGAAGAATAATACTTCTTGTATAGATGCATTGTTGGTCATAAACATCACCAAACGGTCTATTCCTATACCAATTCCTGATGTTGGAGGCATTCCGTATTCTAAAGCTCTAATAAAATCTTGATCTATAAACATTGCTTCATCGTCTCCTTTTTCTGATAACGAAAGTTGATCTTCAAAACGCTCACGTTGATCAATAGGGTCATTTAACTCAGAATATGCATTGGCTAATTCTTTTCCGTTAACCATTAATTCAAAACGTTCTGTTAACGCAGGATTTGTTCTGTGCTCTTTTGTCAACGGACTCATTTCTTTTGGATAATCAGTAATAAATGTTGGTTGTATATAATGGTGCTCACATTTTTCGCCAAACAACTCGTCTATTAATTTACCAACACCCATTGTTTCGTCAACTTCAATTCCTACCTTAGTACAAACATCACGTAATTCAACCTCCCCCATTCCGGCAACATCAAAACCTGTGTGAATTTTTATGGCTTCTAAAATTGGTACACGCGCATAAGGAGCTTTAAAACTCACTTTGTTTTCGCCAATATGTAATTCTGTAGTTCCGTTAGAGTCTATTGCTATTTTTTCTAACAACTCTTCCGTCATATTCATCATCCAGTTGTAATCTTTGTATGCAACATACAATTCCATTACCGTAAATTCTGGATTGTGCGTTCTGTCCATTCCTTCATTTCTAAAGTCTTTGGCAAACTCATACACAGCATCAAAACCACCTACAATTAATCTTTTTAAATACAATTCATTGGCAATACGCAAATACAATGGCATATCTAATGCATTGTGATGTGTCATAAACGGACGTGCAGCTGCACCTCCTGGAATTGGTTGTAAAATAGGAGTCTCAACTTCTAAATATCCACGTTCATTAAAAAAATTACGCATTGAAGTGGTAATTTTTGTACGCTTAATAAACGTTTCTTTTACGTGATCGTTTACAATTAAATCAACATAACGTTGACGGTAACGTTGCTCTGCATCAGAAAAAGCATCGTGTATTTTTCCGTCGGCATCTGTTTTAACAACAGGTAACGGACGTAAACTTTTTGAAAGCACCGTAAGCTCCTTTACTTTTACTGAAACCTCACCTACGTTTGTTTTAAAAACTTCACCTTTAATTCCAATAATATCTCCCATATCCAATAATTTTTTGAATACGGTATTGTACATTGTAGGATCTTCTTCGGAAGAAATTTCATCACGGTTAACGTAAATTTGCATTCTTCCACTTGCATCTTTCAATTCAGCAAAAGAAGCTTTCCCCATAATTCTTCTACTCATCATTCTTCCAGCTAAAACCACCTGTTTACCTTCAAATTCGTCGAACTTTGAAACTATTTCATCAATAGTTGCTGTTGTTTTAAACTCTTCTGCTGGGTAAGGATTGATTCCTAATTCACGAAGTTTTGCTAGTGATTCTCTCCTAACTATTTCAAGTGCTGATAATTGCATGCTTTTATTTTTAAAATTTACTTTTTATAAACAGTTTGCAAAGATACATTCATTTAAATTAAATAAATAATTTAGAAAGAAAAAGTGTTTAGAATTTGTAATCAACTAAAATTTATTATATTTGCTTACTGCTTTTTAAGCAGTTTAGTTGTGTTGTTTGACGTGTAAAAACGTCAATAGGTTTTTTAAACCAATGGAAAGCTTCCCGAAAAACCGGGACGCTTTTTTTATTTTATAACGTTTTATAGTTTCACTTTAAAAGAAGGCTTCTATATTCTCAAAAAAGATGAAAACGTAAAAACAGGTATACACAAAACCGGCTATAAACTTTAGAAAAGTAGAAGTTAAAAAACCTATAAATGAGCCAATTGCAGCTTTTAGTGCTCTTTTAACATCTTTAGCATCCTTAATTAATTCTCCCAAAAAAGCGCCTAAAAAAGGTCCTATTATAATTCCTAATGGCGGAAAAAACAGCATTCCCAGTATTAAACCTATAATTGAACCATTTACGCCATATTTTGTACCTCCGAATTTTTTAGTGCCCATAGCGGGAATTAAATAATCTAACAACCAAATTATAATTGCAACAATTAGCGTTATTATTAAAAAAGTTGAATTCATAGGAACTGCACTGGTTAAATACAATAACAATAAACCTACCCAACTTGTTATTGGCCCCGGCAATACGGGTAAAAAAGCACCTACAATGCCTAATAAGGCTAGTAAAAATCCACTAATTAGTAAAAATATATCCATACGCAAATTTAAACTTTCAATTGCGTTTTCAAAAACAATCTATAAAAATTTTGAACTAAAAAATTAGTTTAAACTAACTATTTAGTTATATTTGTATTGTAAAACTAAAAACTTAGTTGAAAAATGGACAAGCAATTAACAAAAGCCGAAGAACAATTTATGCAAGTTTTATGGGAGCTAAAAGAAGCTTCTGTAAAAGAAATAATTGAACAATTACCTGTGCCAAAACCGGCATACAATACTGTTTCAACTATCATTCGTATTTTAGAAACTAAAAATTTTGTAGCGCATAAAACAAAAGGCAGAGGCTATATTTATTACCCTTTGATTAAAAAAACCGACTATAGCAATAAAAGTTTACAAAAATTAGTAGATGGGTATTTTGGAGGTTCTTTTAAAAGTATGGTTTCCTTTTTTGTGAAGAAAAACGATGTTGATATTAACGATTTAGAAGCTATTCTGAAAAATATAAACGAAAAAAACGCTGAAAATGATTAATTATATACTACAAGTTCTGTTATTTCAAGTGTTATTTTTAGCGGTGTACGATTTTTTTCTTCAGAAAGAAACCTTTTTTAAGTGGAATAGAATTTACTTGTTGGTGACTCCACTCCTTTCGTTTTTAATTCCTTTTTTAAAATTTGAAAGTATGCAACAAACTATTCCGCAAGAATATGTTGTTCAATTACCCACTGTGTTTTTAAATCCGCAAGCTGTTATTGAAAATACAACAACTTCGCAATCACTGTTTAATTATTTAAATGAAGTTTACCTTGTTGGCGCTCTAATTTTTATACTATTATTTGCGATTCGTTTATATCAAATTATAGCATTAATTAACAAAAACACTATTGTAAAAGAAGCCTCTTACAAGCTAGTTATTTTAACTAAAAAACAAGCAGCCTTTTCATTCTTCAACTATATTTTTATTAGCAAATTACTTCATAATAAAAAAGAGTTAGCTATTATACAACACGAGATTATACATTGTAAACAAAAGCATTCTATAGATTTATTAGTGTTTGAAGTATTAAAAATAGCCATGTGGTTTAATCCGTTAATTTATGTTTATCAAAAAAGAATTACACTTTTACATGAATATATTGCAGATGCTGAAGTGGTAAAAGCAACCAACAAAAAAAGCTACTTCAACAACTTACTTTCCGAAACGTTTAATGTTGAAAACATCTCATTTATAAATCAATTTTATAAACAATCATTCATAAAAAAACGTATTGCTATGATTACAAAAAACAAATCTCAAAAAATGAAACAATTTAAGTATTTATTAGTAATTCCTTTATTGTTAGGAATGTTAATTTACTCTTCTTGTACAGATGAAGCAAATGATGAGCTTTTAGAAATGGAAACTATTTTAAGCCAAACCGACACCTCAAATGAAGGAAAGTATTTTGACTTTAAAAATGGAAAAGTATTTGTAGGTAAAACATTAGCTGGAAAAATAGTACCAATTTCTGAATATACACCAAAAGAAAAAGAATTTTACCTAAAAGTAAAAAACAGTGAAAGAGCTATTTTCAATTTCTCAGTTATTATAGATCAAAATGGAGAACGAATAAGCTTTTTAAAAACAAACTTCAAATCGGATTACTATAAATCTAACTGGAAATATGTTGAAGGAGAAGCAGTTCCTTTTGCTAAAATTGAAGAAGTCCCTGTTTACCCAGGTTGTGAAGGTACTGAAGAAGAGTTAAAATATTGTTTACAAGATAAAATTACAAAACACGTAAATATTAATTTTAATACCGAATTATCTAAAAATTTAGGATTCTCACCTGGGGTAAAAAGAATATTTGTGATGTTTAAAATAGATAAAGCAGGTAATATTACAGAAGTAAAAGCAAGAGGTCCTCACCAAAGTTTAGCAGACGAAGCCATTAGAGTTGTAAACAGTTTACCTAAAATGATACCTGGAAAATATTTAGGAAAAAATGTTGATGTAAAATATAGTTTACCAATTGCTTTTAAAGTTGAAGAAGATAAAAAGCTTGATTCTGATTCAGAAGTAAATGGCAATCCAATTTATATGTTGGATGGTAAAGAAATCTCCAAAGAAGAAATGCAAAAAATTAAACCTGATGATATACAGTCAATCAATGTTTTAAAAGATGCTTCTGCCTTAAAAAAGTATGGAGAAAAAGGGGAAAATGGAATTATAGAAATTACTTTAAAAGAATAATTTTTTAATAAATGCTATGAAAAAGATTCTTACACTATTTTTATATACACTCGTAGTTTTTAAAACCGAAGCACAGTCTTCGGTTTTTAACATGGTTGATAATTTATTACTAAAAGGAGATTACCTACAGGCCATAGATTTATTAGATACGCAAGTACCTAAAACCGTTGAAATATTAGATAAAAAAGCTACTATTTATCAAACAACAGGGAATTACAATAAAGCAATAAAATACTATTTAGAAGCGCTAAACCTTGAAGATAATGAGCGTATAAAAGTAAAGTTAGGTAATAGTTATAATTCCGCAGGACAAACCAATGATGCCGTTCTAATTTTTGAAGAAATCATAAAAAAAGACACTACAAATTTATTAGTAGCTAATAGTTTAGGAAAGCTTTATTTAGCTAAAAAACAACCAAATAAAGCTGAAAAAATCTATCGTTTTTTAAAAGTAGCAGATGCTGAAAACCCCAATTACCCGTATCAGCTGGCAAAATCTTTTCAAAAACAAGGTGAAAAATTAAAAATGGGGCAAAGCTATTTGGATGCTTACAACCTAGATTCACTTCATTTAAAAAGTATTTATGGTTTGGCTAACTTTTTTAAAGCCCTAAAATATAAAGATTCAACCATGCTATTTATAAATAAAGGACTAGAAATTGATAGCCTAAATGTAAATTTCCTACAGTTAAAAGCGAATGAACTGTACTTTTCAAAAGAGTTTAAAGGCGCAATTACCTATTTAAAAAAATTAGACAGTTTAAATTTTAAATCGGTGAATACGTACGAAATGTTTGGAATGAGCTATCTTAATTTAAAAGAAATTGATTCAGCTGAAGTGTATTTTAGAAAAGCGCTACGCATAGATCGTAATAATCCAAAAGTGTTGTACCGGTTAGGAACTTTATACTATGAACAAGAAAATTTTAAATCTGCTAAACTTTATTTAATACTATCAATAAGTGCTGGAAAAGGTGATTTAGATAAGCAGTTTTATTTACAAGGAATTATTGCAAAAGAAGAAAAAGAATTAAAATTAGCGGTTGCTGCTTTTGAAAAAGCATATCAAAACAATTATAATAATTACAAGGCATTATTTGAACTTGCCTTGGCTTCAGATATTTATTATAAAGATCAAAAAATAGCACTTAGACATTTTCAAAAATACATTGAACGCTTTGGAAGTAAAGATAAATTAATGACCAGCTATTCAAACAAAAGAATTAAAGAAATTAAAAAAGAATACTTTATTAAAGGTGAAATTGTTGAGTAACATAAAAAGTTGTATTTTCACTTTTTGAAATAAAAACTCATGTTAAAACAATTTATTATCATTCTATTTTGCAGTTTCCTTGCGGTTTCATGCTCTTTTTTTGAAAATAAATCCAAAAGTAAACCAATTCAGAAAGTAGATACTATTGTTGATTTTAATTCTGTTGATGCATTTCCTTTATTTCCAGATTGCTCTGCTATTCCGTCTCGAGATAAACAACAAATTTGCTTTCAAGTAGAAATGTCAAAACATATTTACGCAAGTTTAAAAGCGTATGCTTTAAATACTTCGGAAGCTATTAATGATACGGTTTTAGTGAAATTAAAAATAGATTACTTAGGAAATACAAGTCTTTCAAAAATTCTAATATCTAAAAAAACGGAAAAATTAATTCCTGAATTTGATAGTATTGTAAAAATTAGCATTCAAAATTTACCTATGTTACAACCTGCTATTAAACGAAATATGCCTGTTACTACTGAATTTACATTGCCAATTATTTTAATGAATTAGCTTTTATTTACAAAAAAGGATTTTAACTAGTTGTTTTCAGACTCAAAAGCAACTTTAATATAATAACCTCCACATTTAGGGCATATTTCTAGGTTATCGCTCCCAAAACAAGTCTCAGTTACATCGTATTCTAGCTCATCTTCTTTACCCTGCCAATTACAATCTCCACATTTATACTTCTTATTCATTTGTTATACCTTTTAATAACACAATATTAATAAAATATAATTTGAATGAAACTACAAGCTCTAATATTTATGTTATGTACAACTTAAAAAAAAGACATAAAAAAAAGGAGCATTTAAAAGCTCCTTTTTTTTATAAATTCATCTATTATAAGATTACCAAATCTTTACTCGATCTTCAGGTTTTAAATACATTGCATCACCTTCAACAATATTAAATGCAGTATAAAACGCATCTACATTTTGAAGTGGCATAAAAGCTCTGTAAAATCCAGGAGCGTGTGGATCTGTTTTTATTTGATTTTTTAAGGCTTCGTCTCTAGTTTTACTTCTCCAAATAGTTCCCCAAGACATATAAAAACGCTGTTCAGCAGTAAAACCATCAATATCAGCTGGTCTTCCATTTTTTTCATAAAAAATTTGCAATCCGTCATACGCTGCATTTATACCTCCTAAATCACCAATATTTTCACCTAATGTAAATTCACCATTTAAATTTACATCGTCAATAGCAACAACTGCACTGTATTGTGCTATTAATTTTTTTCCTAGTTCTCCAAATTGTGCCGCATCTTCTTCTGTCCACCAGTTTGATAAATTTCCATCAGCATCAAATCGCGCACCCTGATCATCAAAACAATGAGAAATTTCGTGTCCAATTACGGCTCCAATTCCACCATAATTTACAGCCTCATCAGCCGTATAATTATAAAAAGGTGGTTGTAAAATAGCTGCTGGAAACACAATTTCATTATTTACAGGATTAAAATAAGCATTCACAATTTGTGGTGCCATTCCCCATTCAGATCTGTCAACTTCCTTCCCTAACTTTTCTATGTCTTTATTAAAATTCCATTTTGAAATATTTATTGAATTTTGAAAGTAAGAACCGCCATCATTAGTTCCTTTTACATCTAAAGTTGAATAATCTTTCCAAGTATCAGGATATGCAATTTTAACCGTCATTTTGTTCAATTTCTCAATTGCTTTTAGTTTTGTTTCTGGACTCATCCATTCCAAAGCATTGATTCTTTTTTCGAAACCTAGCATTACATTTGCAATCATTTCCTCTGCTTTTGCTTTTGCTTCTGGCGGAAATTTAGCATCAACATATAATTTACCTAAAGCTTCACCAATATTTCCGTTTAAAGAAGCTAACGCTCTTTCATCGCTTGGTAATTGTTGTTTTGCACCACGTAATTCTTTGCTATAAAAATCCCAGTTGGCATTTTCAATTTCTCTATTTAATTTACCTGCTGCTCTATCAATTGCTGTCCAACGTAAATACAATTTCACATCTTCCATTGAACTTGTAGTTAAAATAGTATTTACAGCTTCCATATATTTTGGCTGCATTACAATAACTCTTTCTAAATTATCAATTCCCAATCCTTTAAAATAAGCATCCCAGTGAATTGAAGGTACAAGTGCTGTCAATTCTTCCATTGTTTTAGGATTGTACAACTTTCTTGTATCTCTAGATTCCTCTTTTGTTAAACGCGGTACTGCCAAGTTATATTCGTATTGAAATATTTTATCAGCATTTACAGTAGCTTCTTCAGCTGTGTCTCCAAAAAATTGTAACATTCTTGCAATGTGTCCAATATATTTTGCACGCTTTCCTTTGGTATCTTCATCTTGATCTACATAATAATCGCGTGATAAGCCTAAACCTGCAGCTGTAATATAACCAGCATTCATTTTACTATCTTTCAAATCGTTAAAAACAGCAAAATCAAAAAAACCAGCACCACCATAAGGCGCCATTTCAATTAATAAGGTTTCTAAATCTGCTACGTTTTGTACTGCTTCAATTTTTGCTAAAAATGGTTTTATTGGCTCAATACCTTGCGTATCTCTTGCTATAGTGTCCATAATAGATTCATAAAAATTTACTGCTTTTTTTTGATCCGACTCTAGTGTTAAGTTTCCTTGCGCATCTTTTAACTTCGGAAAATTATCTTGAGTAATTGCATTGTTTAATATTTGAAGCACATCGGCATCTGTGTTTTTACGAAGCTCATTAAAACCTCCCCAAGAAGTTCTATCTGCAGGAATCTCAGTTTTATCAAACCAGGTTCCGTTTACGTATCTAAAGAAATCATCATTCGGACGCACTGAAGTGTCCATATTTTCGACAATAATTCCCGGTATTTGTTCCTCTTCAACTTTAGCATTACTACCGCAAGAAGCTACCGTAGCTATAAATGCTACTGAAGCTATTCGCATTAATTTTTTAAATGAAATTTCCATAATTTTAGATTGATTAATTGATTGTTTTGCAATTTTAAGATATTAATCTACAAAATAACGACTTTTTATCTAATTTTTAACATAAACAACATCATGATTATTTGTTAATTATTTCTGGAATATTGGGTTTAAAATAATTTGGTCCCTTCATTACTTTTCCGTCCTCACGGTAAATTGGCTTTCCATCTGCGCCTAATTTACTCATATTACTCCGTTGAATTTCATTAAAAACGGCTTCAATTTTATGTTGCATTCCGTGCTCTAAAATAGTACCACATAAAATATACAACATATCACCTAAAGCATCAGCTACTTCAACTAAATCATTTGCTTCTGCGGCTTCTAAATATTCTTCATTTTCTTCAGCCATTAAATTAAACCGTAGTTTTATTTTATCGCTATTTAAATTGGTTGTTGGGCTATCTTGAATTCCTAACCCAAAGGCTTGGTGAAATTCTTGAACTGCTTTTAATTTATTTTTCATTAATAATTATCTTTATAAATTGATATTTTATGTACTTTTGATGCTAAATATACACATTTATATGTTTAGTAAAGGACAGTTAATTTTTGCAGTATTTTTTGTAATTGCTTTTAGTATTGCAATGGTTTGGAGTTACAGAAAAGATATAAAAATTCATAAAAAGTACTATAAAAACACTTTTATAATTCTTATTGGCTTCTTTTTAATTGTAGCTATTTTTGCACTAATTACTTTTTCGCTTCATTAATTTTTTTCTAAAGGAATTAAGATACATTTTTCTAAGGAAGTTATTTCAATAAGCTTATTATATTTATTAAATTAGCAGTATTAAATAACATATAACCAGACACATGAGATTTCTAAAATACATTTTCTTTTTAGTTTTAATAGCAATTATAGGCGGATCCGTTTATATAGCAACTTTAGATGGTAGCTTTGATATTCATGAATCTAAAAACATG
>CBDUAL010000078.1:0-11571 GCA_965365125.1 uncultured Lutibacter sp.
GCAGTTAATAAAGGTGTTGAGTTTACAGCAGCTGTAAACAAATTATTTGGTAAGCATCTTTTTAATTTCAACTTAAATTATAGTTACACAATTGCAAAAGATAAAAGCACCAATAACTATTTAACCTATGTTCCAAAGCATTTAGCTAACGGAAGTTTAGGGTATTCTTACAAAAGGTTTAGCGCTTTTTATCAGCACTTATTTACGGGCGAAGTATATACAACTACAGATAATTTAGATATTTATACTGTACCATATTACAATGTAGGAAATGTAGGTGTAGATTACAATATTATAAAAACAGAGAACCAACAATTAGGTTTAGGAGTAAAAGTAAACAATGTATTTAATAAAGAATACCAAGTTTTACCAAGTAGACCAATGCCTGATAGAAATTTTAATATAAACATAAACTATAAATTTTAAATTATGAAAGTCAGTAAATTTTTACTTAGTATATTTTTACTAAGTGTACTATTAGTGTCGTGTGATGATGACAATGATCCTCAATTACCAAAAGGAGATTATGAAAATGGAATTATTGTGAGTGGTGAAGGTGGAGCATCGGGTTCTATTTACTATGTATCTGATGATTATTCAACTACAGAAAGTTTAATTTATAAAAAAGTTAATGGTGAAGATTTAGGAGTTTATTTACAATCAATTTCTTTTGATGAAAATTATGCATACATAATTGTAGATAATCAACATACAATTACAGTTGTTGATAGATATACTTTTGAAAAAGTAGGAACTATAACTACAGGTCTAAAAAAACCTAGATATATGGCTATTGTAGGAGATAAAGGTTATGTTACTAACTGGGCTGAAGGTGCTTGGGGTGCTGATGTTGACGATGACTATATTGCTGTTGTAGATTTAAATACATTAACTGTAACTAGTACAATTTCTGTTTCAATAGGAGTTGAAAGAATTATTGAAACCAAAGGAAAATTATTTGTTTCTCATAAAGGTGGAAATGGAACAAATAATATTGTAAGTGTTATTGATATTGCTACTGAAGGAGTAACTGAAATAACGGTGAATGATATACCAGATGATTTATTAATTGACAGTGCAGGAAATTTGGTTGTTTTATGTGAAGGCAAAGCAGCTTGGACAGGTAATGAAACACCAGCCTCAATAGTTAAAATAAACACTACAACAAATACTATTTCTTCTGAATTAGATTTTGCAGAAGGAATTCATCCAAGTGCATTAGTAAGCAATGCATCAAATTTATATTATGATATAGGAAGTAAAGTATATGAAGTTTCGCAATCAGCAACTACCTTGCCTACTGTTGAACTTTTAGATTCAGCTGTTACTACTTTTTATGGAATGGCAGTAAAAAGTGGAGAATTATTTGTTTTGGATGCTAAAGATTACGAAAGTGAATCTGATATAAAAGTTTTTGATATGTCTTCAAAATCAAATACTCAAACTGCAAAAGGACCAATAAACGCTTCAAAAATATATTTCAACTAATTAATTTTAGTTATTATTTATATAAAAAAAGGAGCTAATAATTTAGCTCCTTTTTTTATATCATATTTTTCACTTCATTCTTAATAAAAGCCAAAGCCGTTTTACTTGGAGGTGAAACTTCAATCATTTTTGTTAAAATAGCTTCTCTTAACTCTTGAGCGTTAGTTATATTTTCAAGTTTACTTGTGTTGGTTATTAGTTGAATGGTGGTGTTTTTTGAAGCTACAATTACATTCCAACATTCATTTGAGATATATATTTGTTGCGCTAAATTATGCTCAAATTCTTGTTCAATACTGTTAATAATACTTACAGCATAGGCGTTTTTATCATTATTCACAGAAGTAACTCTAATTAGTAAGTTAGAAGGATTTATACGTTCCAAAAATAACGACATACGTTCATAAGCTTGTAATTTTATAGGTAAAGCTTGTTTTTGATTTTCTTTTAAAAGTGATAATTTTAATTTTTGCTCTTCATTTTTAGTGTGATTCACAAAAAAATAATACGCCACTAAACCAGTAACAGCTGAAGGAATTGTATAACTTAATAATCCTAGTATTTTATCTAAATCCATTCGTATTTTATATTTATAAAAAACCAAATTTAGCTTTTGTTTATGAATATTCACAATATAATTTATAAAATACAGAATGCTTTAAGTAGTAAGCATTACTTAGTAACTATTGTTACTTTCAAAAACAAGAAAACTGATAATTGTCAGTTGTTTTGAGTTCGAATCTCTCTAATTTTATTAATTATTAAAGGTTATCAAAAGAAAAAATAGTTAAATTGATTTCAAATTTAATAGTTGAATATTTATTATATTTATAAAACTTTTTTTTAATGATAATTAGAACTAAATCAAACATTTAAACTAAACAAACAATTATGAAGAATTTATTAAAATTTATGGTAGTGTTTTTTACAACTGCTACTTTTGCTCAAGCAGGTCATATTATGCAAGGTGTAGGAACCGTTAATATGTCAATGGGTGGCGCGGCAACTGCAATGCCTTTAGATATTAGTGGTGCTATGCAATGGAACCCTGCAACTTTAACTGCTTTTGATGGAAAAATATTAGATTTTAGCATTGGAGCTTTTTCATCTTCACCAGAGTTAAGTTCGTCTTATGGACCAATGAGTGGAATTACAAAAGATGATAGAGGTATATCACCTATGCCTGCAATTGGTTTTGTTTACGGAAAAGAAGGAAGTAAAAGTACTTTTGGAGTTTCTGCTTTTGGTATTAGTGGCTTTGGTGTAACTTTTCCAGAAAATTTAAATTATCCACAAGATGTTTTTGGAAATCCAAATCCAAATTTCAATCCCACTCAACCAGTTAACCCAATAAGTTTCCCTCAGAATGCAGGTGGTTTTGGGCATATTGAATCAGATTATATGTTATTACAGGTTTCATTATCTTGGTCTTATGAAATTTTAAAAGGATTCTCTATAGGTATTCAGCCAAACTTTAATTATGCTTCTTTAGAGTTAGCACCAAGTCCTATTTCTTCACCTAGTATGACTTTAGGTTACCCTGAAAGTGATAAAGCTTCAGCGTTTGGATTTGGAGGTCAAGTTGGTTTATTCTATGCTTCTGAAGGGGGTGTTAAATTGGGAGCTTCATACAAAACAGCACAATCATTTGGTGATTTTGAATTCAACAATACATATTTAGATGGTTCTGCAGCACCTGATACTAGTTTTAATATGGATTACCCAGCGATTATTTCTTTAGGTGTTGGTTATTCAACAGATGTTTTTGATATTACGGTTGATTACAGAAATGTAGATTACACAAATACTGATGGATTTGAAGCTAAAGGTTGGACACAAACAGGTTCAGTTCAAGGTTTTGGATGGAATGATGTAAACATTGTTTCAGCAGGACTTCAATTAAAATTAGTTGATAAATTACCTTTAAGATTTGGGTATACTTATAGTTCAAACCCTATAGCTAATGAATTAGCGTTCTTTTCAATTCCTGCAACAGCAGTTATTAAAAATGCGTATCAATTTGGTTTAGGATATGAGTTTAGCGATAAATTTAAATTAAATGGAGTTTTTCACTACGGTACAAGCGGTGGTTCAACTACAGGAAATTTATTAGACCCTAGAATGGCTTCAGCAACGAACCCTTATGGAGCAATTCCAGGTACATCAGTTGGGTATAAAATGAATACAAGTATGGTTATGTTAGGGATTTCTTATAATTTTATGAAATAATATATCTTTAAAATAGTTAAAAGCGGTTTCATTTGAAACCGCTTTTTTTTTGCTAAAACTAAAAGTTAATTAATTTCTTGTTAATTTGTAGTTCTAAATTAATTTGATGCAACTTTTTAAAAAAGAGAAACCTTTTTATTTATTTTCACTTGCCTTATTTATTTTATCGGCATTATATGGATTGCTAATTCGTTGGAATTTTGTTTTTCCTATACAATTGTTTACCTATAAAAATTTCTTACAAAGTCATTCTCATGTAGCTTTTTTAGGCTGGGGCTATATTGCAACTATTGGCGCAATTATTTATTGTTTTGTTCCAAATACCACTAAAAATAAACAGGTTTACAAAATTACTTTAGGGTTAATTTTTATAACAGTAGCCTTAATGTTAGTAAGTTTTCCTTTAGGTGGTTATAAACTGTTTTCCATTGTACTATTGTGTGTTTTCGGAGTAACTTCTTACGTGTTGTCCTTTAAATTATTGAAGGATATTAAAGGAGAAAGTATTTCGACCAAATTAATAAAATACGGAATTTACTATTATTTACTATCAAGTTTAGCAACATGGTTTTTAGCTTACGTGCTTGTTTCGCAAGGAAAAACTGAACTGTATTACAACACCGTTTATTTTTATTTGCATTTTTTATACAACGGGTATTTTGTTTTTGTGCTGTTTGGCTTATTGTTTAAAATTATTGAAAATCAACAAATTTTAATTCCAAAATACCTTCAGAAGTACTTTTTTGTATTTCTAAATATTGCTTGTATTCCTGCTTATGCATTGTCAATTTTATGGAGTAAAGTAGGTTTAACGTTTCATATTATTGGATTTTTAGCTACTATTTTACAACTAATTTCATTGGTTTATTTATTAAGAATTCTGAAGAAGGTTTACCATCAATTAAAATGGAAGGCTATTTCTAAAGTATTATTAAAGTTTGGCGTAATTGCTTATAGTTTAAAAATTGTAATACAAATACTGTCTTCGTTACCTTATTTTGTAGAAAAATCATTGGCTTTAAAGCCATTTTTAATCATCGGGTATTTGCACTTATTTACTCTAGGATTTATGAGTATTTTTGTTTTTTTAATTTTAATACAATTACATAAAATTCAACTAAAAACTACCAGTTCAAAAATTGGGTTGGTTATTTTTTTAATTGGAGTTGTAGCAACCGAATTGTTACTTTTTACGCAAGGTTTTTTACTGTTAATAGGTTTAACACCTATTCATAATTACCATTTATTATTGCTTTGTGCTAGTGTTTTATTGGTTACAGGCTTGTTATTTATTTTTATAAATCAATTAAAAAAGCCATTTAAAATAAACTTGTAGATAACTTTTATTGCTAAACTAATTTTGGAGTAGTACATTTGAATTTTTAAAGACTTCCTGTGGAAAAATACTTAGATAATCTTAACGAATCTCAAAGACAAGCTGTTGTACATAAAGACGGCCCTATGATAATTATTGCTGGTGCTGGTTCTGGTAAAACACGTGTTTTAACCTATAGAATTGCACATTTAATGAACAAAGGTGTTGATGCTTTTAACATACTTTCATTAACCTTTACCAATAAGGCAGCACGCGAAATGAAAGAACGTATTGGTGCTGTAGTTGGTTCTTCCGAAGCAAAAAATTTATGGATGGGAACTTTTCACTCTGTTTTTGCTAGAATCTTGAGATCTGAAGGGCATCATTTAGGGTTTCCTTCTAATTTTACAATATACGATTCACAAGATTCTGTCCGATTGATTTCTTCTATAATTAAAGAAATGGGCTTGGATAAAGAAGTTTATAAAAGCAAACAAATATTAAGTAGAATATCTTCTTTTAAAAATAGTTTAATAACGGTTAAAGCTTACTACAACAACCCAGAGTTAATTGAAGCCGATAAAATGGCGCAACGTCCAAAAGTTGGTGAAATTTATCAACAATATGTAGACCGTTGTTTTAAAGCTGGTTCTATGGATTTTGACGATTTATTATTAAGAACCAATCAATTATTAACCCAGTTTCCAGAAGTTTTATCAAGATACCAACAACGATTTAAATACATTTTGGTTGATGAGTACCAAGATACCAATCATTCACAATATTTAATTGTGAGAGCCTTGGCTGATCGTTTTCAAAATATTTGTGTTGTAGGAGACGATTCTCAAAGTATTTATGCTTTCCGTGGTGCAAACATTCAAAATATTTTGAATTTTCAAAAAAATTATGATAATGTTAAAATATTTAAATTAGAGCAAAATTACAGATCATCAAACAATATTGTAGAAGCTGCAAATAGCGTTATTGAAAAAAATAAAACGAAGTTAGATAAAGAAGTTTGGACAGATAATAATGATGGTGAGCGTGTTAAAATAATGCGAACTATAACAGAGGTTAAAGAAGCTGAATTTGTTGCAAATTCAATATTAGACCATGTAAAAGAGAATGAAATAAGTTTATCGGATGTTGCAATTCTATATAGAACTAATTCTCAAACTCGAGCAATAGAAGATGTTTTTAGACATAGAAATTATAACATTGATTATGTAATTTATGGAGGTCTTTCATTTTATCAGCGTAAAGAAATTAAAGATACTTTATCGTACTTAAGGTTGTTGGTAAATCCGAATGATGAAGAAGCGTTAAAACGTGTTATCAATTATCCTTTAAGAGGTATTGGATCTTCAACTGTTGATAAGTTATCGGTTGCAGCAAATCATTATAAAAAATCAATTTTTGAAATTATATGTAATTTAGGTCAAACCGATATAAATTTAAATGCAGGTGTAAAAACAAAATTGAACAATTTTGCAACTATGATTCAGCATTTTAAAATTGAAGCTGAAACAAAAAATGCTTTTGAAGTTGCTGATTTTGTGGTGAAGCAAACCCGAATAATTAAGGACTTAGAAAAAGACGGTACACCTGAAGGCGTTAGTAAAGTTGAAAATATACAGGAACTTTTAAATGCTATTAAAAGTTTTACCGATGAACAAAAAGAAAAAGGTGAAGATGATTCTTTGGCTTTTTTCCTTGAAGATGCTGCTTTAAAATCAGATTTAGATAAAGAAGCAAAAGATGATTCACCAAAGGTTTCATTAATGACTATCCACATGTCTAAAGGGTTAGAGTATTCTTATGTTTATATTATAGGATTGGAAGAGAATTTATTTCCTTCGGCAATGAGTATGAATACTAGAAGTGAGCTTGAAGAAGAAAGACGCTTGTTTTATGTTGCATTAACAAGGGCTGAAAAACAAGCCTATTTATGTTATGCTCAAATGCGTTACCGTTGGGGTAAATTAGTTGATTGTGAGCCAAGTAGGTTTATTCAAGAAATTGATGAAAAATATGTAGAACACATTGCTCCTCAGGTTACAGAATTTAAACAAACAAAATTTTTAAATGATGATATTTTTGGAAGTGTTCCTCAAAATAAAATTCGTTTTAAAAAACCAATTCAGCGTACACCAATTAATAAAAAACCAGCACCCAAAGTTGAGTTTCAAGCGCCTAAAAACTTAAAAAAAGTAACCAGTAAACCAACTACTGCTGCCAATTTATTTGATAGTAAAGTAACTGTTGGAAATATTGTAGAACACACAAAGTTTGGTAGCGGTGAAGTACTTAGTTTAGAAGGTTCAGCAGCAAATCAAAAAGCGGAGATTAGGTTTGCTTCTGTAGGGGTTAAAAAATTATTATTACAATTTGCAAAGCTTAAAATTATAAGCTAAAAAAAAGCATTGTTAAACCAATATTTATATTGTAATTTGCAAAAACTAAAAGAATAAGATACATGGAATTTGATTTAGAATATAACGGAGAAAGACCACATTTAATTATACCAGAATATGGTAGACATATACAAAAATTAATAGATCACTGTAAGGCTTTAGAAGATCTTGAAGAACGAAATAAAATGGCAAAAGCTATTGTAGATGTTATGGGGAATTTACAACCTCATTTACGTGATGTTCCAGATTTTAAACACAAGTTGTGGGATCAATTATTCATAATGTCTGATTTTGAATTGGAAGTAGATTCCCCTTATGAAAAACCATCAAGAGAAGAATTACAAGCAAAACCAGAAGCGTTAGCGTATCCTAAATCTGCTTCAAAATATCGTTTTTACGGTAATAACATTCAAACTATGATTGACGTGGCTTTAACTTGGGAAGAAGGTGAACCAAGGGATGCTTTATATTTTGCAATAGCAAATCATATGAAAAAATGCTATTTAAATTGGAATAAAGATACGGTTGATGATAAAGTGATTTTTAAACACTTAGTAGATTTATCGAATGGTAAAATTGATTTAGCAGATAAAAATGAACCATTATCTGAAGTTAAAGAGTTACTTAAGAAAAGAAAACCAACAACTAAAAATACGGGGAAACAACGTCAGGATTATAAAAAGAAAAATTATAAATCTAACTAAATAAGCTTATATAATGGCGAAATTTGTAATAGAAGGTGGTTGTAAATTAAGTGGTGAAATTACTCCTCAGGGAGCTAAAAACGAGGCTTTACAAGTGCTTTGTGCAGTTTTATTAACTCCCGAAAAGGTTACCATAAGTAACATTCCAAATATTATTGATGTTAATAAACTAATTTATGTTTTAGGTGAGTTAGGTGTAAAAGTAGAAAGACTAAGTGAAGATACTTATACGTTTCAGGCTGATGAAATAAATTTAGAATATTTAGAATCAGATCAATTTAAAAAAGATGGTAGTTCATTAAGAGGTTCTATTATGATTGTTGGTCCTTTGTTGGCTCGTTTTGGAAAAGGTTATATTCCAAGACCGGGTGGAGATAAAATAGGTAGACGCAGGTTAGATACTCATTTTGAAGGGTTTATAAAGCTAGGTGCAACTTTTAGATACAACAAAGACGAAAAGTTTTACGGAGTTGAAGCTGAATATTTAACAGGAGCAGATATGTTATTGGATGAAGCTTCAGTAACAGGTACAGCAAATATTGTAATGGCAGCAGTTTTAGCTAAAGGAATTACTACTATTTACAACGCTGCTTGTGAACCTTATATTCAACAATTATGTAAAATGTTGAATAGTATGGGGGCAAAAATTACAGGTGTTGGTTCTAATTTATTAACAATTGAAGGTGTAAATAATCTGAAAGGATGTACTCATAGAGTATTACCTGATATGATTGAAATTGGTAGCTGGATTGGAATGGCTGCTATGACAAAATCTTCAATAACTATAAAAAATGTAAGCTGGAATGATTTAGGATTAATTCCACGAGTTTTTCAAAAAATAGGAATTAATTTAGAACGTAGAGGCGATGATATTTTTATTCCAGAACAAGAAAGTTATGAAATTCAAAACTTTATTGATGGTTCTATCTTAACAATTTCAGATGCTCCTTGGCCAGGTTTTACACCCGATTTATTAAGTATTATGTTGGTGGTGGCTACACAAGCAAAAGGAAGTGTATTAATTCATCAAAAAATGTTTGAAAGTCGCCTATTCTTTGTCGATAAATTAATTGATATGGGAGCCAAAGTAATTTTATGTGATCCGCATAGAGCAACAGTGATTGGTATGAACCATGAATCAAGTTTAAATGCTACAACAATGACTTCACCTGATATTAGAGCTGGTATTTCATTATTAATCGCAGCATTATCGGCCAAAGGTACAAGTACCATCTATAATATTGAACAAATAGATAGGGGGTATCAAAATATAGATACGCGTTTACAAGCAATTGGAGCTAAAATTACAAGAGTTGACTCTTAAAATAAAATAAGCATGCATTGGAAAATGGGTATTTATAAAATATAAATACCCATTTTTTTATGAATTTAATCAGAAATAAACAATAAATTCAATTGTCAGATTGGCATATATAAAAAAATGGCAATACTTTTGCAAGCTTTAAAGAAATTTAATTTTTATCGAAAGATTATGAGTGAAAATAAAGATAACATAGAAGACAAAGATATACAGGACGCTGAAACAAATCCACAGGAAGAAGCACAAGAGATATCTGTTGAAGAGCAATTAACTGAAGAAGTTAAGCAAGAAAAAGATAAATTTTTACGCTTATTTGCCGAATTTGAAAATTATAAGAAAAGAACATCTAGAGAACGTATAGAATTATTTAAAACTGCCAATGAGGAATTAATGTCAGTTTTATTGCCAATTTTAGATGATTTTGACAGAGGTTTAGCTGAATTAAAAAAATCGGATGATGACGCTGCTTTAAAAGGAATGGAATTAATTAATAATAAATTAATAAATACCTTATCTCAAAAAGGATTAACTCCTATTAAAGTTGAACAATCCGAAGTTTTTGATGCTGAATCACATGAAGCTATTACACAAATTCCAGCACCTTCACCTGAATTAAAAGGGAAAATAATTGATGTTGTAGAACAAGGTTATAAGCTAGGTGATAAAATAATTAGATATCCAAAAGTTGTTATAGGACAATAAATAAGACAAAATGAAGCAAGATTTTTACGAGATTTTAGGCGTTTCCAAAAATGCTACCCCTGCAGAAATAAAGAAAGGCTATAGAAAAATGGCTGTAAAATATCATCCAGATAAAAATCCTGATGATAAGGCTGCTGAAGAAAATTTTAAAAAAGCTGCAGAAGCTTACGAAATTTTAAGTGACGAAAATAAAAGAGCGAGATATGATCAATATGGTCACGCAGGTTTTGAAGGCCCTCAAGGTGGAGGTGGCTTCGGAGGTGGTGGTATGAATATGGATGACATATTTAGCCAGTTCGGAGATATTTTTGGCGGCGGCGGAGGCGGCTTCGGAGGTTTTGGCGGCGGAGGCTCAAGAGGTAGAGCGCGTGTTAAAGGAAGTAACTTACGAATTAGAGTAAAATTAACACTTGAAGAAATAGCTAAAGGTGTTGAGAAAAAAGTAAAAGTTCGCAGAAAAGTAATGGCAGAAGGTGCTACCTATAAATCGTGTAGTACTTGTAATGGCTCAGGGCAAGTAATGCGTGTAACCAATACTATTTTAGGCCGTATGCAGTCTGCATCCACCTGTCCAACGTGTCATGGTGCTGGTGAAATTATAGATAAAAAACCTAAAAATGCTGATAGCAGTGGTTTAATAGTAAATGAAGAAACCGTTACCATAGAAATACCAGCAGGTGTAACAGAAGGAGTGCAGTTAAAAGTGAATGGAAAAGGAAACGCTGCTCCTGGAAATAATGCTATTGATGGAGATTTAATAGTTGTTATTGAAGAAATTAAACACGATACTTTAAAACGTGAAGGAACAAACTTACATTACGATTTATATGTTAATTTTTCTGAAGCTGTTTTAGGTGAAAGTAAAAATATTGATACGGTTTCGGGTAAAGTAAAAATTAAAATTGAACCAGGAACACAGTCAGGGAAAATTTTAAGACTTAGAGGTAAAGGTTTACCAAGTATAGACCATTATGGTAATGGAGATTTGTTAGTTCATGTAAATGTTTGGACACCTCAAAGTTTATCAAAAGAACAAAAAAAGTTTTTTGAGGCTATGAAAACAGATGAGAATTTCACTCCAAACCCGTCAAAATTTGATAAATCGTTTTTTGAGAAAGTAAAAGACA
The DNA here is from genome assembly GCA_965365125.1 of uncultured Lutibacter sp. Taxonomy (GTDB): domain Bacteria; phylum Bacteroidota; class Bacteroidia; order Flavobacteriales; family Flavobacteriaceae; genus Lutibacter. The sequence continues at coordinate 11,301 of CBDUAL010000078.1, forward strand.
TGTTTTCATAAATAAATATCAATTTTTTTAGAATTATTGATAATAAAAATTATATTTGAAGTGTTGTTGGTTAATAGCTAACAACACTTTTTCTTTTTCATAGCAATTTTCCCATTCAAATTTTGAGTGGGTTTCTTATTTAAAATACGTACTTTTGCAAAAATTAAGTAGGTCGTCTTATCGCTTTAGTAATAAAGAGGAAAGTCCGGACACCATAGAGTAGCATAGCGGATAACATCCGTCCAGCGTAAGTTGAGGACAAGTGCAACAG
>CBDUAL010000079.1:0-11368 GCA_965365125.1 uncultured Lutibacter sp.
AAAATAACCTACTATAAATATTTCTTTCAATTATTAAAAATAAACTCTTTTAATAATTACGTTGATTATTAAAAAAATAAAATTTATAATAATATTGTACAAAATTTCAAAGAATCAAAGTTTGAAAACGGTAAAATACCTGATTTTTAATGTGCCATCAATTTTTGTTGTTTATCCATTTTCATAATTAGTAACACCAAATCAAATACTTGTTCTTTTAAATATTTAAAGTTATCAAGATAATTAACAACTTCAGATTTTAAATTTTCATGATTACTTCTAAAATTATCTTCTCTTTTTAAATAAATATTTTCAATAAGAAGTGATAAATTAACATTATGATCTTTAATATTAGCAAGTAACTCATTTCCTAATTTTTTTTCATGGTTTATACTGCTTAATAATAATTTTGCTTTTTGAAAATTATGAGTTGTACATAAACTAACAATATGTTCCGATAATAATTCTTTTAAAAAGTCTTGTTCAACTTTTATAAATTCAATTTCAGACATCCATTTTTTAGTTTTATTTAATAAATACTCAACACTATTATTAAATACTGGCATCTTTTGTTTAGGAATTATTCGTTTCATAGTTTTCAAATTTATTTTTATGGAGCCTGATAAATTCATTTTCATAAATTCCTCACACTCCTTAAAAAGATCAACTTTTTTAATCACTTTAGGTTTTTTGCCTTTAATTCATCCAATCTTATCAAATAAATAGTTATAAACCAAAATGCTTTAAAAAGCTTACCCTCCTAATAATATTCATTTTTAATGAATTAATGTTAAAATTAATAACACTAAAAAATTATATATTGAATTTAAAGCTAATTTATTTCAAACCTTTTATAACTACAATGATGCTTATCAATAATTGTATTGATTGTTGTCATCTATAAAATAATTAACTAATTTTAAGCAGCAATTCTTTATTTAAAACCGTTAAGCTTTTAGTGGATAAATCAATTAAATTCTCTTCTTTAAAACTGTACAGAGTTCTTGTAAGTGTTTCTTTAGCTATACCTATTGAATTAGCTAAGTTTAAGCGAGTTATGAATATTTCGTTGTTTTTAACATCAGGGTAATTTTCTAATAAATTTAACAAAGTTATTGCTGTTTTTCTACGAACTGAACCATAGGCTAAAAGCATTAATTGTGAATTATCTGCAATTGTATTTGATGTTAGTAAATCTATAAAATCATAAATAACATGATGGTTGTTGTTTAATATTGAGGTTATTTCGTCTTTACTAATTTTATATAATTGCGTCTCTGTAATAGCCTTGGAGTTTTCAAAATGAGGTATTTTTTTTACAAATGATGAATAACCAAAATATTGTTTATTTGTAAAATATCCCGTATTGAATTCTTTACCATTTTCATTTATTTTATACGTTTTAACAGTCCCTTCTTTAATTAAAAAAATATGATTACTTTGGTTCCCTTCGCAATAAATAGTTTCGTCTTTTTTAAAATGGTACACCTTTTTTTTAGATAAATATTGATCGATATTCTTTATTTTTTTTAAATCTATGTAACTGGAAGGATTGTTGTGTTTTTGAGTTTTATTTTTAGACTCGAAAGCTTCTACCCGTTTTAATCTAACTTCAATAGCTCTAAGTAATTCTGATTCTTCAAAAGGTTTACATATATAATCATCGGCACCAAGTTCCATTCCTTTCCTTAGGTCGTTTTGATGTGTTTTTGCAGTTAAGAAAATAAAAGGAATTTGCTCTAAAGTAGGTGTTTTTGACACAATTTGTAAAACTCCATAGCCATCTAAATTTGGCATTAGGATGTCGCAAATAATAATATTTGGTAAAAAAGATTTCGCTTTTGAGACACCTTCTTTACCATTTTTAGCAATTTCAACATTGTAATTTGCTAATTCTAAAATTTCAGCTGTATTTTCTCTTACAACTTTATCATCTTCAATTAACAATACTTTTTTTTTCATAGTTCTTTAATTTTTGGCAATTTAATCTTAAAAATACTCCCTTCATTTTCAACACTGCTAAATTTAATATCGCCATTAAAGCGGTTTATATAGCCTTTAATTATATTTAAACCAATTCCTGTACCAGGATAATAAATAGCGTTTTTTGCCCTGAAAAATCGGGTAAAAATTAAACCTTGTTCCGTTTTAGGTATTCCAATTCCAGCATCTTTAACACTTATATGTAAATCAGAATCACTAGAGTAAATTTTTACGAATATTTCACTATTTTCTTTTGAAAACTTTATGGCGTTGTACAATAAATTGGTTAAAATTATCTTTAGAATGTTAAAATCGTGATATATCAACTTTAAGTCTGATTCTTCTATATTTATTGTTTGATTCTTCTTTAAATGAGGTTTTGTTATTATGAAGATTTCTTGAATTAGATCCTTATAGTTGAAATGGGAAAAATTAGTACTAATTTGCCCAGTTTCAATATTCTCTAAAGTTAATAAATCGTCGAGCATTCCATTCAACCTATTTACCATCATTTTAACTTTTTGTAAATGCTCATTTAATTTGCCTGTATTCAGTAAATTGGCATATTTAGCCATTAATTCGGTGGAAGATAATATAGCGCTTAAAGGTGTTTTAAACTCATGTGAAGCAAGTGTGATAAATTTTGTTTTTAAATTGTTAAGCTCCTTTTCTTTATTTAAAGTTTGTTTTAATTGTTTTACAGCTTCTTCAAGTTTTAGGTTTCTAATTTTTACTTCTTCTTCTAGTTGTACATTTAAATTCGTTATTTTAACCTCCTTTAATTTTCGCGAACTTATATTTGAGATCAATGCTTTAAAATACATTTCCCCTTCATATACCATTTTGCCGAAATTTAATTCTAAATAAATGGAAGTTCCATTTGCATGAAATTCTTCTAATTCAATAGTTGATTTAAATATTTCTTCCTCAGGATTTTGAATATATGCTTTAAAAATTTCTGTATGTTTAAAAAAAGCATCAATTTTATGTTGTAATAAATATGCCTCTTCAACTCCTAATAAATTGGCTAATGGTTGGTTTGCAAGTACAATATTCCTTTCTTGATTAAACACCAAAATTCCTATTTGCATGGAGTCAAAACAAACTTTATAAAACGATGTTTTATCTTTTAATAGCATAACAATTGAAGCGATATGCTGATAAAATTATAGTATTTAAAAGTGTAAATAAATGATATTAATCAGTTCGTAAATTAATAATTTAATATATCTACTATTGCCGAATGTAGTTTTTCAATGGGTAAATACAGTTTTTCTAAGTTTTTTGCAAAAGGAATGGGTGTTTCAATGCTGCCAATTCTTTTGATAGGAGCGTCTAAATATTGAAAGCAATTTTCGCTTATGAATGCCGAAATATCAGAAGCGATACCTCCAAACAAAGTGTCTTCCTGAATAATTAAAGCTTTCCCAGTTTTTTTTACTGAATTAAAAATTGCATCCGTATCAAGTGGCTGTAATGTTCTTAAATCAATAATATCTGCTGAAAATTGGTACTTATGTAGTTCATCTAAAGCCCAATGCACGCCAATACCATAAGTAATGATACTTAAATCAAAACCCTCTTTAATAACACAAGCTTTTCCAAACGGAATGGTGTAGTAATCATTAGGTACATCTTGATATATAGATCTATACAATGCTTTGTGCTCAAAAAATAACACAGGGTTTGGGTCTTCAATTGCTGTGTTCAACAGTCCTTTTGCATCGTACGGAAAGGCTGGGTACACCACTTTTAACCCAGGTGTTTTTGTAAACCAAGCTTCGTTTGTTTGGCTATGAAACGGACCAGCACCCACATTTCCGCCACAAGGCATTCGCAAAACAATACTTGCTTGTTGCCCCCAACGATAATGAGATTTTGCGACTAAATTAACTACCGGATTAAAACCAGAGCTAATAAAATCAGAAAATTGTAATTCTACAACAGATTTATAGCCGTTAATTGAAAGTCCGTAAGCAGCTTCAATAATGGCAGATTCACAAATTGGTGTGTTTCGAACTCTTTCTTTGCCAAACTTATTTAGAAATCCTTCAGTAACTTTAAAAACACCTCCATATTCTGCAATATCTTGCCCCATGAGTATTACATCTTGAAACTTTTCCATGCTTTGCTCCAATCCTTTTGAAATGGCATCAACAAAACGAATGTTACTTGTTTTTTCTGAAGCAGGTTTGCACTCTATATAATTAATATGTTTATATACAGCTTCTAGTTCATTTTCAATTGTTGAAGTAATTTCTTTTTCATTAAAAGCTACTTTTAAATGCTCATTGATTTCTAGAACAATATTTTCTTTAATCAATACATCTAACTCTTCGGAGAGTATCCCTTCATTTTTTAAAAAAGCATGGTAATTTTCTACAGGATCTTTTAATGCCCAATTTTCAAGAATTCCTTTAGGAACATATTTATTGCCACTAGCCTCTTCATGACCGCGCATTCTAAAAGTTTTAAACTCTATTAAAACAGGTCTCGGATTTTCTCGAATGCTTTTTGAAATCTTTTTTATTTTAGTGTGTACTTCTAAAATATTATTCCCATCAATAATAAGGCTTTCCATTCCGTATCCTATGGCTTTGTCGGCAATATGTTCACATTTAAATTGTTGACTAGATGGAGTTGATAACCCATAACCATTATTTTCAACACAAAAAAGCACAGGTAAATTCCAAACAGATGCCACATTTAACGCTTCATGAAAATCACCTTCACTTGTTGCTCCGTCGCCTGAAAAAACAGCCGTAACTTTATGGTTGTTGGTTAGTAAGTTGGCTAATGCTATGCCGTTAGCAACTCCTAATTGCGGACCTAAGTGTGATATCATTCCAATAATATTATAATCTTGCGTGCCAAAATGAAAAGAACGATCTCTTCCGTTGGTGAAACCATTTTTTTTTCCTTGCCATTGAGAAAATAATTTATGTAAAGGAATGTTTCTTGAGGTAAATACGCCTAAATTTCGGTGCATAGGTAAAATGTACTCATTCGCATTTAAAGCGGTTGTTAAACCTACTGAAATAGCTTCCTGCCCTATTCCAGAAAACCATTTAGAAATTTTCCCTTGTCGTAACAAGATTAACATTTTCTCCTCTATTAATCGAGGCTTTAAAATAGCTTTGTATAAATTAATGAGTGTTTTGTCAGAATAGTCTTTCCGATTAAAAATAGTTTTAGCTACAGAAGTATTATTTGATCTCATACTTTAAAGCGTATACTATAAATGTAATAAAAAGGTTTAAATAAAAATACCTTATCAAAAAAAATGATAAGGTATTTTATATTTAGTAGGTAACTTTAGTTTAGATTTCTCTAAAAATAGAATGCATTAAACGCTTTTTATCGTTGATGCTTTCTTCTAATGAAATCATTGTTTCTGTTCTTGAAACCCCATCTATATCGTCAATTTCAAAAATAATTTCTTTAGCATGTGTGGTATCACGTGCTCTAATCTTACAGAAAATATTGTATTTACCAGCAGTAATAAATGCAACTGTTACGTTTGGAATTTTCTTTAAATCAGCTACTACATTTTTGGTTTTTGAAGTTTTAGCCAAATATATACCAACATGTGAAATAAATGAATAGCCCATTTTTTCGTAATCAAGGGTAAGAGTTGATCCTTTAATAATACCTTCATCTTCCATTTTTTTCACCCTTACATGAATTGTACCAGCTGAAACAACTAATTTTTTTGCAATATCAGTAAAAGGCGTTCTAGCATTCTCAATTAGAATGTCTAAAATTTGATGATCAATCTCATCTAACACAAATTTTTTCATGATGTTTATTTAAATAATATAAAATACAAATTTATTAAAAAAAACGTAATAACAAACTTATTATTTACGAATTTGATAATTTTAAATCGTTAAAATTTAGATTTTCTCCATTTATGGTGATATCCGAGTAATAATTCGACAAGTCACCCTTGTGCTCAATACACTTGTAACTCTTTAAGCCTTCGGCTGTTACGTTGTATTTTAATTGAATTCCAACATCTATTACATTATCCTCATTATCTTTTAAGTTTTTGTAGATGATGTCTAAATATCGCTTATCATTATTAGGAATATCAAAATAAGGCTTGTAATTGGTATAATCGGATGTCTTGGCTATAAAATACAATCCCTCAACTAAAGCGTAAAAATTAAATTTACGCGTAGCTTCACGATTGTGGTCTCCTTTAAAATGCCCTGCTTCAATTAAAATGGTGTTGTGACCTAGCTTTTGAAAATTATCTCCAGTTGCTGTTGGGTAAAATTCATCAGTATATCTTCCAATGTGATTTGGTATAAGTTGTTGCAACAAATTATTCATAGCTACAATAACACTCATTGTGGTTTTTCTTCCTTCTGTTAAAGTACGTTCTATATCTTCTGAAGGTGCTAAAAATGATATTGTAGCAGGATTAGGGTGGCCTTCTACATTAAATATGGAGCGTTGATCGTGTAAATTAAAACAGAATTCTGGATTAAATGTGTCTAACGTATGTCTTAGCAATTTACTTTCAGTTGCTTTTCTGTCAACAGCATCTCTATTTAAATCAATATTATTGAAGTTTTCTCTTGTGAAATTTATAGCGCCATCTGGGTTTAGCATTACAATAAACTGTAGGCTGCAGTTCTCAAGGATTTCTGTTGATATTTTTTTAATTTCAACAGCTTCTGAATTGAAGAAATGAAATAAATCAAACAGCGCTTTTGTGCCTGTGCTTTCATTGCCATGCATTTGAGACCATGCTAATATTTTATTATGCCCGTTACCTAATGAAATTTTATAAATTGGTATATTGTTTTCAGAGTAGCCAATAATTTCTTTTTCAAATTTAGCTGGTAAATTATCAATTAATGGTTGTATATCTTCAAACAAAATACGTCTGCCTTTTAATTTTTTTTCAAAATTAAAGCTGTACCAATTTTCTAATATTTTAGGATCCAATTTATTCATAATAACAAATGTATGTGAATAAGCGAGATATAAAAAAGGACTTTAAATAATTAACAAGTTTTATAGCAATTGTTAATTGTTGCTAATTGTAAATTACAAATGTAAACAGGTCGGTTGTCGTGGTAAATTACAATTGTAATTTACATTTGTAAGTGTTGCCGTTTGAATTCATTACAGTTTAATTTAAGTTATAGGTAAACTCTATTGTTTGTGTGTTTAAGTCTGTATTTAAGTAGTTTAAGTCGGTTAACTAAAACCTATTGTTTAACTTTTTAAATTTATAAATCAATTTACTCACTATTAGTTGTTAATTTAAATCAGATGAGTTACATTTGTAAATAATAAATTTGTTTACAATGGTGAATAGTGAAGCGTTTACAAAAAGACTTAAAATAATTATTGAATACTATGATATATCAGCAGCAGTAATGGCTGAGAAAATGGATGTGCAGCGCTCTAGTATATCCCATATTTTATCTGGAAGAAATAAACCTAGTTTGGATTTTGTGATGAAGATATTAAAGGCTTTTCCTGAAGTTGAATTGTATTGGTTATTGAATGGTGATGGAAAATTCCCTAAAGATAAAAATAGCGCTGGTGTTTATTTAACACCCTCTCCTATTGTTGAATCAAAGACTCAAGCTACGTCAACTTCAACTCCGAAAGTAGAACTTGAAAAAAAGATTGAGCACATAAATGAATCTGGTATTGAAAGAATTGTAATTTTTTATAAAGATGGGTCTTTTAAACATTATACGCCATAAAAAAGCTCCTCAATTTTGAGGAGCTTTTTTATCTGGAACAATTTATGCCTACTCTATTAATTCTGCAATTCCTGTTTTTAAAATAACAGTCAACTCTTTTTTATTATTATTTGTAGAATTTTGTTGAGTCAAAACTAGTTGATTCAGCATATTTACAGCCAATTTATCGAAATTGTATTTTTTGTATTGTTTTCCTAGGGTTACAAAATCATTAGTTATGTTTTGAATAGCTTCCTTATTGTCGCTTTGTGCAATCCATTTAAAGGCTTCTCCATATAATTGTTGCGTTCTAGGGTTTTGCGATAAAAACATACCTTTTAATACGTGTTTAGCTATAAAAGGCAACTTTGTTTTGTCTTTTTCGTTGATATAGATATTTGTAATAGCATCTGGAATTTGCGCTTTTACAGCTTCATCTATGGCTTTTAAATGCTCTAAAGCAAGTGTTTTATCTATCTGATATAATGAAACCAGCGATTTCCCTACAACTGAAAACGACTCGCTTTTTAATCCCCTTACAAATATAGGTTTGTATATTGGATCAATTAATTTACCTAACACATTAATTGCTTCTGCCTGTACCAATGTTTTTTTATCGTTATTGGCGATTTGCTCAATTTTTTCAATAGCGTCCTTTTTAGTATGTTTTTGAAATAGGTCTACATTTTCTAAGGCTAGTATTCTAATTTTGTAAAAAGGATCGTCAAATGCTTTTAAAACGGTATTGTAAGCTTCTTTACTTGTTTGTTGTTCTTTTATAATAGCTTCTAATGCAATTTTTCTATCTAAATAATGTGGTGCATTGTTGAATTGAAAAATGTATTGATCTAATGTTTTTTTATCAGTAATTTCTGCTAACAAATTGTGTTTAGCATCAATATTAATAAGTTTTGGTTGATTTTTCTTAGTAAAAGGAAAAGTGAATGAGCTTTGTATTTTATCAATCCAAACATCATGGCGTTCAACTCCTTTTTCGTTATAAATATCAATAGATAGAGGGAATTTAAATGTTTTTCCTTGCTGATTTAAGTTTACGGTAACTGTACTGTTAATGATGTTGTAATCATACGTTACATTTAAGCGGATATGACCACTTCCAAAATACCACTGATTAAAAAACCAGTTTAAATCCTTACCAGTCACTTCTTCGAAAGCCAAGCGTAATTCATGTGCTTCAGCAGTACCAAACTTGTGTTTTGTTAAGTAGTGGTTAAATGCTGCAAAAAAGGCATCGTCACCTAAATAATCTCGTAACATGTGAAGAATAGCACTTCCTTTGTGGTAGCTTACAGGATCAAACATGTGTTCTTTGTCTTCGTAATAAAAACGTACTAAGTCTTTATTTTCGCTCTGACTTTGCAAATACACTTCAATATCTTCGGATAAATGTGCGGCTGCTGCATCTTTTCCGTATTTATATTCGTACCATAAATAAACACTATAAGTGGCAAAAGATTCGTTAACGGTTAGGTTTGCCCAGCTTTCCGTAGTTACTAGATCTCCAAACCAATGGTGAAATAATTCATGAGCAATGGTTCCCTCCCATTCATTAGAATCTATTAGCTGACCTTTCTTTTGTTGTGCATCTTCGCCATGAACCACAGCTGTAGTGTTTTCCATAGCGCCGCTAATATAATCACGAACCACTATTTGACTGTATTTATCCCAGGGGTAACTAATGCCTGTTAAATTTGAGAAAAAAGTCATCATTTCTGGAGTGTGACCAAAAATATCTTGAGCAACATCTTCGTAAGCTTCTTCCACGTAATAATTAACATCTAAATTATTCCAAGAGTCTTTTACAACGCTAAACTCACCTACCCCTATAAAAACCAAGTATGGAGCGTGTTTTTTGTCCATTTTCCAATAGTCAGTTCTTGTGTTGTTTTTGTGTTTGGTTTGGTTGATTAACAATCCGTTTGAAAGCGTTAAAAATTTATCTGGTACGGTAATGTATATTTCTTGTGTGGTTTTTTGATTTGGGGAATCAATGGTTGGAAACCAGCAGCTACTAGCCTCTGTTTCTCCTTGGGTCCAAATTTGTGTTGGTTTTGTAGGGTCTTCATCTAGTGGATCAATAAAATATAGCCCTTTAGCATCACTTATGGCTGCGCTCCCTTTTTGTTTTACTTCTTCAGGTTTTGCAATGTACTTTACATAAACCGTGTATGCTTCACTTTTTTTATAAATCTTACCTAAGTCAATAGTCAGCAGATTATTTTCATAACTATAATTTGCTTTATTTTTGTTGATTTTAACCTCAATTATTTCAAAAGATTTTGCATCTAAAACAACTTTGTCAGTTGGGTAAAAATGTGGTGTAAGTGTAACCCAAGCTTCTCCATTTAGTTGGCTTTCTTGAAAATTGAAATCTACTTTTAATTTTGTATGAATTAAATTGTTGATTTTTTGTTTTTCAGCCTGATAAGTTTTGTCTTGTGCACTTACAACTATTGAGATGAATAGTAATAACGTGAGGAGTATTTTCTGCATTTGCTATTTTTAAATTTAAAGCCTCAAAAATAATACAATAATTATTCTATGTAGTTAAAAAGCAGTTAAAAAGCCATACTTTTTTAAGGTATGGCTCTAAAAACTATTATTTTAATAAAATTAGTTACAAACTACTAAAGATTCCTTCTAGTTGTTTCATTTCACTAGAGTCTCCATCTAATTTTAGATTCTGAGAAAGTGTTAAAATATCAGATGGATTCATGTTTTCGCCTAATACTCTAATTATCCCGAAGCCTTTTTCGTCGTCAGCTGCAAAAATAACTACTTCGTCAATCGCATCATCTTCACCTAAAAAGTTGACAGTTACGTTAGCTCCCATCATTTTTACACGCATTAATTGTTGGTATTTAGAGTTTTTAAGTATGCTTTTTACTTTTATCTTTTCAGAAGCGTACAATTCTTTGTTAGCGTCGGTTACTTGTAATGCTAATAGATTAACTTTTTTTATGGTTTTTAGGGTGTTTTCAATTTCTGTAGAAACTTCAGTATCTTTAAGTTGTAAAATACTCGCAGGTAAATCTATGGACATAAATTCGTTGTTTTCTTTACTATCTACAATGTATTTTTGAAGGGAAACTGATGAGTCACAAGCTGAAACTATAAATGCAAAAACAAATAGCGTGCTTATTATTTTAATAATTGATTTCATACGTACGTTTTTAATGGTTTAAACCGCACAAGTACTGTTGAAATTACTTGTGCAGTTTTTAAAATTTTAATTTGATTTAAGGTGTTTTCCACTTTCAGGAATGTGAGATTCGGTTAGTTTTGAAATTTTATTCAAATCTATATCTCCAGTTAATGAAAGGATCACTGTTTCGGCTTTAATTGGGCTGTCAGAGCCTTCCATATATTTCCCTACTCCATTCACAAACATTAGCAATTCACTAACGTGGTCTTCGTCTTTTCCTTGGCGCACATAAATTTTAACATTTGTGTCTTCATCTTTAACACGCATTAATTCTGTTAATTTTGCGGCACTTAAATATTTATTCATAACATCAGACATTTGTGCTGCTATTTCAGGTTTTTCAGTAGTAAAAACTTTAAAAGAGTTTAAACCTTGAACCATTTCTAGGTATTCCTGACCTTCTTCACCGCCACCTTTAAACTTAGCAAGCATCCTAAATGCTTCTTTA
>CBDUAL010000080.1:0-11253 GCA_965365125.1 uncultured Lutibacter sp.
CTGTTAATGTTTCTGCTGTTGGTACTGCATCACATTGTACTGTTACATTTACTGGCAATGTTTCTACAAACACTGGTGCTGTAGTATCTTCAACTGTGATGGTTTGTGTGTGAACTGTTGTCAAGCCACAAGCATCTGTTGCTGTCCATGTTCTTGCTAAACTATAGCTTGATGGACAAGATCCGTCTGTTTTTACTTCTGAATAGGTTACGGTTGCTGCTCCACAGTTGTCTGTTGCTGTTAATGTTTCTGCTGTTGGTACTGCATCACATTGTACTGTTACATTTACTGGTAATGCTTCTACAAACACTGGTGCTGTAGTATCTTCAACTGTGATGGTTTGGTCTGCTGACGTTGCGTTTCCACAAGCATCTGTTGCCGTCCATGTTCTTGTAATCACCATTGAATTTCCACATCCTGCTACCGAGCTGTCTGACTCTGTAATGACTACGTCACCACAAGTATCTGTTGCGGTTGCCATTCCTGTTGCTGCTGAACTATAGTCTGATGCACATTCTACAGCAACGTTTGCTGGCACTGTTATTCTTGGAGGTGCTGATGACGCTACTTTAAAAGTTGAAAAACTTGATGCCGATATTTTAACTGATGATGATGATGTGGCTGTCCTGTTTGAACAATCATAACTTGCCACAAAAGTGAAACTTAAATCTGCTCCATCACAAAGAACATTTACAGGTAATGCAGGAACACTATCGACATTATTTATTAGCGAACATCCTCCTGTTGCTTTAAAACCTGCTACCCAAGCATCATAAGCTAATTGTATATCGGCTGCTGAAGTACAAGCTGCTAAATTTACTACCTCAGGTGCAGTTGTTTGTATTTTTGATGCTATTATTTTAAACACTCTAGAAACAGAAACCGAGTTGTTACAAATATCTGTTACAGTATAAGTTCTTGTTACTACAATAGGGCAAGTTCCTATAGAAGTGTCTTTATATGTAACTACACTTACTAAATTAGGCTCTGCAACAGATCCTTCAATATCATTTACAAGATTTTGAAGAGATATCGTAGTTTTAGTCTCTGTATACGGCAAATAACCATTCGCGGGCATTGCCCCTGTATCACAACCGTCTATTTCAACTAAAGATAAACTAGAATTAATAACTGGAGTAGAACAACAACTTAAAACTGAAATACTAGGATTATTTGCACTATATGTATAAGTTTGAGTTATATTTTCATTTTCTGTTTCAGAAATTGTTAAAGTAGCATCTTTTACACCTGAACTTGTATAAGTTACCGTATGAGGACCTGGATCATTTAAAGATTTATCTGAAGTTCCTCCAGGAAAGTTCCATTGGTAGGTGTAATTAACATTAGCTCCTTGAGAAGACGTATTCGTAAATTTTAATTGTTGAAATTCTCCACCCCCAATTGAACAATCAACCACTTCTGCATCAAAAGAAACATTTAAAGGGGCTGATATCACAAACAATTGACCCAACATACATTGTGATTTCTTATATGATTCACAATTGTAAGGTGTTGTTCCATCTACAATTGTAATCTTAGACCACAACTCCAAGTAAATACTTTTGAAGAAACTTTTACTTTTAAAGAAGTGTCTTTACCCCCAGAAAGTGTACCTAAATACTTATTAATTTCATAAGTATTTGAACCACTTACTAAAGTAGCCTGAACTCTTGTTTGACCTATAGACGTAGACTGGTTTTTAGAATATTCCATCCAAATTTCAACACTCCATGTTTGACCAATATTACAAGATGAAATAGCATCTAGCAATGGAGTACCGCCGCTACCAGCTAAAGCTAAATACACATCAATAACGGTAATATTATTTGCCGTACAACTATATGGTGGATTACAAAGTCGAAGATCAGGATGAAGAGAATCAAAAGTATCAGATACTTGAGAGTACGATACAACTGAAGTAAACAACAACACCATTAATGTCACAATCCTAAAAAAAGTAGTTTTTTTCATATTATTTTATTTTATCAACTAGTAATCTTCAGCAATTTAATTGCTTCTAAACACCAATTCCGTTAAGCTAATTTTAAAAACCTATTACAGGCAGCAATCTCAATTTTATGAGTCAATTTTACAATAAAACACCAAAGTGTTTCATTATGAATGTGGGGCTAAAATAAAAATGGATCTGTGGGGATCATCTCTCAATATTAAAACAAATATAAGCAGTAATCGCCATAACTACCTGATAATTAAAGTTTTTTTTAACATTTTTTAACAAATGGACAATATTTACATATAAATGGCATTTAAAACATCATATTGTGAATAGTCTTTGTACGTAACAATTACCACAAACCATTAACACCCTTATTTTCAACACATTAATACACTGCAAATGTATATTACTTCAAATTTTATATAAAAAAGTATCTAATTAATAATTGCAACCAATTCATAAAATATGCTATTTTTGCAATTAAACTTTAGCTAAAACTATATGAATACTTACGATGTAGCTGTCATAGGCTCAGGACCCGGAGGATATGTTGCCGCAATTCGTTGCGCACAATTAGGTTTAAAAACTGCCATTATTGAAAAATACAGCACCCTTGGTGGTACGTGTTTAAATGTTGGTTGTATTCCTTCAAAAGCACTACTAGACTCGTCGCACCATTATTATGATGCTACAAAACATTTTGCAACTCACGGTATTAACGTGGAAGGTTTGACTGTTAATTTTGAGCAAATGATTGCACGTAAAAACGAAGTTGTAGCACAAACTTCTGGTGGAATCAATTACTTAATGGATAAAAATAATATTGTTTTACTACAAGGTGTTGGTAGCTTTAAAGATGCCACTCATATTACAATTACCAAGGAAGATGGTTCTTCAGAAGAAATTGAAGCTACTAAAACAATTATTGCAACTGGTTCAAAACCTTCAACCGCGCCCTTTATTGAAGTAGACAAAAAACGAGTAATTACTTCAACTGAAGCATTAAGTTTAACAGAAATACCTAAACACTTAATTGTTATTGGTGGTGGTGTTATTGGTTTAGAATTAGGTTCGGTTTATAGCCGTTTAGGCTCACAAGTTTCAGTGATTGAATATATGCCAACCATTACGCCTGGAATGGATGCAATGCTTTCAAAAGAATTACAAAAATCATTAAAAAAACAAGGTATTAAATTCTTTACAGGTCATAAAGTAACATCTGTTGTAAATAATGGAGATGAAGTTACAGTAACTGCTGATAATAAAAAAGGAGTTCCAACTGAATTTAAAGGAGATTATACCTTAATTTCTGTTGGAAGAAGTCCTTATACAGTTGGATTAGGATTAGAAAACGTTGGTATTAAAGTTACTGATCGTGGTCAAATTGAGACGAACAAACATTTACAAACCAATGTTTCAAATATTTATGCAATTGGTGATGTTGTAAAAGGTGCTATGTTAGCTCACAAGGCTGAAGAAGAAGGTACTATGGTTGCTGAATTAATTGCAGGTCAAAAACCTCATATTGATTACAATTTAATTCCTGGAGTTGTTTACACTTGGCCTGAAGTTGCTTGCGTTGGTAAAACCGAAGAGCAATTAAAAGAAGCTGGTGTTAACTATAAATCTGGAATTTTTGCTATGCGTGCTTTAGGAAGAGCAAGAGCAAGTATGGATATTGACGGGCAAATAAAAGTATTAGCCGACGCGGAAACCGACGAAATTTTAGGCGTTCATATGATTGGTGCAAGAGCTGCTGATATGATTGCTGAAGCTGTAATTGCTATGGAGTTTAGAGCTTCTTCTGAAGATATTGCACGTTCATCACACGCACATCCAACATATACTGAAGCTTTTAAAGAAGCTTGTTTGGCTGTGAACGATAGAGCCATTCATAGTTAAAAAAACAAAATACAGTATTAAACCTAAAAAGTCCTTTCAAATTGAAGGGACTTTTTTATTTTTGCCTAAATGCAACGGATAAGTCAATTAATTCAGATTACCGATGTTTCTGAATTTAAATCGAAACTATTAGTTTGGGCGCAACAGTTTAAAACTGCTGTATGGCTTGACAGCAACAACTATCAGCAAAAGTATTCTAGCTTTGATGCTGTACTTGCTGTTGATTCATTTTCTGAAATAAAAACTTCGCATCATCAGGCATTTCAAAAATTAAAAGATTTCCAAACCAAAACAAACGATTCTATTTTTGGTTATTTAAGTTACGATCTAAAAAATGCTATTGAAAATGTAACTTCCAATAATTTTGATGGATTACACTTTCCTGATTTGTACTTTTTTCAACCAAAAAAAATATTTTTTATCAAAGGAAATACTGTTGAAGTAGCATATTTAAATGAATTTTCTTCTGAAATTAAAAAAGATTTAGAAGTTATTAATGCCACCAACAACCAACAACCAACAACAAACAACCAAATTAAAATAAAACTTCGCATTCATAAGGATGAATATTTTGAAAAATTAAATTCAGTCTTAAATCACATTCACCGAGGCGATATTTATGAGGCCAATTTTTGTCAGGAATTTTACAGCGAAAACGCACGTATAAATCCAGTTGAAGTTTACCAACATTTAAACGAAATATCAAAACCTCCTTTCGCTACATTTTTAAAACTAAATGATAAATTTCTATTATCTGCTTCGCCTGAGCGTTATTTAAAAAAAGAAGGTTCTAAAGTAATTTCTCAACCTATAAAAGGAACTGAAAAAAGAGCTTCAACAAAAAAAGAAGACTTAAAACTAATTTCAGCTTTAGAAAAAAATCCGAAAGAACGTGCTGAAAATATTATGATTGTAGATTTGGTTAGGAATGATTTATCGCGATCAGCAATTAAAGGAAGTGTAAAGGTTGATGAGCTTTGTAAAGTTTATACTTTTGAACAAGTGCATCAATTAATTTCAACCATTTCTTGTGAAGTAAATCCGAATATTCACCCTGTTGATATTATAAAAAACACGTTTCCTATGGGAAGTATGACAGGAGCTCCAAAAATTTCAGCAATGAAAATTATGGAAGAACTTGAAGAAACCAAACGCGGTTTGTATTCAGGTGCTGTTGGTTATATTACTCCAAATGGCGATTTTGATTTTAATGTAATTATAAGAAGTATTTTGTACAATGCTTCAAAAAAATACGTTTCATACTCTGTTGGAGGTGCTATAACCGCACAATCTATCCCTGAAAAGGAATACGAGGAATGCTTGTTGAAAGCAAAAGCGATGAAACAAGTTTTATTAAACACTAATTAAGTATATTTACCTTATGCAAACTGCCTTTGAAGAACATCTCAATAAAAATTTACCTTTTTTAAAAGGTAAAAAATTGTTAGTTGCCATTTCTGGCGGAATTGATAGTGTTGTTTTAACGCACCTATTACATAAATTAAATTTCAATATTTCTTTAGCACATTGCAACTTTATGCTACGTGGAAAAGAGAGCAATAAGGATGAACAATTTGTAAAAGAGTTAGGCGAAAAACTAGCAGCACCAACTTATGCTATTCAGTTCAATACCAAAACTTATGCTGAAGAAAAAAGTCTTTCAACCCAAATGGCAGCAAGAGAATTACGCTATAATTGGTTTCAGGAATTAAGCAAAGAACACCAACTAGACTATATTATTACAGCGCACCAAAAGGATGATGTAATTGAAACTTTTTTAATAAACTTAACACGAGGAACGGGCTTAAATGGTTTAACGGGAATTCCTGAAGTTAACAAAAATGTGGTTCGTCCATTATTACCATTTAACAGAAACCAGATTTTAGTTCACGCAACAAAAAGAAAATTACAGTGGAGAGAAGACAGCACCAACTCATCTATAAAATATGTTCGCAATAAAATTAGACATAAAGTAGTTCCGTTTTTAAAAGAACTAAACCCTAGTTTGTTAGAAACTTTTAGCAATACGCTAGAAAATTTAAAAGGAAGTCAACAAATTATAAATGATCGTATTAACGAAATAAAAGAAAAAGCCGTTACGGTAACTGATGAAGCTATTCATTTTGAAATCTCAGAATTAAAAAAACTAAGCAATCCTAAAGTTTATTTGTACGAATTATTACAAGATTACGGTTTTACTGAGTGGGATGATATTACCAACTTACTTGACTCACAAACTGGAAAACAAGTATTTAGCAGCACGCACAGATTGCTAAAAAACCGTGAAACACTTATTTTATCTGAAATTAATAACAGCGAACAAATTGTACTTTTTGAAGTACCAGAAAACACTTCAAAAATAAAAAAGCCGATTAAACTAAAATTTAAAAAAGTTGACATTCCGTTTGATACAAAAAACCATTCAACCAAAGTATTTGGAGAAGTTATTTTAGATAAACTTGGAACCGTTTCAATAGATTATGATCAACTTGAGTTTCCGCTTACCATTAGAAAATGGCAAAAAGGAGATGCTTTTTATCCTATAGGTTTAAATGGTAAAAAGAAGTTAAGCAAATTTTTTAAGGACGAAAAATTATCCCTTCTTGAAAAAGAAAATACGTGGTTATTATGTTCAAAAGGCGAAATTGTTTGGGTAATTGGAAAGCGTTTAGACAATCGCTTTAAAGTTACCAAAACTACCTCAGCAATTTTAAAAATTAAATTGTAATTTTATGTATTAACAATTAACTTCTAGTAAATTATGGATATATTTAAACAATTAGCTACTTTCTTATTTTTACTTTCAATAAGTTGTGGGTTTTCTCAAGAAAATAAAAAGGACACCCTAAAAAAAGAAATTCCTACAAGTATTTACACCGCAACACAAATTTCTACTGACTTAAATAGTTTATTAAATATAAATAAGCGATTAAATTTAAAATCTTATAAATTTTTAGTATTAGTTGAAAAAAATATTGAAACGGGATATTTTTCAACCCCTTTATTCAATAAAAAAACAAACATAAGCAACTATATTTATGATAGTTACAATAAAATACATCAGAAATCTGTTTTAGAAGCCACTTTCTTTAAAATTTCTGATTTATACCAACCAAGAACAAAAAACGCATTATAAATCATTTACAAAAAAATCGATTTCGTTAATTTTATTAGCTAAAAGCCTCATTTTTAAAGAAGCTTTTGTAATTTTCGACTCTATAACTAAAAAAATATGCATAAACAACCGAAACTTACTCGATTTAACGAGAACGTGTTATCAAAATACCAAATTTACAACAGTATTTTTATGACACTTCCATTTGACTCTATTACTAAAACAGGTGTTTTACTACCTTTATTTCATGATGTATGTAAAGAAGGGTTTTCATCAAAAAAAAACCCAACAGAAATAGTTGACACATTTTTCAGCACTTATCAGGTAAATCCTACTGAAAAAGAAAGACTCGATTTATTATTTCATTTTATTCAATACATTGAGCGCCAAGTAGTTTTATTTGACGCTATTGAAGATGCCTCATTCGCAACCGTAAATAATATGGACGGTGTTGGCACCATGAGAAGTACTAAAGAAACAGCTGTTAAAGAAAATAAAAAGGAAGCCTTAAAAAAGCATTTAGAAGACTTTAAAGTACGTATTGTTTTAACGGCCCACCCAACCCAGTTTTACCCTGGGACTGTATTAGGAATTATTACAGATTTAGCTGAAGCCATTGAAAAAGACGACCTACTTCTTATCAATAAATTATTAGCTCAATTAGGTAAAACACCATTTTTTAAACAAGAAAAACCAACACCTTATGATGAGGCTGTAAGTTTAATTTGGTATTTAGAAAATGTATTTTACCACTCTGTATCAGACACTTACAACTACATTCAAAATAATATTTTTGATGGAGAAGAAATTCCTAACGAAATTATAAACCTAGGTTTTTGGCCTGGTGGAGACCGAGATGGAAATCCGTTTGTAACTACTGAAATTACTTTAAATGTTGCAAAACGTTTAAAGAAAATGATCTTAAAAAATTATTACCAAGATGTTAGAATCTTAAAAAAACGCCTTACTTTTAGTGGTATTGAACATATTATTACTGAATTAGAAGTTATGCTGTTTGACAATAGTGTGAACCCTGATTTAAACACCATGATTTCTTTAGAGGAATTTAAAGGAAAACTTTATGAAATTAAAAACCTGTTAATAACCAAACACCAGTCTATTTATTTAGAGGAAATGAATGACTTTATTAATAAAGTTCATATTTTCGGGTACCACTTTGCAACCTTAGATATTAGACAAGATAGTAGAGTGCATCACAATGTGTTTTCACAAATTGTAAATACGCTATTAGAAAATGGTAGCACTTTATTCCCTGAAAATTATTTATCACTTTCTGATACTGAACAAATAGAAATTCTTTCAACCGTAGAAGACAATGTAGACATTTCAATTTTTAAAGATGAAATGGTAAACAAAACATTAGGTTCTGTAAAAGCGGTAAAAACCATTCAAGAAAACAACGGTGAAAAAGGTTCAAACAGGTATATTATAAGTAACAATCAAACAGCGGTAAATGTTATGGAAACATTTGCTATGTTTAACCTATGTGGTTTTGAACACAACATAACTACTGATATTATTCCATTATTTGAAACGGTTGATGATTTAATTAATGCCGAAAGTGTGATGCGAATATTATACACAAATAACGCGTACAAAAAACACTTAAAAAACCGCAACAACAAGCAAACCATTATGTTAGGATTTTCTGACGGAACAAAAGATGGTGGTTATTTAATGGCAAACTGGTCTATTTACCAAGCAAAAGAAAACCTGACAAGAATCTCGAGAGAGTTTGGAATTAAAGTTATTTTCTTTGACGGGCGTGGTGGACCTCCAGCTCGTGGTGGCGGAAAAACACATCAATTTTACGCTTCTTTAGGTCCAAATATTGAAGATGAAGAAATACAATTAACCATACAAGGACAAACAATTAGTTCTAATTTTGGAACTTTAGATTCTTCACAATACAATATTGAACAATTGTTAAGTGCAGGTGTTTCAAATGAATTGTACAACAATTCAAACGATATAATTTCAGAAAATGAAATCGAAATAATGAATGACTTGGCTGAAACTAGCTATAAAGCGTATTCAGATTTTAAAAGTCATCCAAAATTTATGCCTTATCTAGAGCGCATGAGTACGTTAAAATATTACGGAAAAACAAATATTGGAAGCAGACCTTCAAAAAGATCTAGCTCTTCTAAATTAGAATTTTCAGATTTACGCGCCATTCCTTTTGTAGGTTCTTGGAGTCAGTTAAAACAAAACGTACCAGGTTTTTATGGTGTTGGAACAGCATTAAAAAAATATGAAGACAATGGCGAGTTTGATAAAGTAAAAGCTTTTTATCACCAATCTGATTTCTTTAAAGCATTAATTGGAAACAGTATGATGGCATTGTCGAAATCATTTTTTGAGTTGACAGAATATATGGCCGAAGATGAAGAGTTTGGAGGATTCTGGAAAATTATTCACGAAGAATATTTAACTACAAAACGATTGTTATTAAAATTGTGTGACTATGATATTTTAATGCAAAGTAATCCTGTAGGTAAAGCTTCAATAGATATTCGTGAAAATATTGTATTACCGTTATTAACCATTCAACAGTTTGCTTTACGTAAAATTCAAGAGTTACAAAAAGAAGATCCTGTGAATGAAAAGGAATTAGAAATTTATGAAAAAATGGTAACTCGTTCATTATTCGGAAATATCAACGCAAGTAGAAATTCAGCATAAGAGAATATGAATTCAGTACAATTAAACGATAATGAATACGCACCTTTTTACAGTAATTATATAACTGCTTTGGGTGAGGTTAATTTACGTAGTGTTTTAAAAACTTCGTTAGAAGATCTTATAACTACTATTGAAGTTTTACCTGAAGAAAAATTAACGTTTAAATACACTGAAGGAAAATGGAGTATTAAAGAATTGGTACAACATATTATTGATACCGAACGTGTTTTAAGTTATAGAGCTTTGCGTTTTTCAAGAAATGATGCTACTGATTTACCTGGCTTTGATGAAGATTGGTATGTTGATAATTCTAACGGAAATGAACGCCCAATTAAAGACTTATTAGAAGAGTTTAAACTAGTTAGAAAAGCTACGTTGGCTCTTTTTAAAAGTTTTTCACCTGAAATGCTTGGTAAAACTGGCTCAGCAAATGGAAGTGACATGACAGTTAGGGCTCTAGGTTTTATTATTGCCGGACACCAAATACACCATTTAAAAATTATTAAAGAACGGTATTTGTAATACTTCATATTTAAAAAAATAAAAAAGGTTAAACTTTAATAAGTTTGGCCTTTTTTATTACAGCATAAGAGCTCACTCTAATCCTTAGCATCTAAAAAGAAAATTTCATTTACAGGCTTTTTAAATAGCTTTGATATTTTTAAGGCTAACACTGTTGAAGGTACATATTTATTCAATTCCATTGCATTAATGGTTTGCCTACTTACACCAATAATTTCGGCTAATTTTGCCTGAGTTAAATTATGTATAGCACGCTCTACTTTAATTGTATTCTTCATTTCTAATTACTGCTTTTATACTTTAAACAACATTTATTCAAAATCAACTTTTCTTAATTGAGTAGTATTAAATCAATCCAAATGTAAAGTTTATTTGTTATTTAGACAAGTTATTCTTACTATTCCCTTTTCGTAAAATTACGTACCTTTGTATTTCTAAAAAAACAGGGTTTTAACTCATGAGAATTATCAAAAAAATTCTTCTAATACTATCAGTACTACTATTGCTAATTTTAGCTGGAGGATGGATGTATTATACCAGTTTAAAACCTAATTACTCGGGTGAAATTAAACTAACTAATTTACAAAATAAAACAGATGTTTATTTTGATGATTTTGGGATTCCACATATTTATGCCGAGAGTCAACAAGATGCTATGACAGCTTTAGGTTATGTTCATGCACAGGATAGATTATGGCAAATGGAATTAATGCGAAGAATTGCACCAGGAAGATTGTCTGAAATTTTTGGAAAAGACATGCTTCAAAACGATCAATTTTTTAAAAGTTTGGGGATTGAAGAAACCACTTCAAAATCAATTAAAAATTTGAAGCCAGCATCTGAAACTTACAAATTAGCAACTGCTTATTTAAATGGCGTAAATCAATATATAGAAAATGGTGCTACTCCCATAGAATTTACTTTAATTGGAATTGAAACCTCATAACCTGCATAATCTCTTATCACTAGCGTTATTAAATTTGGAATTTCTCTATTCAATTCAAAATCTAAAGGAACCGTTATAGAGAAATCAGTCTTAGCATTTCCTGGT
>CBDUAL010000081.1:0-11073 GCA_965365125.1 uncultured Lutibacter sp.
TATTACTATAAATTCAGATAAAGTACCTGGGTCAAATAAACAAATTTTTACAACACTTCAAAATTCACTGAACGATTTTATAAATCAAACACGTTGGACAGGCTATAACTATAAAAATCAGGAACGTGTTAATTGTAATATGAGTATTATTATTGATGAACAGAACGGAAGTTCGTTTAAAGGTAGTATACAAATACAATCATCTCGCCCAGTTTATAATTCAAATTATTCAACACCCGTTTTTAATTTTAAAGACACAAATTTCTCATTTCAATATTTAGAATTTGAACCTTTGGTTTACAATGCAACAACTTTTGAATCTAATTTAGTTTCAATGATAACATATTACGTATATGTTGTTTTGGGAATGGATGCTGATACTTTTTCTCAAAATGGAGGAATGCCTTTTTTTACAAGAGCTCAAGATGTATTGGCACAGGCACAACAAAGTGGTTATAAAGGATGGAATCAGGCTGATGGAGCAAGAACTCGTTTTAGTTTAACCGATAATATATTGTCGCCAACGTATAAAGAATTTCATACAGCAATGTATCAATATCACTTGCATGGTTTAGATGTAATGAGTAAAGATCCAAAGAAAGCCAAAGAAAATATTGCAGCAGCTTTAGGGGTATTAAAATCACTACATAATTCGCGTCCAAATGCGTTTTTATTACGTGTTTTTATGGATTCAAAATCTGACGAAATTGTTAAAATATTTTCAGACGGACCAAGATATGAAACCTTTGAACTAAAAGAAGATTTAATAAGGATTTCCCCTTTAAATGCTGAAAAGTGGAACTCTATAAAGTAATTTTTTACTTTTTATTTTAAAAAATGCTAACACACCTTTCCATAAAAAATTATGCCTTAATTGAAAGTTTGGCCGTAAATTTTAAAGACCAATTATCTATAATAACAGGTGAAACCGGTGCAGGTAAATCTATTTTATTAGGTGCACTTGGATTGGTTTTAGGAAAGCGAGCAGAGTCTTCAACCTTAAAAGATGCAACTCAAAAATGTATTATTGAAGGTCAATTTTCTATTGCGAATTACAGTTTAGAAACCTTTTTTGAACAAAATGATATTGACTTTGAAGCGGAAACAATTATTAGACGCGAAATTTTACCAAGTGGAAAATCTAGAGCTTTTATAAACGATACTCCAACCACACTACAGGTGTTAAATGTATTGAGTGAAAAGTTAATAGATGTACATTCACAACATCAAACAATGCAATTATCTGATGCCAGTTTTCAATTTCAAATATTGGATGCTTTGGAGAATAATTTCGCTAAAATTGAGTCGTATAAGAGAGGTTTAACATTATATACAAAACTGGTTAAAGAACTTAAGGTACTTAAGCAGGAACAAGCAAAAGAAAAAGAGCAGTACCAATACAATTTACATTTGTTTGAAGAGTTGCAAAATGCAAAGTTAACAGATGGTGAGCAAGAAGAAATTGAGCAAACATTAGATAAATTAAATAATATTGAAGAAATTAAAATAAATTTATCTGAAGCACAATCAATGGCGATAAATGAAGAAATTGGTTTGCAGGCTATGTTAAATGCGTTGACCAACAATTTTAATAAAATTTCATCTTTTTCAAGTGATTATAAGGAACTTTATGAAAGAGTGTTGAGTTTAAAAATTGAATTTGATGACATTACAAGTGAGATTGAAGATGCAAATGAAAATGTGAGTTTTGATGGTTCTGAATTAGAAAAATTAAACGACAGATTGCAGTTAATATATAATTTACAGAAAAAACATGTGGTAAATTCTGTAAAAAGTTTACTAGAGCTACAGGAAACACTTTCAGTAAAAGTAGATGCTGTTCAAAACTCTTCAGCCATTATAAAAGAAAAGGAAAATGAAGTTGCTGAGGTTGCCAAAAAGATTGATGTTTTAGCTAATAAAATTTATGAAAAGAGAGTGAAAGCTATTCCTGTTTTGGTAAAAAAATTAGAAAAAATGTTGTCAAATTTAGGAATGGAAAATACCCGTTTTAAATTTGACATTCAGCATTCAAATTCGTATTTCAAAAACGGTAAGGATGAATTGCAATTATTAATTTCAGCAAACAAAGGTGCTAATTTTGGAGAACTTAAAAAAGTAGCTTCAGGAGGAGAATTGTCAAGAATTATGTTATCTGTAAAATCAATTCTTTCAACATATTTAAAGTTGCCAACTATTATTTTTGATGAAATTGATACCGGTGTTTCTGGAGATGTTTCTCAAAAAATGGCAGAAATAATGCAGCAAATGAGCAAAAACATGCAGGTAATTACCATTACGCATTTACCTCAAATTGCAGCAAAAGGCCAGCAACACTATAAAGTATACAAACAAGACATTTCAAATAACATAGTAACACAGTTAAAACAGCTTTCAGAAAGTGAAAGAATTACTGAAATTGCAGAGATGTTAGGCGGTAAAAATATTACTTCAACAGCTATTGAACATGCAAAAGAGTTGTTAAGCTAATAAATTACTATATTTGCAACCGAATTCAAATAAAATCAAAAACAAAATATTACATGTATAATTTACTAAAAGGGAAAAGAGGAATTATTTTTGGAGCATTAGATTCAAAATCTATTGCATGGAAAGTAGCAGAAAGAGCGCACGAGGAAGGAGCTACATTTGTGTTAACAAATGCGCCAGTAGCTATGCGATTGGGAACTATTTCTGAATTAGCTGAAAAAACAGGTTCTCAAGTAATTCCTGCAGATGCAACATCAATGATGGATTTAGAAGTTTTAGTTGATAAAGCAGTGGAAGTTTTAGGAGGTAAAATTGATTTTGTACTACATTCAATAGGTATGTCTGTGAATGTTCGTAGAGGAAATCATTATACCAATCAAGATTATAATTTCACAAAAACAGGTTTTGATGTATCGGCATTATCTTTCCACAGGGTAATGAGTATGTTATATAAAAAAGACGCTATGAATGAATGGGGAAGTATTGTTGCTTTATCTTATATGGCTGCACAACGTGTTTTCCCAGATTATAATGATATGGCTGATAACAAAGCTTATTTAGAATCAATAGCACGTAGCTTTGGTTATTTCTACGGAAGAGATAAAAAAGTAAGAGTAAATACAATTTCACAATCTCCAACACCAACAACAGCAGGTAGCGGTGTTAAAGGTTTTGACGGATTTATTGCGTATGCTGAAGAAATGTCTCCACTAGGTAATGCTACCGCATTAGAATGTGCAGATTATACCATCAGTTTATTTTCAGATTTAACAAAGAAAGTAACACTTCAAAATTTATTCCATGATGGAGGATTCTCAAATATGGGAGTTAGCAATGCTATTATGGAAAATTTCATGAATACGTTTAATCATGAAACTGATAATGTTGAAGAATTAGAAAAGTAAAAAGTAGGTTAAAAACCAATATATTTTAAAGCGATGATTGAAAAATCATCGCTTTTTTTATGCCTGTTTTTAAAGTTAGTTTAAACTATTTTAAGAGTATGAGTAATGTCATGCTTTTGACGAAATATTTCCTTTAAATTTAGAAGATTAAACTAAACAGAATTGATATAAAATATGAGACCACTTAAAATTGTAGTACTAGCAAAGCAAGTGCCAGACACCCGACATGTAGGGCCTGATGCTATGAAGCCAGACGGTACGGTAAACAGAGGTAAACTTGCAACCGTTTTTAATCCAGACGATTTGCACGCCTTAGAATTAGCCTTAAATATTAAAGATCGTATACCCGGAACAACGGTTACCATTTTAACAATGGGCCCACCCAAAGCCGCCGACATTATTCGTGAAGGTTATTATAGAGGTGTTGATAATGGAATTATGATTTCAGATCGCCGTTTTGGAGGTGCTGATACTTTGGCTACAAGTTATACTATTGTTCAAGCAATAAAAAAAATAGCCGATTACGATTTAATTGTAGGAGGAAGACAAGCAATTGATGGTGATACCGCACAAGTTGGTCCTCAATGTGCTGATAAATTAGGAATTCCACAGGTAACTTATGTTGAGGAAATTCTTGATATTAAAGAGGATGAAATTATAGCTAGACGTCGTTTGGAAACTGGAGTTGAAACTGTTTCAGCACCGTATCCTGTCTTAATGACAGTTCATGGGTCTTCACCAGATTGCAGATCTAGAATTGCTAAAAAAGTGATGAAATATAAATATGCAAGAACTAAAACAGAAATGAGAAAAGGAGATCCCGTTTTAGAAGCATTGCATTTAAAAAGACCTCATTTAGTTATTCCTGAATGGAGTGTTGAAGATATTGAAGCCGATGTAACTAAAATTGGACTGGCTGGTTCGCCAACAAAAGTAAAAAGCGTATCAAGTATTGTTTTAACAGCAACCGAATCCAAGGTGTTGAACGATTCAGATAATGATATTGAAGGAATGATTAAAGAATTAATTAAACATCATACCATTGGGTAGTTGATATAACTTAAAATAAATAAGATGAAAAGTGTATTTGTTTATTGCGAAGTAGAAAATAAAAAAGTAGCAGAAATAAGCCAAGAGTTATTATCAGCAGGGAAACGTTTAGCCGAAAAATTAGGTGCTCCTTTAGTAGCAATGGTTAATGGAAAAAATTTAAAAGGTATTGAAAACCAAATTGCACCTTATGGTGTAGATAAGTTATTTGTAGGTGATGATGCAAGGTTAGAACCATATAGAACGTTACCTCATGCAGCCTTGGTAACTAAAGTTTTAAAACAAGAAGATCCACAAATAGTATTGTTTGGAGCAACTTCAGTTGGAAGAGATTTGGCACCAAGAATTGCTTCAAAATTAAATTGTGGCCTAACTGCTGATACAACCATTTTAGATATTGGCGATCATTTTGTTAAGAAGGAAAAGAAAGAATATACCGATTTATTATACGCCATTCGTCCTGCCTTTGGAGGAAGTATTATGGCGAATATTATTAATTGGGATATGCACCCACAAATGGCTACCGTTAGAGAAGGTGTCATGAAAAAAGAAATTTTTGATGCGAATTATAAAACAGAAGTACTTTCGGTTAAAGTAAATGAAGTTGTTTCTGATGCAGATTTTGTGGTAAAAATAATTGAGCGTCACATAGAAGAGTCTGATGTGAATTTAAAAGATGCGCCTATTATTGTTGCAGGTGGTTACGGTGTTGGTTCAAAAGAAAACTTTGATCTTCTTAAAAATCTTGCTAATATATTGGGAGGTGAAGTTGGAGGTTCTAGAGCTGCAGTTGATGCTGGTTTTATTGATCACAATCGCCAAATTGGACAAACAGGAACAACGGTTCGACCAAAATTGTATATCGCTGCAGGTATTTCAGGAGCAATTCAACATACAGCAGGTATGCAAGATGCTTCAATGATTATTTCCATAAATAATGATCCTGAAGCTCCAATAAATGCATTGGCAGATTATGTAATTACAGGTGATTTGGGTGTAGTTATTCCTAAGATGATTAAATTTTATAAGCAAAACGCTAAATAGAGTAATAAAAAAAATGATAAGATTTTCAAAAAATAATACAAGCCGTCATGCTGAACTTGTTTCAGCATCTCATTATACAGAAATCTAAAAGGATAAGGACCTGAACTAAATTCAGGTTGACGAAAAGTGTAATTTTGAAAGTTTATTAACCATAAAATAGAAAAAAATGAATAATTTTTTCACAGATACTCCGGATTTTAAATTTCATTTAAAAAATCCAATTGTAAAAAAAATAGTAAAATTAAAAGAACAAGATTTTAAAGAATCTGAAGAATTTGATTTTGCACCTTTAAATCACGAAGACGCCATAGATTCTTATGAAAAAATACTAGATATTGTGGGTGATATTTGTGCAAATACCATTGCAACAAATGCCGAATCTGTAGATTTAGAAGGTCCACATATTGAAAATAACGAAGTAATTTATGCGAAGGGAACTACTGAGGATTATAAAGCGTTATATGACGCTGGTTTAATAGGGCTGTCTTTGCCAAGAAAATATGGAGGTTTAAACTTTCCGTTATTGCCTTATGTAATGGCTGCAGAAATGGTAGCTCGTGCCGATGCTGGTTTTGCCAATATTTGGGGATTGCAAGATTGTGCCGAAACTATTTATGAATTTGGTTCAGAAGCACAAAGAGAAAAATATTTACCTCGTTTTAATCGTGATGGTGCTACCGCTGCAATGGTATTGACCGAGCCTGATGCAGGTTCTGATTTACAAGCCGTAAAATTAAAAGCTGTTTTTAACGAAGAAAAAAATACTTGGATTTTAAATGGTGTAAAACGGTTTATAACAAATGGTGATGCTGATATTTCTTTGGTGTTGGCAAGGTCAGAAGAAGGAACAAGTGACGCTCGTGGTTTATCCATGTTTATTTATGATAGAAATGACCATGCTGTTGAGGTACGTCATTTAGAAAAGAAATTAGGAATTAAAGGGTCTCCTACCTGTGAGTTGGTATTTAAAGATGCACCTGCAGAATTGGTAGGGAAAGAACGCTTCGGATTAATTAAATATGTTATGGCTTTAATGAATTCGGCTCGTTTAGGAGTAGGAGCACAATCGGTTGGTATTGCTGGTGCTGCTTATCGTGAAGCTTTAAAATATGCTGAAGAAAGAGCACAGTTTGGAAAAACAATTGTGAATTTTCCTGCGGTTTATGAAATGCTAACCAATATGAAAGTTCGTATTGATGCACTTCGTTCATTATTATATGAAACCACTCGTTTTGTAGATATTTCAAAAGTATATGAAGATGTTATGCGTTCAAGAAAATTAGAAAAAGATGAGCGCATGGAAATGAAGCACTATGCGAAACTTTCAAATGTTTTTACCCCGTTAATTAAGTTAACGGCAAGTGAAACGTGTAATAAAATTGCTTATGATTCCTTACAAATTCACGGTGGAACTGGTTTTATGAAAGATTTCCCAATTGAACGTATTTATAGAGATGCACGTATTAC
The DNA here is from genome assembly GCA_965365125.1 of uncultured Lutibacter sp. Classification (GTDB taxonomy): domain Bacteria; phylum Bacteroidota; class Bacteroidia; order Flavobacteriales; family Flavobacteriaceae; genus Lutibacter. Next base: position 6,957 of record CBDUAL010000081.1, read on the forward strand.
TTCAATTTATGAAGGTACATCGCAATTGCAAGCAGTTGCAGCTATTAAAGGGGTTACAACAGGTGTTTTTTTAGAGCAAATTAAAAACTATGATGCTGAGGTTTCTGATAAAAACTGTGAAATTAGAACGAAGTTGCATAAAATGACCGAAGAATATAAGTCAATAGTTGAAAGAGTTGTGACGCAAGAAAGCAATGAGTTGATCGATTTTCATTCAACTAGATTGGTGGAAATGGCTGGAAATATTATTATGGGATATTTATTAGTGTTAAATAGTCAAAAAGAAGAGAAGTTTGTGAAAACAGCAAAACTATACGTGAATTTAGTGAAATCTGAAAATAGAGAACGATTTGATTATATGGCTAGTTTTGAAATTGAAAATTTAGAACTGTATAAAGATGTAGATATTGAAGTGTTGCAACATTAATTTTTAGCAAGCGCATTTAAATATAAGACTGTCTAAAAAGTGTAAAACTAGTCTTTCTGAACTTGATTCAGAATCTCATGATAATGATTATTAATCATTTGGAGAACCTAAAATAAGTTTAGGTTGACTAAAAGTTAACTTTTTAGACAGTTTTTTTCGTTTTAGATAATACCTACTATTTATAATAAATAGCCTAAATTTGAAATCGAAAAATCAAATATTAGTGAAGCTGCAATTTTCTATAATTATACCTGTTTACAATCGTCCAGCTGAAATTGATGAGTTGTTACAAAGTTTAGTTGCTCAAACGTATCAAAACAAATTTGAGGTTATTGTGGTTGAAGATGGTTCTACAATTAAAGCTGAAGATGTTGTTTCAAAATATGCAAAGGATTTAAACCTTCACTATTTTTATAAAGAAAATACGGGTGCTGGTGCAAGTCGTAATTTTGGAATGCAAAAAGCTTTGGGCAACTATTTTATTGTGTTTGATTCCGATTGTATTATTCCGCCTAATTATTTGGTTGAAGTTGAAAATACTTTGACTGAAAATTATACAGATGCTTATGGTGGTGCTGATGCTGCTCACCATTCTTTTACTACTATTCAAAAAGCAATAAATTATAGTATGACTTCCTTTTTTACTACCGGAGGTATACGTGGAAGTAAAAAAGCAGTTGATAAATTTCAGCCAAGAAGTTTTAATTTTGGAATTTCAAAAAAAGCTTTTGAAGCAACAAAAGGCTTTTCAAAAATGAAAATAGGAGAAGATATAGATTTAACGTTCAGACTTTGGGAACACAATTTTGAAACCCAGTTTATTGAAAATGCTTTTGTGTATCATAAAAGAAGGTCAACATTTCAGCAGTTTTTTAAACAAACATTCGCATTTGGAAAGGGCCGACCTTTTTTAAATAGAAAATATCCTGGTTCAGCAAAAATCACATATTGGTTTCCTTCAGCTTTTATTGTTTTATTGTTATTTTCAATAGTAGCTTCTTTAGTTGGTTATTCAGTTTTTGTCGGATTTTACTCAGCTTATTTTCTTATTATTTTTTTAGATTCATTAGTGAAAAACAAAAAAATAGGTGTTGCTTTTGTGAGCGTTTTAACAACAATTATTCAATTTATAGGGTATGGATTGGGGTTTTTAAAAGGCTTAGTCTCTAACTAATTATTCTTTTTTAAATTCTGCCGCAATTGTAACCAATTCTTTATCGGTTAAATTGGAGGTTTCTTTAAGTTTATAGGTAAAGGCATCAATTTCTATTTCAGTACTTGGGCAACCAATATTAGTACCTTCCCCTTTTAAAACATTTTTATTGCTCACCATTTTAGAGTCGGCTAACAAATTTCCGTCACTATCAAAAATAAGATAAAAAGGAATTCCGTTATTTTTGCCTCCATATTTATTCAATAACTCCTCGCTTCCTGGATTTTCAAGTTGTTTTTTTGTTTTATGTTCTAGTACAGTAATGTACTTAATTACATAATTGGTGTTGAAAAGTTTTTCAACAGAAGGAGTCGCCATTGTTGCTTTCATTTTTTTACACCAACCACACCACGAAGCGGTGAACATTACAAAAACATTTTTATTTTCTATTGTAGCCTGTTGTTTTGCTTCTTTTAAAATTAGCGCAACGCTTTTTGGTTTTTCTTGAGCATGTATATTTTGAATACATACTAAAATGAAAAGGAATGAAATAAAAGTTTTAATTCTCATAGAGTTATTTTTAGTCAAAAAAAAAAGGTTGAGAATTTCTCAACCTTTTTTTGTTATTCAACTTTATTTTTCCCTTTACTAATTTTAATAGTAAGTTCCTCGGTTTTTTTATCTAAATCCATATGGATAGAATCGCCTTCTTTTAATTGTGAATTTACAATTTCTTCAGCTAAAGCATCTTCAATATATTTTTGAATGGCTCTTTTTAACGGTCTGGCTCCGTATTGTTTGTCGAATCCTTTATTTGCAATATAATCTTTTGCTTCATTGGTTAACGTAAGTTTGTAACCTAAATCTTCAATTCTTAAAATTAATTTATGCAATTCAATATCTATAATTGAATGAATATCTTCACGTTCTAAAGCGTTAAATACAATAACATCATCAATTCTATTTAAAAATTCTGGAGCAAATGATTTTTTTAAGGCGTTTTCAATAACACTTTTAGCATTTGCATCAGCTTGAGCAGTTTTAGAAGCAGTTCCAAAACCAACACCAGCTCCAAAATCTTTTAATTGACGAGATCCAATGTTAGAAGTCATAATAATAATTGTATTTCTAAAATCAATTTTACGTCCTAAACTATCAGTTATATGTCCGTCATCTAATATTTGAAGTAACATATTAAACACATCAGGATGTGCTTTTTCAATTTCATCTAATAAAACAACAGCATAAGGTTTGCGTCTAATTTTTTCAGTTAACTGTCCGCCTTCTTCGTAACCAACATATCCTGGAGGCGCTCCAATTAAGCGAGAAATGGCAAATTTCTCCATATACTCACTCATATCAATTCTAACCAAAGCATCTTCATTGTCAAATAACTCAGTAGCTAATACCTTTGCTAACTGTGTTTTACCAACACCTGTTTGCCCTAAAAAGATAAATGAACCAATTGGCTTGTTAGGATCTTTTAATCCTACACGGTTACGTTGAATAGCCTTTACAACTTTTGAAACAGCTTCGTCCTGACCAATAACTTTTCCTTTAATTAAATTAGGTAAATCATGCAGTCTGTGACTTTCAGCTTCAGCAACTCTATTTACAGGAATACCTGTCATCATTGAAACTACTTCAGCAACATTATCTTCAGTAACAATCTCACGATTTAATTTAGAGGCAGCTTCCCATTTAGCTTGTTCCGTTTTTAATAAACTTTCAACGCGTTTTTCATCATCACGTAAACGAGCAGCTTCTTCATATTTTTGACCGTTAACAGCTGCAGTTTTGTCTTCTTTTATTTTTTCCAATTCAGCTTCTAATTGCAATACTTCTTTTGGCACTACAATATTGGTAATATGAATTCGAGAGCCAGCTTCATCTAAAGCATCAATAGCTTTGTCTGGTAAATAACGATCGGTCATATACCTGTTGGTTAACTTTACACAAGCTTCAATTGCATCATCGGTATAATTAACATGGTGGTGTTCTTCGTATTTATCTTTTATATTTTCAAGTATTTGAATTGTTTCTTCTACAGAAGTAGGTTCAACAATTACTTTTTGAAATCTTCTTTCTAAAGCACCATCTTTTTCAATATTTGTTCTGAATTCATCTAAAGTTGTAGCCCCAATACATTGTATTTCCCCTCTTGCCAATGCTGGTTTTAACATGTTTGAAGCATCTAATGAACCAGTAGCTCCACCAGCTCCAACAATGGTGTGGATCTCATCAATGAATAGAATAATATTATCATTCTTTTCCAGCTCATTCATCAATGCTTTCATACGTTCTTCAAACTGACCTCGGTATTTTGTGCCAGCCACCAAACTCGCTAAGTCTAGCGAAACTATTCGTTTATCAAATAGAATACGAGAAACTTTTCTCTGAACAATTCTTAATGCCAATCCTTCTGCAAGATCTTTAACTCATCCTCATCCTCCTTCCTTGAAATCCTCTTCTATTTCTCCTCAATCTGAGGAGTTGAATGTTGATGATCTTGAGATTGAATCTCCGACTCTATCCGA
>CBDUAL010000082.1:0-10901 GCA_965365125.1 uncultured Lutibacter sp.
TTCAGTTGGTTATATTGGATACCTATTTTTTAAAAAATCTAACAATCCTTTTATTATTAAAGTAATTTCATTTATAAATGGTTTAGCTGAAGGCGTTATTAGTATTTTAAAAATGAAGAAAAAATGGTGGTTTATTCTGCATACACTGTTTATTTGGATGATGTATGTACTTATGTTTTACGCCGTAACATTTGCTTTGCCTGAAACTACTAACCTACCTTTTGAATCCATTATTGTTGGTTTTGTTGTTGGTGGCTTAAGTATGGCTTTAACTAATGGTGGCTTGGGAACTTACCCTGTATTTGTAGCAAGCGCACTCGTTTTATACAACGTCCCTAACAATCCTGCTTTGGCTTTTGGTTGGATAATGTGGACCGCACAAACTGTGATGGTAATCATATTTGGACTGTTATCTTTTCAACTGATTCCTATTTATAATAAATATAAAAAATAGTTCCTTTTTCTTCCTATATTTACGCTTTTCAAATACGTAAATATGGCCAAAACTAAAACTTCTTTTTTCTGTCAAAATTGTGGTTCACAATATGCAAAATGGATGGGACAATGTAAATCTTGTAACGAGTGGAATACTATTGTTGAAGAAGTTATTCAGAAGGAAGAAAAACGAAATTGGAAACAAACTACCAGTACTAAAAAAGCAAATAAAGCTTTAAAAATAAACGAAATTTCTTTAGATAAAGAAGATCGAATTTCAACACGAAACAACGAGTTAAACCGAGTTTTAGGGGGTGGAATTGTAAGAGGATCTATGCTATTACTAGGTGGTGAACCCGGAATTGGAAAATCAACTTTACTACTTCAAATTGCATTAAATATTCCAAAAAAGGTATTGTATGTTTCAGGTGAAGAAAGTCAGTCCCAAATAAAAATGCGTGCCGAGCGGTTACAAATTGCCAATACCAATTGTTTAATTTTAACCGAAACCAATACACAAAACATTTTTAGAGCCATTGAAGAAGTGCAACCAGAAGTAGTTGTAATTGATTCTATACAAACCCTACATACCGAATATATTGAAGCTTCACCAGGATCCATTTCTCAAATTAGAGAAACTACTGCAGAGTTAACAAAATTTGCTAAGGAAACAGCTACTCCAGTACTTTTAATTGGACATATAACCAAAGATGGAAACATTGCTGGGCCAAAAATTTTAGAACATATGGTTGATGTTGTTTTACAATTTGAAGGCGACAGAAATCATACTTACCGAATTTTAAGAGCCAATAAAAACCGATTTGGATCTACGGCTGAATTAGGAATTTACGAAATGCAAAGCATTGGTTTACGTGAAGTTGACAATCCTTCAGAAATATTAATTTCACAAAAAGAAGACGATTTAAGCGGAACAGCCATTGCCGCAACCCTTGAAGGAATGCGACCTTTAATGATTGAAGTACAAGCATTGGTGAGTACCGCTGTTTACGGAACTCCACAACGCTCTGCTACTGGCTACGACTTAAAACGTTTAAATATGTTACTAGCCGTTTTAGAAAAACGCGCCGGGTTTAGATTAGGTGCAAAAGATGTTTTTTTAAATATTGCTGGTGGTATAAAAGTGGATGATCCGGCTATTGATTTAGCAGTAATTTCAGCTATTTTATCTTCTAATGAAGACGAAGCCATTCCGCAAGATTATTGCTTTGCCGCCGAAATTGGTTTGGCTGGCGAAATTAGACCTGTAAACCGTGTTGAACAACGTATTTTAGAGGCTGAAAAACTAGGTTTTAATAAAATTTTTATTTCAAAATTCAATAAAATTAGCAACACCAATCACACCATTAAAATTGTAAAGGTTACAAAGGTTGATGATATTTACGCAAACCTATTTGCATAAAAAAAGCCGAGTCTTAAACTCAGCTTTTCAATTTTTATAATTTTATATGCTTATTTCTTATTTGCTGAAACAATGTATTTCTCTAAAGCCATTGTCATTGATGGTGTCTCAGGGGTTGGAGCTTGTATATTACACTTTAAACCTGCATCTTGAGCCGCTTTTACAGTGGTATTTCCAAATACTGCAATACGTGTATTTTTCTGTTCAAAATTAGGGAAATTCTGAAATAAAGAATCTATCCCTGAAGGACTAAAAAATACCAAAACATCATAAAATACATCTTCTAAATCTGAAAGATCACTTACTACTGTATTAAATAAAATAGCTCTTTTCCAATTTACGCCTAATTCATTTAACGTATCAGGAACTATATCTTTTAACTTATCTGAAGAAGGTAATAAAAACTTTTCGTCTTTATATTTTTTAATCAATTTCGCTAATTCTGGAAATGTACGAGTACCTACATAAATTTTACGTTTACGATATACTACGTATTTTTGTAAATAGTAAGCAACAGCTTCTGACTGACAAAAATATTTCATAGAATCTGGCACTGTGAAACGCATTTCTTCGGCAACTCTAAAAAAATGATCTACCGCATTTCTACTCGTTAAAATAACTGCAGTAAAATTGCTTAAATCTATTTTCTGAGCTCTAACAGCTTTAGCCTCTACACCTTCAACATGAATAAAAGGTCTAAAATCTATTTTTACTTTTTGCTTCTCTGATAATTCAACATAAGGTGAATTTTCCGTTTTAGGAGCTGGCTGGGAAACCAAAATTGTTTTCACTTTCATAAACTTCAATTTTGTCTTAAATAGTTAATTTTAAAATAATTACTAAGGGTGCTTAAAAATGAGCTTTTTATTGTTTCTAACTACCCAAGCATAGCGAACTAACAATAAAAAAACAAAAAGAATTAATGTTATTCTTGAAAAAATAATTTTATAATTATCTGTATAAAATAAAAATAACAAAAAAGGTAAAAGACTTAAACATAGGCTGTTAAGGTAATTTGTTTTTTCATAAACCATTTTTTTGCAAATTTCAGTTAAATTGAAAATAGTTGCTAAAAACAACCCTATAAAATATCGCAATGCAAAATATAAAAAAACTCCAGCTAGTATTATCAAAAAATTAGAAAGGTTTAAAAGCTTAAAAGTTGGTTTTAAATAAGCTGAAAATTCATAAAAAAACAAAGAAAACACCAAAAGTTGAATCACAAAAAATAAAACTTGAAACATATTAAATATATTTCTATGCTCTTTATTGGCATAAGTAGCAAAATTTTTTTTGGAAAAAAAAAGGGTGCTTGTGTAGTTTAAGCGCTGGCTATAAGATAGCTTAATAACTACTAAAATTATAAAAATAACAAGGAATACTAAGGCAATCCAATCGTTATTTTGAGAAATTATTTCTTTTGCTTCAAACATTCACTAAGTTCTAATTTTTAACGCAAAATTAGTAATAAATTGTTTTATCTTTGCGCACTAATAAATTTATATGTCAAATACGCTTGTTATTATACCTACCTATAATGAAAAAGAAAATATTGCAGCTATAATTGAAGCTGTATTTTCTCAAGAAAAGCAATTTGACATTTTAGTTGTAGATGATAGTTCACCTGATGGTACAGCTGCAATTGTTGAAAAATTAAAACTAAAATTTTCTAATTTATTTTTAGAAGTTAGAAAAGACAAAAGTGGTTTAGGAACTGCTTATATTCACGGGTTTAAATGGGCTTTAAATAAAAAATACGATTACATTATTGAAATGGATGCCGATTTTTCGCACAACCCAAAAGATTTAGTACGATTATACAATGCCTGTGAAATTGATGGTGCTGATTTTTCAATAGGGTCTAGGTATTTAAATAATAAAATAAATGTAGTAAATTGGGATTTCAAACGGTTATTTTTGTCTTATTTCGCATCAAAATATGTGCAAATTATAACCCAAATTCCTATTTTTGATACAACCGCTGGTTTTGTTTGCTACAAACGAACTGTTTTGGAAAGTATAAATTTAGATAAAATAAAATTTATAGGGTACGCATTTCAAATTGAAATGAAATTTAAAGCCTGGTTAAGAAAATTTAAACACAAAGAAGTTTCGGTTATTTTTACTGATAGAAAAGAAGGAACATCAAAAATGAGCAGTGGTATAATTTCAGAAGCTGTTTTTGGTGTAATAAAAATGAAGTTACAGGGATTGCCAAAATAAAGAGAAAGATTATGGGGTTAACACTTATTAAAAATGCAAAAATTGTAAACGAAGGTGCAATTTTGGAAGGTGATGTTTTAATTGATGGAGCATATATTATTGATATAGATACTTCAATAAGTTCAAAATCTGCAGATACTATAATTATTGATGCTGAAGGAAAATATTTACTTCCAGGTGCTATTGATGACCAAGTGCATTTTCGCGAGCCTGGTTTAACAAAAAAAGCAACCATAGAAACTGAAAGTAGAGCTGCTGTTGCTGGTGGTATTACTTCTTTTATTGAAATGCCAAATACAGTGCCACAGGCAACTACTCAAGAACTATTGGAACAAAAGTTTGAAACTGCTTCAAAATCATCGTATGCCAACTACTCATTTATGTTTGGAGGTACTAATGATAATTTAGAAGAATTGTTAAAAACAGATCCTAAAAATGTAGCAGGTATTAAATTATTCTTAGGTTCTTCAACAGGAAATATGTTAGTTGATGATGAAAAAGTATTGGAAAAAATATTTTCTTCAACAAAAATGTTAATTGCCGTACATTGTGAAGATGAAGCAACCATAAAAGCTAATTTAGAAAGCTATTTAGAAGAGTATGGAGAAGATATTCCAATTGATAAGCATCCAAAAATTAGAAGTGAACAAGCCTGTTATTTGTCCTCTTCAAAAGCCATTGAATTGGCAAAAAAAACAGGTGCACGTTTACACGTATTTCATTTATCTACCGCTAAAGAAACAGCACTTTTTTCGAACAAACTTCCTGTAGAAAAAAAGAAAATTACTGCTGAAGTTTGTGTACACCATTTATGGTTTGATGAAAGTGATTATGCTGAAAAAGGAACCTATATAAAATGGAATCCTGCCGTTAAAACGGCTAAAGATAAAGAAGGTCTTTGGAAAGCTTTATTAGACGATAGAATTGATGTGATTGCTACAGACCACGCACCACACACTAAAGAAGAAAAGAATCAAGTTTATACAAAAGCACCTAGTGGCGGACCCTTGGTTCAACACGCCTTACCCGCATTGTTAAAAGCACACCGACAAGGGAAAATATCCATTGAAAAAATTGTTGAAAAAATGTGCCATAATCCTGCAAAAATTTTCCATATCGAAAAAAGAGGGTTTATTAAAAAAGGTTTTTATGCCGATTTAGTGTTGGTTGATATTGCTTCACCTTGGACAGTTAACAAAGATAATATTTTGTACAAATGTGGTTGGTCTCCTTTTGAAGGCACAACCTTTTACTCAAAAATTACGCATACTTTTGTAAATGGAAACTTAATTTACAAATCTGGAACGTTTAATGATACCATTAAAGGAAAACGCTTAGTGTTTAATAGACCCAATGAATAAAATTATTTACATATTTTTTATAAGCCTTTTTTTAATAAATTGTACCAGTAATACAATTATTAAAAAGCCTGATAATTTGATCTCTAAAGATCAAATGGTTGATCTTTTAACCGATTTATTTTTAGCTAATGGCGCAATAAATATTAAAAATACTCATTTACAACGAAACGTCAATTATTACCCATTAGTGTACGAAAAATATCAAATTGATAGTACACAGTTTAAAGAAAGTAACTTTTATTATACTTCAAAAATTGATGAATATAATAAAATTTTAAAACGAGTTGACGATCGGTTAAAAAAATTGAGAAAGCAGTTTGAAGACGAAAAAGATGTACAAGATTCGCTTAAAAAAATAGAACGAGATTCAATTCAAATGAAAAAAAGTAGAACAATTGAATAAATTGGTTAACTAGAAATTTCTAGCCAATTTATAAGTTCTTTTAGAAATAACTTTCTTATAATTTGATTATTTTTTGGTATTCTGAATTCGTGTTACTGCTTTTTATACAACCCACAAACTTCCTTAATGGTTTTAAAAAGTGGTTCAAATTTAAAATTAAGTGCTTTTTTTATTTTTTCTGAAGAATAACAACGGTTTGTATGAATGGTTTCCGCCGTTTGTTTTGACAATAATGCGGGCTTCCCTGTAAGTATCGATGTTACTTTTTCTAAACGCCAACCCATTTCACTCATTAATTTTGAAACTTTTATAGCTGGTGGTTTTTTATCGAAATTTTGAGCAATTTCAGTAAATACACTTTTAAAAGATTGGTTTTCTGAAACTAAAATAAAACGCTCATTTGTAACGGTACTTTTCATTAATTGAAGCATTGCTTGTACCACATCATTTACTGCAACATACCCTGTAATGCCTTCCGTATAAAATTTAAATCCTTTATGTATGTTGCTAAATAGTTTTCCTGAACCACTAGCCCAAAATCCAGGTCCAAGTATTACTCCAGGATTTACAATTACAACCGGAACACCTTCTTGTGAAGCCCTCCAAACTTCCATTTCAGCGCCATATTTTGTAATGGCATAACCATAATTACTTTTTTCAATATCCCATTCAGTTGTTTCATCAATAAAATTTCCATTCAACGATTTTCCAACAGCGGCAACCGAACTTACAAAGCATAATTTTGCAACTTTCTTTTCAATGCAAAAATTCGCAATATTTGCGGTGCCATCAATATTAATTTTTCGCATTGCTTTATAATCTTTTTTATCAAAAGAAATCAACGCTGCGCAATGGTATACTTCTGTCACATGTTCAAAAGCAATATCTAAGGAAAAAACATCAGAAATATCCGCTTCAATCCATTCAATTTTGTGGAATAACGCTTCAAAATTGGTTGAGTAATAACTAAAAACATTTTTTACAGCTTCTAAATTGCTGTTTTTTCTGTGAATAGCTCTTACCGTATCATTTTCTAAAGAAAGTTGATACAATAAATGCGACCCTACTAAGCCTGTTCCCCCGGTGACTAAAATCATAAAACGAATGTAACAAAAATGTTTGTTTATTTGTTGAATTTTAAAAAGATATGCTGTAAAAAACTAAGCATTTAAACCGCTCGCTAAAAACTAAAATTTTATCTTTGCAAAAATTAAAAATTTAGAGAATGAATTTTGTTGAAGAATTACGTTGGAGAGGCATGTTACACGATATTATGCCTGAAACTGAAGACTATTTATTAAATAACAAAACTGCTGGTTATATAGGGTTTGACCCAACTGCAGATTCACTTCATATTGGAAGTTTAGTTCCTATTATTATTTTAATGCATTTTCAAAAAGCGGGGCATAATGCCATTGCATTAGTTGGTGGTGCTACAGGAATGGTTGGAGATCCTTCTGGAAAATCGGATGAACGTAATTTATTAGATGAAGCTACATTGGCAAAAAATGTTGCTGGCGTAAGGGGGCAATTAGAACGTTTCTTAAAGTTTGATAGCGCTGTTGAAAATCCTGCAGAATTGGTAAACAATTACGATTGGATGAAAGGTATTTCGTTAATTGATTTTGTGCGTGATGTAGGTAAGCATATTACCGTTAATTATATGATGGCAAAGGACTCTGTAAAAAAACGTTTGGGATCTGATTCGCAAACTGGAATGAGTTTTACTGAATTTACCTACCAATTATTTCAAGGATACGATTTTTACCATTTGTACAAAGAAAAAAATGTAAAACTACAAATGGGTGGTTCAGATCAGTGGGGTAACATTACTACCGGAACCGAATTAATTAGACGTAAAGCACAAGGAAAAGCGTATGCTTTAACTTGTAAACTTATCACAAAAGCTGATGGAACAAAGTTTGGGAAAACTGCAGGTGGAAATGTTTGGCTAGATGCAAACAGAACTTCACCTTATAAATACTACCAATACTGGTTAAACTCATCTGATGAAGATGCTGAAAAATACATTAAGATTTTTACGTTTTTAGATAAAGAAACTATTGAAAACTTAATTGCTGAACATAAAGAAGCGCCGCATTTACGCTTGCTTCAAAAGAAAATTGGAGAAGAAGTTACGGTAATGACACACGGTAGAGAGGCGTATGACAATGCGATTAAAGCTTCAAATATTTTATTTGGAAAATCTACTGCTAACGATTTAAAAAGCCTAGACGAACAAACGTTTTTAGATGTTTTTGACGGTGTACCACAAGCTGAAATTAAACGTTCTGTTGTTGAAAACGGATTGGATATTGTTGCTGCTTTTGCTGAAACAGGTTTCTTAAAATCAAATGGTGAAGTACGTAGAGCTCTAAAAGAAAATTCAATTTCTGTAAATAAAGAAAAGGTAAAAGATGATTTTGTAATATCTACAAACGATTTAATAGCTGATAAATTTGTGCTATTACAACGCGGTAAAAAAAGTTACTTTTTATTGAAAGTTGTGTAAATAACTTACCAAAATATAATTAAAAAAGACTGCTGAAAAGCGGTCTTTTTTAATTATATAACGTCACCCTAAACTTGTTTCAGGGTTTCATCATATTAGTACCATCGTTTGTTATATTTTCTTTTCTGTTGCTGAAAATAAATAATTGAAAAACACTTTTGTAGATTCCTGCTTTCGCAGGAATGACAATTTGTATTGAATTAAAAACTACTTCAATAATAACAAATTACAACCTCTAATATCTGAATTATCAAAGCGTCCCAATACTTCAAACGTATTATTTGCATAGGTTTTTCCTAAATCTTGTGTAGCAATAAATGAGCACGAATTAATATTTGCCAAATCAATTACATTAATTCCTCCCGATTTTCCTTCAGGTAAAATAGTCAATGCATCTTCCGTATCTCGTGTTAAAATTTTCATCCAAGGCGGGCATTCAAAAATTCCGTTTCCTTTTGAATAACCTTGGCTCAATAATTCCGTCATCCCATATTCTGAATGAATTTCAGTTACACCAAAACCATCACATAAAACTTCGTGTAATTCTTCTCTAATTAATTCTTTTCGGCGGCCTTTCATACCACCAGTTTCCATAACTATGGTGTTTTTTAATTGAAACTTATGAGCTTCAACCAAATCTAACAATGCAAACGAAACACCAATTAACAGCACTTTTTCACCTTTTTTATCTAATTCAATTAAATTCTGCGCTAATTCTTCCAAATTATTTAAATAAAAACCGCTTTTAGGTTTTTTAGATTGCTGAATCATATCATTCACCATATAAATTAACGAAGAACCATTGCGCTCTAAATAAGATGGTAATAAGGCTAAAACCGTATAATCTTCAACATTTCCATAAAAATGTTTAAAACCTTTTCTAAAACTTTCTTCATAAACAGCAACATCAGTAACCAAATGTTTACTTTGCTGCATTCCAGTTGTTCCGCTGCTTAAAAATGTTTGTTGAATGGGGTTTTGAGAAGCAACAATTTGGTGCGACTTAAAAAATTGAATGGGTAAAAAAGGAATATTGTTTATAGAATTTACTGCGGAAACATCTGTTTTTAAGTGCGCTAAAAATTCGCGATAAACCGTATTTTTTTGAGCTTGAAATTGAAATATCTCCAAAGCAAATTGTTCAAACTCACTGATAACTTGAATGTTAAAAAATAAATTTCTTTTCATAAAATTGGGAAACGATACAAAAGTAATGTAAATTTACGCAACCTATCACTCTTTTAGGTATCTTATTAATAATTAATAACGCTAGTAATTGAGTTTAAACAAACTTATAAAACAGTGTGCGGATAACGACCGAAAGGCACAAGAACAAATTTATCAGCTTTTTGCAGGTAAATTATTTTCTATATGCTTGAAGTATTCCAAAAACAAACAAGAAGCGCAAGATAATTTTCAAGATGGTTTTGTAACCATTTTTAATAAAATTGGGCAATTTAAGTTTAATGGATCGTTTGAAGGCTGGATGAAACGCGTTATGATTAACACCGTTTTAGTAAAGTACAGGAAAAAAAACGTGTTAAATATTATTACAGAAGAGATTCCTGACGAAGTGATTGTTGACATTGATGATGATGAAGTTTCATTAGACTTTTTATTAAGTTTAATACAAGAATTACCTGATAGATACCGAATGGTTTTTAACCTTTACGTATTGGACGGACATTCTCACAAAGAAATTTCAAAAATGTTGCATATTGCAGAAGGCACATCAAAATCAAATTTAGCCCGAGCAAGAGCAATTTTAAAAACTAAAATTGAAACACATCAAGAAAGTCAGCAATCTGTATAAGATTATATAGGTAAAAGTGAGAGATTCAAAAAATATAGATAGAATATTCCAGGAGAAATTAAAAGACTATGAAGTTTTTCCTCCTAATAAATCGTGGAATGCTATTGAAAGAAACCTGAGTGGGAAACAACAAAAACGTAGACTTCCTTTTTGGGCGAAACTTTCAAGTATCGCTGCGATATTAGTGCTATTTTTTAGCATAGGAACTGTTTATTTTATGCCGCAAAGTAGTATTACAAAAAACTTACTTCCGAAGAAAAATACAGCTCCCAAAAGAGTAATTGATACTGAAAGTACCACTAATAATACAACAGCCTCAACTGTTGATCCTTCTAAAAAAGTAAAGTCAAAAAGTAAAGTAATACCGCTAAACGCTAACCTTTCTAAAGATGTGCTCTCGGTTACTTCTAATAAAACTATTGCAAATACATCTACTACTGAAGAATCAACTGTCCCAAAAAAACCACTTAATAGTTTAAATTATTCGAACACCAAACGAATTCCGTTTACAGGATATACTCCAAACACTGAACTTAACAAAGACATCACAGAAAGTAAATTTACCGTAGCTACTATTTTTGCACCAATTTTTTTCAATTCTTTTGGTAGTAGATCTGGTGTTGATGAGTTGTTTAATAATAATGAAACATCTGGAAATTCATCGTATTCTTATGGTGTAAAATTCTCTTATAAATTAAACAAAAAATTTAGTTTACAATCGGGTGTAAATCTTA
>CBDUAL010000083.1:0-10838 GCA_965365125.1 uncultured Lutibacter sp.
CTCTCTTTTAAGTCCGTCAAAAACATCCCAAGTTACACCAATACCAGCCAAATATTTATAATCTTCAACTAATGGTAAATTGTCAGTCCACAATAAATAGCCTCCATACAACCCTACTTTTGGAAAATAATCACTCTTTTCTACCTTAACACCTACTTTTGCTAATTCGTAATTTTGCTCAATTTGTAGAAGTTGTTTATTGTTTTGCAACATTTCTTGTTGAAATTCATGTAAAGGTTGCAAAATTATTGGTGTCATAAATTTGGTAGAAACAACATTAAAATTAGTACCTCCTACTAAATTTTGAATCGCAGTTTTCGCAAGCGCAACATCTTTTTGACTCGATAATACTTCTCGTTTAGCATTTGATAAAGCTACTTTTGCATTCAACGTTTCAACTTCAGGTATTATTCCGTTATTGAAGAGTTTTTGAGCGTGTTCATTATGTGTTTCAACTGCTTTAAAAACATTCATAAATAATTCATGTGCTTGTTTAGCCAACTTAAACTTAAAGTAATAGTCTATTAAACTTACGGTAAACGTATCCTCTTTAAGATGATGGTGATTTTCTGAAATGTTGGTTTTTATTTCAGCCGCTTTGTTTGCAGCATTAATTTTACCACCTGCAAAAATTGGCCAAGTAATATTTGCAGCAGCAAAACCAAAATTCCGTTCTTGTAGCGTAACATTCCAATCACCTAATCCTCCGGGAGGAAGACCACCAATTATACCGCCAACAATATTTTGTACCGGATTTAAATCAATAGCAATATCTTGATCTAAAGCTAAATACGTTCCTGAAACACTAATGGAAGGGTATCGTAAGCCTTTCATCGCTTTTCCTTCTTCTTCAACAGCTTGACTTTCATAATGAGAAGCCTTTAAATCTCCGTTTGAACTTAGCATTAAATCGTATGCTTGTTTTAAACTAAGTTCTTGTGCATTCATTATAAATACATTGAATAATAAAAGCGCAGGTGCAGATTTTTTCAATGTTGATTTTAATACCCTTTTTAATTTGTCACGTGACATTGTTAATTATCTTTTTTTAAAATTGTTAAAATATTATTTACTAAAGAGTCAACCTCTATATGTACAGACGTTTCAGTCCCCAAAAAGTTTTTTCTTTTGAAGTGCAAATAATCAACCACATATATAATAATATGGTATTGTATTTGGAATAGACTAATGTTTGTTGCAATTTCACCTGTTTGCTCACCAATTTTTTTGATAGTTTTCATTAGTAAAACACTTTTTTCTTTTAACTCATTACTTAACGTAAAGTTGTCATTATGAAGCAGGTGATAAAAAAACTTAGAGCCATCAGGTTCGTTTTGCGCATAAACAATTCTATTTTGAACAAATGCTTGTATAATAGATGCAACACTTGTTTGGTTTAAACCAATTAAAAACTCTAATTCTTTATTTAATGAGTTTATTTTATCTAAATACAATTCATTAATTAAAGCTTGTTTTCCAGTATACAAACGGTATAAATAACCACCGCTAACATTGGCGTTTTTAGCAATCATAGCAATGGTTGCTTTTTCAAGTCCAACATCTACAATGGTTTTCATGGTTGCTTGTTTTATACGCGCTAGTTTATCTTCATCTATTTTTCGTGCCATATTTCTTATAAAAATTGCTGTGCAAATATATAAATAAACATTCATTCATTAATTATATTTGTATTTTTTTATTTACTATGCATTTTCTTTCTAATTTTGTAGAAATTTAAAGGTGATGTATGCAATTTTAGATTGTAATAGTTTTTATGCTTCATGCGAGCGTATTTTTAGACCCAATTTAATAGGAAAACCAATTGTGGTTTTATCTAATAATGACGGTTGCGTAATTGCGAGAAGTAGTGAAGCTAAGCAATTTGTGCCAATGGGAGCCGAAGCTTTTAAATATGAAAAAGTATTTGCAGATCATAAGATTCACGTATTTTCTTCTAACTATTCTTTGTATGGCGATTTAAGTACAAGAGTTATGAATGTATTATCAGAATTTACACCAGCTATTGAAGTGTACTCTATTGACGAAGCTTTTTTTAAATTAGATGGTATTAAAGAAGAAGAATTAAATGCCTATGTTCTTCATATAAAAACCACCATTGAAAAATGGGTTGGAATTCCGGTAAGTATTGGTGTTGCACCCACAAAATCACTATCAAAAGTAGCCAATAAAATCGCCAAAAAATATACTGTTCAAACAAAAGGAGTTTATGTTATTTCAACAGAAGAACAGCGAATTAAAGCATTAAAGTGGACCAAGGTTGAAAATGTTTGGGGAATTGGGCGGCGTATTTCAGAAAAGTTAAAAAGCAGACAAGTTAACACAGCCTACGAGTTTACAAAGTTACCCGATGCTTATGTGCGAAAACAATTTTCAGTTGTAGGTTTACGTTTAAAACAAGATTTATCAGGTAAAGCTGTTATTGGATTTGAAGCAGTTAAGGATAAACAAAATATTGCCACCACCCGAACTTTTGAAAAAGCAATAAAAGAGTTTGAGCCCATAAAAGAACGCATTGCTACGTTTGCAAATTCTTGTGCTGAAAAATTAAGAAGGCAACATTCAGAATGTAGCTATTTATATGTGTTTTTAAGAACAAGTAGTTATTCAGATGTAAAAAGAAATGTAGGTATAGTGGTGCATTTGCCTTATGCCACAAATTCAAGTATTACAATTTGTAACTTTGCAATTAAAGGAATTACACAATTGTATAAAAAAGGCTTTAATTATAAAAAAGCAGGTGTAATTGTTATGGGAATTAAGCCCGAAAAAGAGCATCAATTTTCGTTGTTTAATGATGAAAATCCAAAGCATAAATCTATTATGAAAGTAATAGATAAGGTGAATTTAAAATACAGAAGTCCAAAAATTAAAATTGCAAATCAAGATTTAGATAAAACGTGGAAAATGAAGCAAGAATATTTATCGCCCAGATATACCACTGCAATTAATGAAATAATTGAAATAAAATGCAATTGAAGAAACTAAAAAATTTTAAAAATATAACAATTTACATTCCTGAAACTTCACATACAATTGAAAGACCAATTGTTAATGAAGATATTGCAGCGGGATTTCCTTCTCCTGCGGAAGACTTTAAGGAAGTTCGTATTAGTTTAGATAAAGAGTTAATTAAAAACGAAAATGCCACTTTTTATGCGCGTGTTCGTGGAAATTCTATGATTGATGCCAATATTGAAGATGGTGATTTATTGGTGATTGACAGAAGTATAGAAACCAGAAATGGTAAAATTGCTGTATGTATGATTGATGGTGAGTTTACCATAAAAAGACTAAAAATTGAAAAAGAACAAGTTTTTTTAATGCCAGAAAATAAGGGTTTTAAACCTATAAAAGTAACAGAAGAAAACGAATTGATAATTTGGGGTATAGTTACCTATGTGATTAAAAAGGTGTAATGCGTGAGCGGTTGAAGCGGCATCCTTTTGCTTTTTTTAGCAAAAGATATAGCGGAAGACGCGACGGCAATTTTTATTGCCGGCACGCCCAATAAAATTATTTAATCGCTTAAAATACTTCTTGAAATTACAATTTTTTGAATTTCAGAAGTACCTTCATAAATCTGTGTAATTTTTGCATCACGCATTAAACGTTCTACGTGGTATTCTTTTACAAAGCCATAACCACCGTGAATTTGAACAGCTTCAACAGTAACATTCATAGCCATATCTGCAGCATACAGTTTTGCCATAGCGCCACTTAAATCGTAATTTAAATGTTGATCTTTTTCCCAAGCGGCTTTCATACATAGCATACGAGCCGCTTCAATTTGGGTTGCCATATCGGCTAATTTAAAGGCAATTGCTTGGTGTTTGCTAATTTCTTTTCCAAAAGCTTTGCGTTGTTTCGAGTATTTTAAAGCCAGTTCATAAGCTCCTGAAGCAATTCCTAAAGCTTGTGAAGCAATGCCTATTCTTCCGCCGGCTAAAGTTTTCATTGCAAATTTAAACCCAAAACCATCTTCTCCAATTCTATTTTCTTTGGGTACTTTCACATCGGTAAACATTAAAGAGTGCGTGTCTGAACCTCTAATACCTAATTTATTTTCTTTTAGGCCAATCTCAAAACCTTTCATTCCTTTTTCAATAATCAATGCATTTATACCTTTGTGTCCTTTTTCTAGACTGGTTTGTGCAATTACCAAATACACACTTGCATTACCACCGTTGGTAATCCAGTTTTTTGTACCGTTTACCAAATAATAATCACCTTTATCAATAGCAGTTGTTTTTTGTGAAGTAGCATCAGATCCTGCTTCAGGCTCACTCAAGCAAAAAGCCCCAATAATTTTACCTTTTGCCAATGGTATTAAATATTTTTGCTTTTGTGCTTCGGTTCCAAATTTTTCTAATCCCCAACAAACAAGTGAATTGTTTACTGACATTACTACGGAAGCTGAGGCGTCAATTTTTGAAATTTCTTCCATCGCTAGCACATAAGATACGGTATCTAATCCGCTACCACCATATTGTGGAGCTACCATCATTCCTAAAAAACCAAGCTCTCCCATTTTTTTTATTTGTTCAGCAGGGAATTGTTGTTTTTCGTCTCGTTCAATTACTCCTGGTAACAATTCTGTTTGTGCAAAATCGCGTGCGGCATCGCGAATCATTAGTTGTTCTTCGGTTAAATTAAAATCCATAATTAGTAGTAGTTATAAATAAAAGTTTAAGATATAGTAAATATAAGTCTTTTTTCAATAAAATTTTATTAAATATGTAAACTGTAAGAAAACGTAAATAAATATGAAATGGATATAAAATGTTGGAATGTTATTGGATTAATGTCAGGAACGTCTTTAGATGGGGTAGATATTATTTTTGTTCGAATTTTTAAAAAAGAAGGTAAATATGATTTCAAATTAATACAAGCTGAAACCATTCCATATTCAACAACATGGGAAAATAACTTGCGAAATGCATTTTCTGCTTCAAAAGAAGAAATTGAAAAACTGGATATTTCTTATGGAAATTATTTGGGTGAAGTTGTGAATGCTTTTGTTGAAAAACATCAAATTTCAGCAATTGATTTTGTAGCATCGCACGGGCATACTATTTTTCATAAGCCTAATGAGGGGTATACATTGCAAATTGGAGATGGTGAAACTTTAAGAGATACAACGGGTTTAAAAGTTATTTGCGATTTTAGAACGCAAGATGTTAATTTAGGAGGGCAAGGAGCTCCGTTAGTTCCTATTGGCGATCAATTATTGTTTTCAGATTATGAATATTGTTTAAATTTAGGTGGCTTTGCAAATATTTCATTCGAAAAAAATAAAGAAAGAATTGCATTTGATATTTGCCCTGTAAATATAGTTATGAATTATTATGTAAAACAATTAGGCTTCAATTTTGATAAAGATGGTGAAATAGCACGTTCAGGAAAAATAAATCACTCCTTGCTTCAAGAATTAAATAATTTACCTTTTTATACCGCAACTATTCCAAAATCATTAGGATTTGAATTTATAACAACAACTATATTTCCAATAATTCAAAAGTATCATTTAAATATAGCTGATATTTTAAGAACATTTATTGCCCATAGTGTAATACAAATATCGAATAGCTTAGATAATTCAAATAGTTCAAAAGTATTAACTACGGGAGGTGGTGCTTTTAATGTTTTTTTAATAAGTGAATTAAAAAAAGCAACCAATTGTACTATTATTATTCCTTCGGAAGAAATTATTGATAATAAAGAAGCTTTGATTTTTGCTTTATTAGGTGTTTTAAGGTCTGAAAATCAGGTGAATTGTTTATGTAGCGTAACAGGAGCAGCAAAAGATCACAGTTCTGGTAAAATATTTAATATTTCAGAGTAGGTTTTATTATTTTTATTAGCTTTGGAAATAAATTTTACAATAACAATAATTTAATATTTAATGGAAACACTAATCATACTAATATTCATAGTTGGGTATTTGGCAATTGCTTTAGAGCATAATTTAAAACTAGATAAATTAATTCCAGCCTTGGCTATGATGGCTGTTTTATGGGCGTTGGTTGCTTTTGGAATTGAAACTTTTCCAAATTGGTTTGATTCTGGAGCACATAAATTAATAGAAGGGTTTTCAAGTTTTTCTAATGAAGAAAAACATCATTTATTAGAAGAAACGTTATTACATCATTTAGGAAAAACAGCAGAGATCTTATTTTTCTTGTTGGGAGCAATGACAATTGTTGAGATTATAGATTACTTTGACGGTTTTGCAACCTTTAAAAACTACATTGTAACTAAGAATAAAAAGAAATTATTATGGATTTTTACAGCTTTAGCTTTTATACTTTCTGCAATTATTGATAATTTAACAGCTACCATTGTTTTAATTACAATTCTGCAAAAAATTATTGACGATAAAAACACACGTTTATGGTTTGCAGGTTTAATTATAATTGCTGCAAATGCAGGTGGTGCTTGGTCTCCAATAGGTGATGTTACAACAACAATGCTTTGGATTGGTAAAAAAGTAACCACCGCTAAATTAATAGAGTATTTAGTAATACCAGCACTTTTATGCATGGTAGTACCTACATTTATTGCTTCATTTATGAAACCATTTCAAGGTGAAATAGATACAGTAATTGTTAAAGAAGATAAAACTACAAATAAGTACGGACCAATAATGCTTTATTTAGGTTTAGGTGCAATTATGTTTGTTCCAATTTTTAAAACTGTTACACATTTACCTCCTTATGTAGGTATGATGTTGTCTTTATCAGTAGTTGGTGTTTTTGCTGAAATTTACAGTAGATCTCAATTCAATATTTCACATGTAATAGAAAACGAAGGAGATGATTCAGAAGGTTTTCATAGTCCAGTGCATAAATCTCTTGGGAAAATTGAAATGCCAAGTGTCTTATTTTTCTTCGGAATTTTAATGGCAGTAGCTGCTTTAGAATCTTTAGGAATGTTATTTTTAGGAGCAGAATCTTTAAAAACAATTATTCCTAATACTGATGTTGTTGTAATGTTATTAGGAGTTGGGTCTGCAATTGTAGATAATGTACCATTAGTAGCCGCAAGTATGGGTATGTTTCAAGAACCAGTTGATAGTCCTTTATGGCATTTTGTTGCTTTTGCAGCAGGTACAGGAGGTAGTATGTTAATTATTGGTTCTGCAGCAGGAGTTGTTGCAATGGGAATGGAAAAAATAGATTTTTTCTGGTACTTCAAAAAAATTAGCTGGTTAGCAGCAATTGGTTTTGTAGTTGGTTCCATTGCATTTATGGGAATGCGGGCCATCTTATAAAACAAATAAAAAAAACCAAGAAATAATTCTTGGTTTTTTTTATTTAAAATTATTAATTACAATTTTCAATCAGTATTTTCGTTTTAAAATTAAATTAAAAATTTAGTATGCTATTAACAGTCTTACAAGATTCAAGTGACATGCTTGAAGAAACTATTTCCGAAGAAAAAACGTTGTCTATTTATAAACTAATAATGGATGGTGGTTTAGGCGGACAAATAATAATTGCAATTTTAGTAGTGTTATTGGCCGTTGCATTATATATTTATTTTGAACGTTTTTTTGCCATAAAAGCCGCTTCAAAAACAGATAGTAATTTTATGAATCAAATTAAAGACCACGTTTCTCACGGAAAATTAGATGCTGCTAAAATGTTGTGTGCGCAAGCTAGTTCTCCTGCTGCACGTTTAATTGAAAAAGGAATTTCACGTATTGGAAAACCTTTGGAAGATATTAATACGGCGATTGAAAATGCCGGACGTTTAGAGATTTATAAATTAGAAAAAAATGTGCCCGTTTTAGCAACTATTGCTGGTGCTGCGCCAATGATTGGGTTTTTAGGAACTGTTGTAGGTATGATTGTAGCCATTCACGAAATTGCAAATGCAGGTGGGCAAATTGATATTAAAATGCTTTCTGACGGTTTGTATACAGCAATGACAACCACTGTTGCAGGGCTTATTGTTGGTATTATTTCATACATACAATACAACCATTTAGTGGTGCGTACCAATAAGGTTGTTTACGAAATGGAAGCAAAATCTGTTGAATTTTTAGACTTATTAAACGAGCCTATTTAAGATGGATATTAGAGGTCGAAATAAAATAAATCCAAATTTCAATATGTCGTCTATGACGGATATTGTTTTTTTATTACTCATCTTTTTTATGATTACTTCAACCTTGGTAACAACAAGTGCATTAGATATTTTGTTGCCGAAAGCAAGTGGTAAAACCGAGAATAAAAAATCAACTTCAGTAACTATTACTAAAAAATTGGACTACTATATTGATAATAAAAAGATAAATGAAGCTAATTTAGAGCAAGACTTGTTAGTAAAGTTATCAGGAAAAGAAAGTCCTACCATTGTTTTAAGAGCTGAAGAAGGTGTGCCAATTGAAAAAGCAGTAAAAATAATGGATATTGCAAATCGTAATCGGTTTAAAGTAATTTTAGCGGTTAGACCCAAATAAGTATGTCTCATTTTTTAGATACAAAGCATAAAAAACAATCAGCTGTAATAACAACTGTTATTATGAGCTTACTATTGGTGCTTATTTTCTTTGTTGGATTAAACTATTTAGATCCTCCAGAAGAATATGGAATTGCTGTAAATTTTGGAACATCAACAGTTGGAATGGGAGACATTCAACCAGAAGCACCCTTAAAACCTGCTTCCGAAGAAATAATTGAAGAAGAACAAGAAGAAATTATAGAAGAAGTTGTTGAGCAAGTTGAACCAGAAGTAACCGAAGAAGAAACTGAAATAGCAGAAGAAGTTGCAACACAAGAAACCGAGGAAGCTATAGCCATAAAAAAAGCGCTAGAAGAAAAAAAGAAAGCAGAAGATGTAGCTCAAAAAAAACGTTTAGAAGAACAACGTATTGAAAAAGAGAAACAAGCTGAAATTGCTAAGAAAAAAGCCGTAGAAGAAGCAAAAAGAAAAAAGTTAGATGCTTTAATTGGTGGTATAAATAATGCTGATGGAACAGCAACAGGTGGAGAAGGAGATGATAACCAAGCAGGCGATAAAGGAAAAATTACAGGCGATCCAAATGCGAGTGGTTATTACGGAAATGGAGGTACAGGAAGTGGTGGCGATTATCAACTAGGAAATAGAAAACCTATGAGTAGGCCAAAACCAGCTTATATATGCAATGAAGAAGGTTTGGTAGTTGTTCAAATAGAAGTTAATACACAAGGAAGGGTAATAAAAGCTACACCAGGAATAAAAGGTTCAACCAATACGGCGGCTTGTTTGTTGTCACAAGCTAAAGCTGCAGCTTTAAAAACAACTTGGCAACCAGATACAAAAGCGCCCTCAAAACAAATAGGAACTATCAAATATAGGTTTACTTTATCTCAATAATTTTAATGAACTATCAAGAAACACTGGACTGGATGTTTTCTCAGTTGCCAATGTATCAAAGGCAAGGAAAAATAGCGTTTAAAAAAGATTTATCAAATACCTTAGCTTTAGCTAAACACTTAAAATTTCCTGAAAAAAAGTTTAAAACTATTCACGTGGCAGGAACCAACGGAAAAGGTTCTACAAGTCATCTACTAGCTTCAGTTTTACAAGAAGCAGGGTACAAAGTTGGTTTATATACGTCGCCTCATTTAAAAGATTTTAGAGAACGTATTAAAATTAATGGCGAACCAATAGATGAAATTGATGTAATTTATTTTATCAAAGAGCATAATACGTTTTTAGCAGCGCACAAGCTTTCTTTTTTTGAAATGACAGTAGGCTTGGCTTTTGATTGTTTTGCGAAGCATAAAGTTGATATTGCTGTAATTGAAGTAGGTTTAGGCGGAAGGTTAGACTCTACCAATATTATAAATCCTGAAGTTTCAGTAATCACCAATATAGGATTTGACCATACACAGTTTTTAGGTGAAACTTTGCCTGAAATTGCGTTTGAAAAAGCGGGGATTATAAAAGAAAATACACCTTTAGTTGTTGGGGAATTTCAAGAGGAAACATTTCCAGTTTTTAAAAAAATAGCTTCTGAACATAAAGCGCCTATTTATTTAGCTGAAGAATTAGTAACAGAAAATTACAAAACGGATTTAAAAGGAAGCTACCAACAAAAAAACGTAAAAACAGCTGCGCAAGCACTTTATATTTTAAAAGAAAAAGGGTTTGTTATTTCTGATGAAAACCTTAAAAGCGGCCTTTTAAATGTTGTAAAAAATACTGGTTTGTTAGGAAGGTGGCAAGTTTTACAACAAAAACCAAAAGCAATTTGCGATACAGGTCATAATAAAGAAGGTTTAAATTATGTTTTTAAACAGCTAAAGGAAGAAAAATACCATAATTTACATTTGGTTTTAGGAGTTGTTAATGATAAAGATTTGAATTCAATTTTACCCTTATTTCCAAAAAATGCAATTTATTACTTTTGTAAACCTAATATACCACGCGGATTACCAGCTGAAGTTTTACAAGAAAAAGCATCTGAATATAATTTAAATGGAAGTATATATACATCGGTAGATGAAGCATATAAAAATGCATTAAAAGCAGCTTCAGATAACGATTTAATATTTATTGGAGGAAGTACTTTTGTTGTTGCTGAAGTTATTTAGACAATTTTACATTTATTTTATATTGAAATATAATTTGTATTTTTTCTATTCAATTTTTAAAGTGTTGAAATTTAACTAATTGTATTAACCTTTTTTTGTTCATGAAATTTTAAAAGAATAAAAACAGTTTTTTAATACAAAAACCTTTGCCAGAACTAAAATAGATACTATATTTGCAACCGCTTAGGGCAATTAGCTCAGTTGGTTCAGAGCACCTCGTTTACACCGAGGGGG
>CBDUAL010000084.1:0-10471 GCA_965365125.1 uncultured Lutibacter sp.
TAACTTCTTCTTACATTTTGAAATCGTTCTTCAGCATTCAGCATATAATCTGAATAAATAGATGTTGCTTGGTAATTTTTCAACCAATTAAAATACGATGTAATAGCGTTGTATAAAATTTCGTTGACAGCTATTTTCTGTGTTGCTTCAGCTTGTTTAACATATAATTTGGCTTGCTTTAAAGTAGCCATTCTATTGTTTGTTAATAAGCCTTTTGCTAGAGAAACAGATACGCCAACACTATACAGTCCATCTTCAGGAGTTTTATATTCAGGATTTAAATAAATTCCGTCGTTATTTTCATAATTAGCTTTGAATTGCACTCCGTACCAAGTAGGAATTTTAAACGAAGCATTTAGCTTATCGTAATACGTCGTATTTTTGAATTTTTTACGGCTATAATCAATTGCTAACTTAGGATCAAAAGCACCTCTAGATTTTAATAATTTAGTTTCACTTTGGGTAGTAATTAATTGTGCCTGTTTTACAACTGGATGGTATTTTTTAACATAGCCTAAATATTCTTCTAAAGTTAAAACATTGCTGTTTACTTGAGAAAAAGTAATACTATACATTAAAAATGATAAAATGATAAACAATCTTTTCATTAGGCTTTCTTTTTATTTTTTGAATCATCCGTTTTATTTGGCTGATAAAAGTTAGGAGGGAAGCTATTGATTTGTCTCCATAATTCAAACCAAATTGGTACGTTTTCTAACAAGGCAATATTTTTTGTTCCAGAACCAACACGAATAGCATTTGGCCACGCTACATCGTCAGCATCTGGTTTTAAAAGTACACGATACATACCGTTAACACTTATAAAATTTTCAATGGCAACAATTTTTGAACCATAAGTTCCGTAAGAAACATTAGGCCATCCGCTAAAAATAATTGCAGGCCAACCGTCAAACTGTACACGTACTTTTTCGCCAATATGTATCAATGGTAAATCTATAGGGTGTACATACATTTCTATAGCTAATTCGTAGTTTGAAGGCATTATATTTAATAATTGTTCACCTTCTTTAAAAGTTTCTCCAATACCCGATTTTATAGCTTTATTTATTTGACCGTCTTGTGGTGCTGTTACATATAATAGACTGCTTCTTTTTTTATAATTTGCAAGATTTGTTTGTAGTTTAGAAACTTCAACTTCAGTATTGTAACCACTAGACTGTGCCGTAAATAAATCGCTTTGAGATTTTGCTAATTTATCTGCATAGCTCGATTTTGTAGTTGCAATTGAAAGTTGACTGTTGAGCGCTTCATTTTTAGTGCTTAAAAATTTGTTTTGTTGCGATACTAATTTTGCATTTGCTTCTTGTAATTTGTTTCGTATATCCTCAACATTTTTAACCGATTTTAAACCTTCTTCCTGTAAAGAAACTACACGATTATATTGTGTTTTAGTAATATTGGCTTTTATTTTTGCAGCTTCTAAATCTATACTGTCACTTTTAACTTTTAATAGCACTTGAATTACTTTGTTTTTGGCTTGTTCAAGTTTAAGTGTACGTTCTTGTTGCAAGGCAATAATTTGGTTTTCTAAAGCCTCAACTTTATTTTTATAAGCTTCAACTGATGATGTTTTAGCTGTAAGTTGGTTGTCTGTTCGTTCAGCCAGTTTTTCGTCAAAGTATTCACTTTTTACTTCAGAAATGCGTAAAATGGTATCTCCTTTTTTTACAAAATCACCTTCTTGAACATACCACTGTTCAATGCGCCCAGGAATTTGAGATTGTAATGTTTGCGGTCGTTGATTGGGTTTAAGCGTGGTTACGGTACCACTACTTTTTATATTTTGTGTCCAAGGTAAAAATAGAATTACGATTAAAGCAACAGAAAAATATTTTAAAAACTTTCGAAACCCTAAGTGATATTCCTTTGAAAATATTTCTTGTCCAGACTTAAATTTCTTTAAATCTATATGTTGTGAAACTTTATTATTTGAAATGTTTAACATCGCTTAAAATTTATTAATATTAGTAATCGTTCCATTTTTAAGTGTAATATGTGTATTACAGTTAAGTTTCCAATTATCATTATTACTTATTACAATTAAGCTCCAGGGTTGTGAGTTATCGGTTAAAAAGGTAATGATTTTTTCAGCTTCATCTTTATGGAATTGATCCAAAGGATTTTCTAAGATTAAAATTTTCGGATTTTTTACAATGGCTCTTGCCAATACAATTTTTTTAGAAATAGTGTATGGAATTTGCATCCCTTCAGGCTTAATAATTGTATTTAACCCCTTAGGTTGTTGCTTTAGAAAGTCAATTAACTGTAGATCTTCAAATGTTTTGTAAATTATTTCATCAGTAATACTATTATTTCCAAAAGTAATGTTTTCTCTTATTGTACCTTCAAAAGGAGTTTCTTCAGAAAGAGATAACCCTAATTTAGCACGAAATTCATTGATATATAAACTTTCAATTGAAAGATTATTCACGTAAATATGTCCTGAACTTGGAAGTAATAGCCCAGAAATAAGTTGTAATAAACTAGATTTTCCAGAACCACTTTCGCCGCCAACTAAAATTCTATCTTTTTGATTTATAGTGAAAGAAATACCATTTAAAATAGGTTCTTTACGTAATTCCATCGTATATGACAAGTCTTGAAGCTCTATGGTAAGATCAGCATTTTCTTTTATAATTTCTCCATTTTGAGCTTCAATTGGTTTGTCAACAATTTGTCCAATTTTTTCAATTGAAGTTAGCACGTCGTACAATGATTCTAAGCTTAAAATTAGTTTTTCAACAGAACTAATTACTAAAAGTATAATAATTTCAGCAGCAACAAATTGCCCAATATTCATACGCTGTTCTAAAACTAAAAAACCTCCAATTATCAACAATCCAGCTGTTATAAGTACTTTAAAACCAATCATTTGTATAAACTGCAGAATTAATACTTTAAAGTGATTTTCACGAGCATTCAAATAATCATTTACTAAATCGTCACTTTTTTGTAACGCCAAGGTAGTTCTCCCTGAAAGTTTAAAACTAATTACAGCACGAGATACTTCTTGCAACCAGTGCGCAACCTTGTATTTATTTTTAGATTCAGTTAAACTCGTATTCAATCCGTTTTGAGCAGTAAAATTAAAGATGATATAAATTAAGAATAGCAGTAAAAAACCGA
The DNA here is from genome assembly GCA_965365125.1 of uncultured Lutibacter sp. Lineage (GTDB taxonomy): Bacteria > Bacteroidota > Bacteroidia > Flavobacteriales > Flavobacteriaceae > Lutibacter. The sequence continues at coordinate 3,148 of CBDUAL010000084.1, forward strand.
AAAAGATAAAAAATGGGTGATAGAATGATAACAAAATTAATGCGAATATTATTTGTAATAACGCAGAGGGAACATCAATCAAAATTTTTGATAATCCTTTTTGAATTGTCAACGTATCAAAAAACCGATTGGCTAATTCAGGCAGGTAATAATTACTGAGTTCGCTCATTTTAATTTTTGGAAAGCGGTAACTAAACTCAAAAGAAGCTCTGGTAAAAATACGTTGTTGTATGGTTTCAATAATACGCATTTGCATGAGTTTTAAAATACCAGAAAAAGCCGCACCAGCTGTAACTAGTACAATTAAAACAACCCAAGAGGCAGATATTACAGCACCTTGAAGTAAATTTATAATGGCTTGAATACCTAAAGGTAATGAAAGTGCTACAATACCTTCAAAAATAGCGTAATAACCAATCTGAAAAATATCTTTACGCTCTAATTCTAGTAATTTTATAAAGCGTTTCCAGGGTGTCCATATTTTATGCTCCATGAGATAGTGTGTTTGCTATTAAATTGGTGAAAAATTTTGTAGGCGTTATGCTATTATTACAATTTGTAATAGATTTAAAATGTACTTTTAAAAACTGCTGATGTAAAGCACCTTCAATAACAGTACTTGCTAAACTTAAAGGATATTCATAAGTAGTATTGTATGCCTTTATAATTTCTGAAAGCCTTTGCACCACCCGTTTATAAGATATAAAATAACCTTCATTATTTTCAATGTCAACATCTTTCGTTAAAAACGATTTTGAACTTTCATTAATCATAATTAAATTAAGTAGTACTTCATTAATATGACTGTATTTATTGTCTTGCTCAGTAGTTCGGGTAACTACTTCAATGGCTTTGTGTAATTTTTCTTCTGCATTATTTACACTATACGTTTCTATTACAAGTTGATATTCTATCCAGCTCCAATACCAGGAGGTAAGGTACGTTAATAGATTGTGTTTACTTTCAAAATACCTGTAAATAGAGCTTTCATTAGAATTGATAAGCTGTCCTAACTTTTTAAAATTAAAATCTTCAAAGCCTATTTCTTCAATTAGAATGATACTGTTTTGTATCATTTTTTTACCCAATGAAGAAGATTCAGGGTCTTTTAAATAAATACCTTGTGGAATTTCTATTTTAATGTTTGATAGTAATTTATCCATATTTGAATATTTTGTTCGCAAATATAATAGTATTACTATTAAAATAAAATATATAATGTGAATTTTATAAATATTAAATCATTTATTAAAAAAGAAATAGAATAATTATTTTTTAAAATTAAGTATAAAAAATGGAAATATATAAATAACAGTAAATAATTTTAATCAGAATAATCTGTTTGAATTTTATACTAAAATCAATAGAAATTACTAAAACAATAAAACAAAAACTACTGGTTCTAGTTTTATAAAAATACATCAATTTAAAAGATTTTTTTTGATTATTTCTTCTCTTTGAGATTCATGTTGCGTTTTTTTATTTTACGAATACCATGAAATTATATGTTATAGAAATTAAATAGATTATATTTCGAAATTAAAATTAGAACAACAATTAACAGGATGACAAACACAAAAATAGGGTTGGGTTTAGCGGCTTTAGGTAGGCCAGAATATATCAATATAAAAGATAGTAGTTCACAAGATAAATCACAAGAGGCTTTTATGAAAAACGCTTTAAATGTTCTTAATTTTGCCTACGACAAAGGTGTGCGTTATTTTGATACAGCGCCATCTTATGGAAAAGGTGAACAATTTTTAATAAACTGGAATGCTCATTTTCAGCACGCAGATGTTACCTTAAGCACAAAATGGGGGTACACTTATATGGCTGATTGGGAATTAGGTTATATTGGGGCTCATGAGGTAAAAGAACATTCTTTATCGAAACTTATAGCGCAGTGGGAAATCTCAAAAAAACTTCAACCAGCATTAAAAATATACCAAGTCCATTCTGCAACCTTTGAAAGTGGAATATTGGAAAATAAAGATGTGTTAAATAAGCTTTATGAACTAAAAAAACAAACAGGCTTGCAAATTGGAATTACCACCAGTGGTGTTAAGCAAAGTGAAATTATTGAAGCGGCATTAAAAGTTAAGATTAATAATGAGGATTTATTTGATAGTTACCAAGTAACATATAATATTTTAGAACAATCTACTCATATTATTTTAAAAGAATTACTTAAGCAACAAAAAACAGTTATTATTAAGGAAGGCTTAGCAAATGGTAGGTTGTTTAAAAATGAAAAATTTAGCCATTATAAAGAAGTTTATGCTGCTTTAGATGTATTAGCTAAAAAATACAATGTTGGCGCTGATGCAATTGCGCTTAGGTTTGTAATGGATTATTTAGAACCAACTTATGTGCTTAGCGGAGCGTTAAGCAAAGAGCATCTTAAACAAAATATAAAAGCTCAATACTTTACATTAGACGCAAAAGAATTAGAATTGCTAGCATCTTTTAAAATGATGCCTTATGAATATTGGGAAGAAAGGAATAAGTTGGCTTGGAATTGAATGTTTAAGTTAGCTAACAAATCTATTTAAAACTAAATCTTACATTTAATTAGTATGTATTATATATACTTTTAATTAAGCAATTTATAGTTAGTTTAAATATCTTTAAAAAATTGTATATCTCTCAAATAAAAAATGAAAACTTTCTGTTTTTATACGCTTTTTGTACGCTTAAAAAAATACCAAAGCTTTTCTAATTTCTGAGAACGGTATTGTTACATTTGCAAAAAACATTTTTTATGTCAAAACACTTTTCCGATTTAGGAATTAATAGTCAACTTCAAGAGGGGTTAGCAGCATTACAAATTTCTGTGCCTACTGATATTCAAGAAAAAACAATTCCAGTTATCTTAAATCAAAAAGAAGATGTAGTTGCTTTGGCCAAAACAGGAACGGGTAAAACGGCTGCTTTTGGACTGCCTTTATTGCAACTTATAGATATAGAAAAAACCACAGTACAGGCAGTAATATTAGCACCTACAAGAGAATTAGGGCAACAAATTCATGCGAATTTAGTGTCTTACGCTAAACTTATGCCTGCTATTTCAATTGTATCGGTTTGTGGTGGAATTCCTATCAAACCTCAAATAGAAAGTTTAAAAAGTACTACACATATTGTTGTAGCAACTCCAGGTCGTTTGGCCGATTTAATAGAGCGAAAAGCGGTAGATGTTACAAACATTACTTACTTTATTTTAGATGAAGCTGATGAAATGGTGAGCGCATTAAAAGAAGGTTTAGATAGTATTATTAAAGAAATACCAAGATCTAGAAGAACTTTGTTGTTTACAGCTACCATGCCAGGAACCATTAAACAATTGATTCAAAACTATATGTCTAAACATGTAGTTCAAATTGAAGCAGATATGGAAACTATTGGGCATCAAGGCATAGATCATCAATATGTAGTGGTAGAACCTATTGAGAAATTAGAGGTTTTAATGCATTTCTTAAATTCTAAGGAAGGGCAACGTGGTATTATTTTTTGTAAAACAAAAGCTGCTGTTAATAAATTAGCTAAGAATTTAGCCATTAATAAATTTTCGTCTGGTGCTATTCACGGAAGTTTATCACAAGGTATTCGTGACCGTATCATGGGGCAATTTAGAGAGGGTTATATTGATATTTTGGTTGCTACAGATTTAGCTGCTCGTGGTATTGATATTAAAGATATTTCCTACGTTGTAAACTATCATTTACCTGATACTTACGATACGTATGTACACAGAAGTGGGCGTACAGCTAGAGCAGGAGCAAAAGGACTTTCTTTAACAATTCTTCAACAAGAAGAAGTTGCTGAAATTGCAGATTTTGAATCGGCTTTAGGTATTGTATTTAAAGAATTCAAAAAAGCTGATGCTCAAAGCATTGAAGAAAATAACGCGTTATTATGGGCTAAAAAAATATTTAAAACCAAACCAAATCGTACTATTTCTGAAGAATTCAGAAAACAAGTAAGAACTGTATTTCATCACTTAACAAAAGAGGAGTTGATTGAAAAAGTACTGGCAAACCATATAGCTCAAACAAGTTTAGGAACTCCAAAATCGGATGATTCTAAAAAGAAAAAAAGTAAAAAATAGCTGCTAAACATTACATTAGCACACAACAATATATTTTTGAATAAGTAGAAAGTTACTATTATTTTGTGATAACACTTTATAATACAATTTTTTATAATGATTGTAAAAAACATGCATAAAGATCACAAAGAAACAAACGCATCTGAAATAATTTCTTCGGAAGAAATAGATAAGTGTATTTCAGTTTTAGAAAAATTAGTTACTGATACTAATCAAATATTTGATATTCCTAAAGAGAAAAGAACCGCTTTATTAAAAGCCTCAGGAATGCTTTCTCGTCCAAGTAGAGAAGAATTTTCTCGTCGGAAAAAGGACGGAAAAAAAGCAGCTAAACGAAAAATAGCAGCAAGAGATCGTGTTGCACGTAAGGAAACTGGCATTAGAAGTGCTCGTGAGGCTGATGTATTTGAAGCGCCTAAACTTTTAGCAGCATCTGATTTAGCCGCTAAAGAGCAGTTAGAATTAGCATCACCTAGAAATTGTTATGTATGTAAGGCTGAATTTACAAAATTGCATCATTTTTACGATACTATGTGTTCAGATTGTGGTGATTATAATTATGCAAAACGTTTTCAAAATGCTGATGTAAAAGGGCAAGTTGCCATAATAACAGGTTCTCGTTTAAAAATTGGGTATCATATTACATTAATGCTATTACGTGGTGGAGCCACAGTAATTGCTACAACTCGTTTTCCTGTAGATTCGGCTTTACGATTTTCAAAAGAGCCAGATTTTATGGAGTGGGGGCATAACTTAAAAATTCACGGATTGGATTTACGACACATACCAAGTGTGGAGATTTTCTGTAATTTTATTGAGCAAAAATACGAGCGATTGGATATTTTAATTAATAATGCAGCGCAAACTGTGAGACGACCAGCAGGATTTTATTCACATTTAATGGAGAATGAAGAAAAACCGCTAGCATCTTTACCTAAATTTGCCCGCGATTTATTAACCGATCATTCGGGTTGTTTAGATGAATTAAAAGTACTGACTTCAGGCGCTTCTTCAAACAAAAATATGCCCGTTACTTGGCACGGACCAGAACCTGGAATTGGTTTAAGAGCTTCGGCAAAATTATCTCAAATTCCTTATAGTTTTGACAATACGTTGGTTACAAATGAAGTATTTCCTGAAGGAAAATTAGATGCCGATTTACAGCAGGTAGATTTAAGAAAAACAAATAGCTGGCGTTTAAAACTAGGAGAAATTGAAACTACTGAAATGATTGAAGTTCAGTTGGTGAATTCGGTAGCACCTTTTGTATTGTGTAATCGTCTTTCTGAAATAATGAAAAAAGACAATACAGGAAAAAAGCATATTATTAATGTTTCGGCAATGGAAGGGAAGTTTCACCGGTTTTTTAAAGAAAGTCGTCACCCACATACAAATATGGCAAAAGCAGCGCTAAATATGTTAACGCATACTTCGGCACGTGCTTTAGCTAAAGATGGTATTTATATGAATGCAGTTGACACCGGTTGGGTTACTGATGAAGATCCGGTAGAATTGGCTAAGAAAAAACAAGAATTACATGATTTTCAACCTCCTTTAGACATTGTTGATGGAGCTGCACGTGTAATGGATCCGTTGTTTGATGGTATAAATACAGGTAAACATTGGTGTGGTAAGTTTTTAAAAGACTATAAACCAATTGATTGGTAATAGTTTTGTGTATTTATAAACGCTTATAATTTAACAACTTCTTTTTTCCACATCAGGAAAAGGTCTGTAGGCATAGTATTGAAATACAACTTCCAAAGCCATTTTTAGTGCTTGGTTTACAGGTAGTATTGTGTTTCCTAAATTAAAATCTATTTGATTTAATTGCATATAATATTCAGTGAATATTGGTACATTTAATCCTTTAGTAATTGCTTTGGTTGTTGAATTGTAGTTTTTAGCTTGACCTTCTTTGATAATTTTACACATAGCCATTCTTAAATTGCCATATTTATCGGTGTTTGCTGCAGATCCAAATAGTCTACATATTAAACCTCGATATTTGTAATTACTGCATCGGCCTTGATTTATAATGGCTAAAGGTTTGTAAATGATACAGGTTGATGTATTAGTCTCATTTAAAAGTTTAAGAGTTTTTTCAGCTTCACTATTTAAAAATAAATTAAAAGCCCAAGGTAAAAATTCTAAAGGAGAAGCTTCAACATTAGCATAAGTACAGCACTTTCCGCAGCCCTTTACACATGCTATACCTGATAATGTCTCAAACTGAGCGATTTCTTGCTCTAATTGGGTGAAAAGTTTTTCAACCAATTGTACTCTTCGCTCTATGGACATTATTTTTTTACCTAAGGTAGGCTTAATATACGTAGGAACTTAGATTTACTTTTGAAAATAAATTTTTAAATAGAAACTGTTCTAGAGTGCTCCATAAAAGAAGACTTAAAGCGCTTTAGAATTGGGTGCATTGTTTCCGAATAAATTACAAATTGGCATTTATTAAGACTTTGTGTAATAGCCAAAAGGGCATTATATGATGATTTTTCAGATAAAAATTCAGCATCGTCTACACTAAGCATCTTTAATTGCGTGGTATTTACACCATTAAATAAAAACAATTTATTAACTGCTTTAGGTGTACCAATTAGAATGTCTGTTCCTTCAAATATTTCAGATTTATGCACATCAACATGTACTTTTTCATCAACTAAATATACACGTAACGAATTGTGTCGTGTGTATGTTAAAAAGGCTTCGTATAATTCAATTGCTTTTTCTTTGTTTTCAACAAGAACCATTGCTCTTGGAGCGGTTCCAACTTCTTCACATTTTAATTTTTGTAAGGTGGTAAGTATAAGTGTAGTTGTTTTTCCACTATTTTTTGAAGCCGTACAAAAAATATTGGCACCACTTTTTATTAAGGGAATACTTGCTTTTTGAAAAGAAGTAGAGCTTATTATTTCTAGAGATTCTAGCTTTTCTTTTATATTAGAATGTAACTTTTTAAAAGGCATAAGAGTTAACTGGCTATCTTTTATTTAATGTATTTGTTTAATTATGGCAAATATACAATTGTTTAATGTTATTAATTAGTATCATTAATGAAAATAGGTTGTAAATAGCGTATTTTAAAATTTATAGTGTATTGGTTTTGTAGAGAGTTTTCAATTTATGAAAAGGCTTGTGTGGATACCATTTATTTAAGTATTCAAGCCGTTTATAGTTAAAAAAGTAACATTTATTGGTGTTTTGTAG
>CBDUAL010000085.1:0-10392 GCA_965365125.1 uncultured Lutibacter sp.
GGTATATCAGAAACTCGAATATACATTAAGCCATCAACCGCATTATTAAACTTAGGATCTACATTAAATGCCACCAAACGGGCGTTTTGTTTTACGTATTTTTTAATTAAAACAGGCAAGCGCAAACCTGGCTCCAATTCATCAATAACCTTATCAAATTTGTTTAAATCGGCTTCAGTAGCATCAAAAACAAAATCTTTATCAGCATCTTTCAACTTAACTTTATATTCTTTTTTAGGGTGAATGTATTGCGCAATATAAGGATCGTAATAATGAGATTTCATAAACTCAATCATTAACGATTTTGAGAAATTTGAAAACTGATTACTTATACTAACGCCACCTATTAAATATTTATATTCCGGATAACGCAATGTTACATGTACAATTCCTTTCCACAATAAAAACAAAGGCATTGGTTTTTGCTGGTATTCCTTAATTACAAAAGCTCGCCCCATTTCAATTGAATTATCCATCATACTGTATAATTCAGGCTCAAATTTAAATAACGTGTGAACATAAAACCCTTCAATACCATATTTAGCATAAATACCCTTACCTAAACCCATTCTATAAGCTCCCACTAATTTTTTAGCAACATTATCCCATAAAAACATATGGTGATAGTAACCATCAAAAACATCTAAATCAATAGACTCATTTGTTCCTTCCCCAACTTCTCTAAAGGTAATTTCTCGTAAACGGCCAATTTCAAACATTACATTCGGAATTTCTTTACTAGATGCAAAAAACACTTCGTAATTTTTACTTATTAGTAAACGACCATTCTTTAGCCTTAGAGCATCAACTTCTTCAAGAATTTTTTGATAATTTTTTTGACAAACAATTTGTTTTGGCGCTTTCGAAATTTTTAATGATTGAGAATTAATGGTTTTTGAGTCCTTTTCAAAAGGGTTGGCCAGCATATATGTTTTTTTACGAATAAAATTGCTAAAACCTTGCAATTCAGGATATGCAGCTTGATCTTTAACAGTTATTGGTTTTCCTATGCGCACCTTAATAACCCTGCCTTTTTGGGTTAATAATTCTGAAGGTAATTTTGCAGTTCGTAACGTTGGGTTTAACTTTGATAAAAAGTAAAATAAGCGACTATTACGCGCATGAAAGTAAATTGGAATAATTGGCACTTTTGCTTTTTGAATTAATTTTAAAGCACCTTCTTCCCAAGGTTTATCAACAATTAATTTTCCATCTTTATACGTTGAGACTTCCCCTGCAGGAAAAATTCCTAAAGGATAACCTTCTTTTAAATGCAGTAATGCAGTTTTTATACCCGATAAGCTAGATTGCACATCTTTTCTATCTTCAAAAGGATTAACAGGCATAATAAAGGGCTTCATTGGCTCAATTCTATGCAGTAAAAAGTTCGCAATTATTTTATAATCTGGTCGTTTTTCAATCAACAATTTTAATAATAAAATACCATCCATTCCACCTAACGGATGATTGGAAACGGTAATAAACGAACCTGTTTTTGGAATTCTATCTAAATCTTCTTTTGGGATTTCAAAATTAATCTCAAAATCCTTCAACAAAGCTGTAAAAAAATCTAAATCTTTTAAATGCTTGTGCTTATTATAAATTCTGTTTAGCTTCGAAATTCGAAGAATTTTCATAATAAACCAACCAAAAAAAGTTCCGATAAATCCATACTTTTCAAGATTTACGGCCTTGGCAACCTCTTTAGCTGTAACTAAACTCATTTAATAAAATTAACGTAAAAGCAAAAATACACAAAATTATTGCATAATAACTTGTACCGTGCCTTTTGTTGCTTGTTTTAACAATACTTTGCCTTTTTGTTCTATAGATTCAATAGCTTTTTTTGAAGCATGCCTTATAGTGTAAAGCGATACGTTTTCAGTAAAACTAACTTTGTAATTCATCGTTATTTCAGAAATAAATGACTGAAAATTCCCGAAATTATCTTCAATACAAACCGAAAAACTTAATGCTGAATTTTGAATTAAACTCACTTTTAGTTTAAAATCATGTAGTATTTTAAAAATATCACTTAGGTTATGTTCAACCATAAATGAAAAATCTATAGCTGAAATTGATACCAATATTTGTTGTTTCTTAACTATAAAACACGGTATTTCTGGCACTAATCTACGTCCTTTACTTACTGCTGTTCCTTTTGAATTTAAATTAAAAAAAGAACGAACGTATAATGGTATTTTTTTATTTTCTAAAGGTTTTAATGTTTTAGGATGAATTATAGAAGCGCCATAAAAAGCCATTTCAATAGCTTCTTTGTATGAAATTTGAGTTAACAATGTAGTGTTTTCTAAATACCGAGGATCAGCGTTTAAAACACCGTCAACATCTTTCCAAATAGTTAAACTTTTTGCATTTAAACAGTAAGCAAAAATAGCCGCGGTATAATCTGAACCTTCACGACCTAACGAGGTAGTTTTTCCGTTAAAAGTACCTCCTAAAAACCCTTGCGTAAGGTATAAATTGGCAGTATTAAGCTTCGCAATATTTGCCTCAGTTGCTTCCCAATTTACACGCGCATCTCTATAATTAGCATCGGTTTTAATAAAATTACGAACATCAATCCATTTTGTAGTAATGTGATTTTCGTTTAAATAAGCTCCTACAATTTTGGTAGCCAACAATTCACCAAAACCAATAACCTGATCGTAAATAAAGTTATAATCAGTATTTTTGTTTGCGATTAAAAACCCACTTAATTCCCCTAAAAGTTTTTCAACTTCAAAAAGTATTGCATCCTTTTTTGCAGAAAAAAGTTCGTTAATTATATTGATATGATAGTCTCTAATAAATTCAATGGCGTTGTTTAAATTATCATTTTTATATACATACGCATCAATTACTTTTTCAAAAGCATTGGTCATTTTTCCCATTGCCGAAATAACAATAAGTGTATTATTAAAGCCTTCGTGTTTTAACACACGAATAACATTTTTAACACCTTCAGCATCTTTTACTGAAGCACCACCAAATTTAAAAACCTTCACTTTATTTATTTAAATAATTTTTCATTTCTTCCCTATGAAATTGAGCCGTATCCCAGTCTCTTAAAACGGTTGCTCCAGTGCTTTCATAAAAAGCTATTGCAGGTTCATTCCAATCTAAAACAGCCCATTCAATGCGCTGCACACCATTATTATAACCATATTCAATCACTTTTTTATACAAAGCACCACCAATTTTTAATCCTCTTTTTTCTTCTGTAACAATTAAATCTTCTAAATGAATTGTTGGCCCTTTCCAGGTGGAATAACGTGGATAAAAAAGAGACATTCCTACTATTTCATTTTCCATTTCAGCAACAAAAAATTGAAATAACGGGTTTTTCCCAAAACCATCTTTTTCTAAATCTTCAACCGTAACAATTACAGCATCAGATTCTTTTTCAAAATGTGCCAATTCTTTAATTAATTTTAAAACTGAAGGTAAATCTTCTTTTTTTCCATCTCTAATTGTAAAACTCATAAACTATTTTTTGAGGTTTTTATATTGGTAAAAGTAGAAAATTCTTTATTTATACAGTATTGTAAAGGACAGTTTTTAAAATATATTTTTAGATATTTGTATAAACTACAACTCATTTTTTTATATGGAAAACAACAAATTAACTTTAGGAGAATTCATTATTGAAAATCAAAAGCATTATAAATCAACCACGGGTGAATTTTCTAGACTAATCTCATCTATTAAATTAGCAGCTAAAATTGTAAACCACGAAGTTAACAAAGCTGGTTTGGTAGATATTATGGGAGCTGCAGGAGCAACAAATATTCAAGGCGAAGACCAACAAAAATTAGATGTTTACGCCAACGATGTTTTTATGAAAACATTGATAAACAGAGAAATTGTTTGCGGTGTTGCCAGTGAAGAAGAAGATGATTTTGTAACTATTTGTGGTAAAGATGGCAGCAACAAAAACAAATATGTTGTTTTAATAGATCCGCTTGATGGTTCTTCAAACATTGATGTAAACGTATCGGTAGGTACTATATTTTCTATCTATAAAAGAATAACACCAATTGGTACTCCTGTAGAATTAAAAGATTTTTTACAACCAGGAAACCAGCAAGTAGCAGCAGGATATGTGGTTTATGGAACCTCTACTATGTTGGTTTACACCTCTGGGTATGGTGTAAATGGGTTTACGTTGAATCCGGCATTGGGTACTTTTTACTTATCGCACCCTGAATTTAGGTTTCCTGAAAACGGAAAAATTTATTCAATTAATGAAGGAAATTATGTTCATTTTCCGCAAGGAGTGAAAGATTATTTAAAATATTGTCAGGAAGAAAAGGATGACAGACCTTATACTTCGCGTTATATTGGTTCGTTGGTTTCAGATTTTCATAGAAACATGATTAAAGGTGGTATTTATATTTATCCAACTAGTTTTATTGGGCCTAAAGGAAAATTACGTTTGTTATACGAATGTAATCCTATGGCTTTTTTAGCTGAACAAGCCAATGGTACCGCCAGTGATGGCTATGGAAGAATTTTAGACATTGAACCTACAGAATTACACCAACGCGTGCCTTTCTTCTGTGGAAGTAAAAATATGGTTGCTAAGGCTGAGGAATTTATGGCAAAGTACCCCGAAGATGCTGATTATTAATTGTATATTCAACTATTTAAGAAGCTATTTTACTTAAAAATAGCTATAAATTAACGCTCTTTATAACTTAAAACAATAACACTATAAAAACATTCGATTTTTAAGATTTTTTAAAATGAAAACGGTTCGTTATCTTTGATGTAATTGGAAATACAATTTAAATTTAATTAAAAATATATTACTATGTCATTTGAATTACCAAAATTACCTTATGCTTATGATGCTTTAGAACCACATATTGATGCTAGAACAATGGAAATACACCATTCTAAGCACCATGCTGGCTATACAAACAATTTAAACAACGCCATTGCTGGAACCGAATTAGAAGGAAAATCTATTGAAGAAATCTTAGGTGGTTTAGATATGAACAATGCAGCCGTTAGAAATAATGGCGGTGGTTTTTACAATCATTCTTTATTTTGGGATGTAATGAACCCAGAAGGAAAAGGATACTTAACAGGAGAATTAAGAGATGCTATTGAGGCTGAATTTGGCTCAGTTGAAGCTTTTAAAGATGCTTTTGCTAAAGCTGCTGCAACTCGTTTTGGATCAGGTTGGGCTTGGTTATGTGTTCATAAAGGAGGAAAAGTAGAAATTTGTACTACTCCAAACCAAGACAATCCATTAATGCCAGGTGTTAGCTGTGGAGGTTTCCCTATTTTAGCTTTAGATGTTTGGGAGCACGCTTACTACTTAAACTACCAAAACAGAAGACCAGATTATATCAATGCATTTTTTAATGTAATTAACTGGAATCACGTTGAAAAATTATACGCTGAAAATAAATAATTCTCAGTATTATTCTAAACAAAAAAAGCGCCAATGGCGCTTTTTTTTATATATGTTTATCTAATTTTCCTAGTACGCTCTTTTGTTATTCCCTTCAAAGAAATTAATATAAGAATCGTTTACCACTCTATTTCCTCCTGGTGTTGGATAATCTCCAGTAAAATACCAATCTCCTAAATGATCTGGGCACGCTTTATGTAAATTATCAACCGATTGGTAAATAATTTCAACTTCAGCTTTAATATCTTTTGTTTTTAACATTTCAGCAATTTTATTTGAAATTTGCGCATCTGTAAACTGTGCATAAATTTCTTGAACTGAATTGGTAATTTCTGAATCTTCTAAATGTTGTTGACTTTTACATTTTTTATAAACCTCTTCAACTAAATGATATTGATCTGCATCTTTTAATAATTCTAATGCCGCTCTAAAGGCAATAAAATCGCCCATTCTTGCCATATCAATTCCGTAACAATCTGGATACCTAATTTGAGGAGCTGATGAAACTACCACAATTTTTTTAGGTTTTAACCTGTCTAAAATTTTAATGATACTTTTCTTCAATGTAGTTCCACGTACAATACTATCATCAATTATCACCAAATTATCGGTTGGCTTTACTATTCCGTAAGTAACATCATATAAATGGGCTACTAAATCGTCTCTACTATTATCGTCAGCAATAAACGTACGCAACTTAGCATCTTTAATGGCTAATTTTTCAACACGCGGTCTTTCAGAGAGTATTTCTGTAACCTTTTCAGAAGAAATTTTCCCTTTCCCTGTTAAAATTTTGTTTGTTTTTTGAAGATTTAAAAAGTCTTCAGCTGCTTCACGCATTCCATAAAACGACGTTTCAGCAGTATTTGGTATAAACGAAAAAACTGTGTTTGAAATATCATTGTCAATTTTCTCTAATATTTGAGGAAACACAAATTTCCCTAAATTTTTACGTTCTGTATAAATATCAGCATCACTACCTCTTGAAAAATAAATACGTTCAAAAGAACAAGCTTTTTTTGGCAATAATTCTGTTACCTGCGGCATGGTAATTTTACCATTTCGCTTAATAATTAATGCATGACCGGGGTCAATTTCTTTTACTTTATCAATATCAACATTAAAAACTGTTTGAATTACAGGACGCTCAGAAGCCACAACAATAACCTCATCATCTTTATAGTAAAACGCAGGTCTAATTCCGGCAGGATCCCTCAGCACAAAAGCATCACCATGACCTAACATACCAGCCATTGCGTAACCACCATCCCAGTTTTTTGCTGAACGTTTTAATATTTTTTTAATATTAATTCTTTCTTCAATTAAAGGGGAAGCATCTTTTTTTGAAACACCTTCTGATTTCTTTAATTTTTGATAAGATTTAGCCACTTCATCATCAATAAAATGACCTATTTTCTCCATAACAGTAACGGTATCAGTCAATTCTTTCGGGTGCTGACCAATTTCAACCAAATCATTAAACAGTCGTTTAGAGTTGGTCATATTAAAGTTCCCCGCAACAATTAAGCTTTTATGACGCCAGTTACTTTGACGTAAAAATGGATGTACACTTTCAATACTATTTTTTCCAAATGTACCATAACGCACGTGCCCTAAAAATAAATTTCCAATATATGGTGCATTATTTAATTGCCATTGAACGTCATCAATTTTATCAGGAAACTCTTCATTTAACCCATTTAACCTTCCGTTAATTTGAGAAAAAATATCTTGTATTGGTTGTGGTTGGTTTGAACGAACCCGACTTATATATCGAGTACCTGGATCAACATCAAACTTAACACTTGCCAAACCTGCACCATCTTGACCACGATTGTGCTGTTTTTCCATTAACAGATACATTTTATTTAAACCGTAAAATGCCGAACCGTATTTGTCCTTATAATATTGCAAAGGTTTTAGTAATCTAACCATTGCAATTCCACATTCATGTTTAATAGCGTCACTCATTGTATTAATTTTAGTTGTGCATTTAATATAAATAAAAAATTCCGCACGCGTGCGGAATGTTATTTACCCTAATTCTATTTCAAATTGGGTTAATTGTTTAAATTGTAATAATCTTTTTTCAATTTCCTTGGTTGTTAAATCTTCCATTCTTTCGGTTCCAAATTTCTCAACACAAAAAGAAGCTAAATTAGACCCCGAAATTACAGCTCTCTTCATATTTTCAAAGGAAATATCTTGTGTTTTTGCTAAATAACCAATAAAACCACCAGCAAAAGTATCTCCTGCTCCTGTAGGATCAAAAACTTCTTCTAAAGGTAAAGCAGGTGCAAAAAACACATCGCCATTATTAAATAATAATGCACCATGTTCTCCTTTTTTAATTACCACATACTTTGGTCCCATTTTATGGATTTTTTGAGCTGCTCTTACCAAAGAATACTCTCCAGATAATTGACGAGCTTCTTCATCATTAATAGTAATTACATCAATTTTCGCAATTACTTCCATCAATTCATCCAATGCATTATCCATCCAAAAATTCATGGTATCTAATACTACTAATTTTGGTCGGTTTGGAATTTGATTAATTACACCCATTTGAACTGCAGGGTGTAAATTTCCTAACATTAAAAAATCTGTATTTGCATATTCTTTAGGAACAACTGGATTAAAATCAGCCAATACGTTTAAATCTGTAATTAAAGTATCTCGCGTATTTAAATCATTATGATATTTTCCGCTCCAAAAAAATGTTTTACCATCTTCAATAATTTCAACACCATCAGTATTTATATTTTTGGTGTTTAATTTTGCTAAATATTCCTTCGGAAAATCTCCTCCAACTACTGAAACGATACCAGAACTAACACCAAATTGCGCTGCAGAAAGTGAAATATATGTTGCTGCACCACCTAAAATTTTATCCGTTTGTCCAAATGGTGTTTCAATTGCATCAAAAGCAACGGTACCAACTATTAATAATTTGCTCATATTATAATGTATATACACACCTAATTAACTTTTTTAATTGTGTTTATATTTTTTTTAAACACTCGATGTGATTATTTTTGCAAAAATAAGTTTAAAAAATGACTATCAAAGAAATACAAGAAGAAATTATAGATGAGTTTTCAATGTTTGACGATTGGATGGAACGCTATGAGTATATTATTGAACTTGGAAAATCACTTCCAATAATAAATGATGAGTTTAAAATAGATGAAAATTTAATAGTTGGCTGTCAAAGTAAAGTTTGGTTACACTCTGAAATTGAATTAGATACCATTATTTTTACAGCAGACAGTGATGCCATTTTAACCAAAGGAATTGTGGCTTTATTGTTACGCGTTTTTAACAACCAAAAACCTAAAGACATTTTAGATGCAGAGCTATTTTTTGTTGACGAAATTGGATTAAAAGAACATCTTTCACCAACACGTGCAAACGGATTGGTTTCTATGATAAAACAAATAAAACTTTACGCATTAGCTTTTCAGTCTAAATTAAGTTAATTCATGTATATTTGTACTTATTTAGAATGAATATAAAGAAGATTTTTTGATATGAATAGTGAGCATGTTCAAGATTTAGGAGATAGAATAGTTGAAACTTTAAAAACAATTTACGATCCTGAAATCCCCGTAGATATATTTGAATTAGGTTTAATTTACGACGTTTTTGTAAGTGAAAATAATGACGTTAAAATTTTAATGACTTTAACTTCGCCTAACTGTCCTGTTGCTGAAACGTTACCTGTTGAAATTGAAGAAAAAGTAAAAACCATTGACGTGGTTAACAATGCTGAAGTTGAAATTACTTTTGACCCTATGTGGACACAAGATATGATGAGTGAAGAAGCTAAATTAGAACTTGGATTTTTATAAATGGCTGGCGAAATTGTAAATAGAGTGGTAAATAGCCAACTTATAACAATTGACCTTGAAGATTATTATCCAAAAGGCGAAAGAACTATTATTGACATTAAAGCTTGGTTATTTCATGAACTTATTTTAAAAGAAGCTGATTTTCGGGAGCATTTAAAAAACCATGATTGGAGCAAATACCAAGATAAATTCATTGCCTTAACCTGCTCTTCAGATGCTATTATACCTTCTTGGGCATATATGCTAATTAGTACTTATTTAATTCCTTATGCTAAAAAAACAGTAGTTGGAGATTTAACCACCTTAGAAACAACCATCTATCAAGAACTTATTTACAACTTAAATATCAACAACTTTAAAGCAAAACCTGTAATTATAAAAGGTTGCGCCAACAAACCAATTCCACCAACGGCTTACATTCAACTTATTGAAAAATTACAACCTCACGTAAAATCTATAATGTTTGGTGAAGCTTGCTCAACCGTACCCCTTTTTAAAAATAAAAAATAATTTTTGTGACTTTTAAATTTTTAAGAGTCTTATCAATATATTTCTGAAATTTTAAACAATTAACACTCAAAATAAACATTTATGAAAAAAGTAATTTTATCAATGGTAGCGGTAATTAGTTTTTCGCTGTCATTTGCTCAAGAAAAAACCAAAGACACTACGTATTGGAATAAAGAAGGAAAAATATCATTTCTATTCAATCAATCTGCATTTTCAAACTGGGTTGCCGGGGGTGAAAACACCATAGCTGGTAACTTGGGCGTAGATTACACGTTTGATTATGTCAAAAATAAAATTACTTGGAACAATAGAATTGTTGCTTCTTACGGATTAACAAACAGCAAAAACAATGAGTTTACTAAAAAAACTGATGACCGCTTGCAATTAAATTCTGTGATTGGTTTAAAGGCTAAAAATTACTGGAGTTATTCTTTCTTTTTAAATTTCAACACCCAGTTTGCAAAAGGATATGAATACGGAAAAGATGCCAATGGAAAAGAAATTAGAACAGAGTATACAAACTTTATGTCTCCTGGATATTTAGCTTTTGGACCAGGCTTACTTTGGGAAAAAAATAAAAACCTAAAATTCAACATTTCTCCA
>CBDUAL010000086.1:0-10358 GCA_965365125.1 uncultured Lutibacter sp.
ATTTCCCGAAAAACTTACAACTCTATCAAAAATAGATAAAGCATCACGCATAGCCCCATCAGCTTTTTGAGCTATAATGTGTAAAGCATCATCATCAGCTTGGATATTTTCTTCTTTGGCTATTTTTTCTAAGTATTTTTTAGCATCTAAAACACCTATTCTTTTGAAGTCGAATATTTGACAACGTGATAAAATAGTAGGAATTATCTTATGTTTTTCAGTAGTTGCTAATATAAAAATTGCGTGTGCTGGTGGTTCTTCTAATGTTTTTAAAAAGGCGTTGAAGGCTGCTTGCGATAGCATGTGAACCTCATCAATAATATAAACTTTATATTTCCCTGTTTGTGGCGGAATTCTAACTTGATCGGTTAAGCTTCTAATGTCATCAACAGAGTTATTTGAAGCGGCATCTAATTCAAAAATATTAAATGCAAAGTCATCTTCACTAGTTTCTCCAGCGTTTTCATTTATTTTTTTAGCCAAAATTCGGGCGCAAGTTGTTTTACCTACACCTCGTGGTCCCGTAAACAATAAAGCTTGTGCTAAATGGTTGTTTTTTATAGCATTTTCAAGCGTATTTGTAATTGCTTGTTGCCCAACTACTTCCTCAAAAGTTTGAGGTCTGTATTTTCGAGCTGATACTATAAAGTGTTCCATTTATTGAATGTTGGTTATTTTACAAAAATATAAAAACGAATGGTTTTTGAATGCTTATCGTGGATTATTTTCATAAATTTTATTATACAAATGAAGGTATTTTTTTAATATTTCAGTACGCTTAGGTTTCATAGTAGGTGTTAATAAATTATTTTCTATACTCCATACATCAGGTGTTAGTTCAAAGCGTTTAATGGTTTCCCATTTCCCAAAACTTTTATTCCCTTTTTTAATCTCTTTTTCGATTCTTTTAATCACATGCGGATTGTCAATTAATTCCTGGTTGTTTCCAGGGATTGGCTCGTGATGAATACGTGCCCATTCTCGTAAAAAATCAAAGTTTGGTTGTATTAAAGCAGCAGGCATTTTTTGACCTTCACCTACTACTAATATTTGCTCAATAAAACGAGATTGTTTCATTTCGTTTTCTAAAAGGGCAGGGGCAATGTATTTTCCTCCTGAAGTTTTAAATATTTCTTTTTTACGACCCGTAATTGAAAGAAAGCCATTGCTGTCAAATTTACCTTTATCACCAGTATGAAAATAGTCGCCTGTCATTACACTTTTAGTACGCTCAGGATCTTTATAATACCCTTGCATTACATTTGGTCCTTTTACTAAAATTTCACCATCTTCAGCAATTTTAACGGTTACATTATCAATAGTATGACCAATAGTTCCTATTTTAAACATGTTACCTTCAATCATATTTACCGAAATTACTGGAGATGTTTCTGTTAATCCGTAACCTTCCATAACGGGCATTTGAGCAGCAGCAAATACTCTTGCCAAACGTGGTTGTAGGGCAGCACTTCCTGAAACCATTGTTTTTAAATTTCCGCCTAAAGCTTCGCGCCACTTGCTAAAAATTAGTTTGTTGGCTACTTTAAGTTTTTGTTCGTACCACCAACCATTAGCTTGGTAAGGTTCATATTTTAACCCTAAATCAACAGCCCAAAAGAATAGCATTTTTTTGATACCTTTTAATTCAGATCCTTTGTTTATAATTCCATCGTACACTTTTTCTAATAAGCGAGGAACTACGGTCATAAATTCTGGCTTTACTTCTTTAATATTTTCACCAATTTTATCCATTCCTTCAGCAAAATATACCGAAGTTCCAGAAAATTGATACAAATAATGCAACATGCGTTCAAAAATATGACAAACAGGTAAAAAGCTTAATGCTTTAATTTTTCCATGTTCTAAGGGAAGTCTAGGTGTGCTATCTATAACATTTGTAACAACGTTTCTGTGTGAAAGCATTACGCCTTTAGGTTTTCCTGTTGTTCCTGAAGTATAAATAATAGTTGCTAAATCGTCTGTTTTTATGGTTTCCTTTATTTTTTCAACTTCACTTTGTAAGTTTTCATCGTTTCCTAATTCAATAACCTCATTCCAATTTTTACATTTTTTTACTTCGTCAAACGTATAAATTTCTTGTAGCGTAGGAACGTCCTTTCTAATGGATTTTACTTTTTTAAATAAATCTCTGTCAGATAAGAAACAGTGCGTAACTTCAGCATGATTAAAGATGTATAAAAAATCTTCTTTGGAAATAGTAGGGTAAATAGGCACATTGATAGCTCCTATTTGAAGCATTCCAAAATCTAAAATATTCCATTCGGTTCTATTATTGGTTGAAATTACGGCTATTTTATCACCGGGTTTTACACCTAGTTTTAATAATCCACGACTTATAGCATTTCCTTTTGCAATAAATTCTTGCGAAGAAGTAGCTTTCCAATTTCCATTGTATTTGGTATTAAAAGCTTTAGGTAAATTAAAGGTTTCGAGTTGATGGTAAGCAAACTCGAATATCTTAGTTATTTTTTTTGACATTTGATTTGGTTTAAATGAAGTATTGCAAAGTATAAAATATAAAATGATTACACAAGAATGTAAGTTGCTTAGCTATCATATTAATTAGTTGTTATAAATTTTATCGAATAACTGTTTGTATTTAATTTTTATTGCACTGCGTTTTAATTTTAACGTTGGTGTTAACATTTCGTTTTCAACAGACCAAATATCAGCGGTTAATTCAAAAGCTTTTATTTGTTCCCATTGGCCAAAATTTTTATTGGCACTATCAATTTCTTTTTGAATACGGTTAATTACTTTTTTATTTGAAATTAAAGAAGTGTATGCTTTATTAGTCTTAATGTTTTTTCTTTTGCACCATTCAATTAAAAATTCAAAGTGTGGTTGTATAATGGCTGCAGGCATTTTTTGACCTTCACCTATAATAATGATTTGTTCAATAAACCGTGATTCTTTTATTTTGTTCTCTAATACAGCAGGAGCAATGTATTTTCCGCCTGAAGTTTTAAACATTTCTTTTTTACGATCTGTAATGGTTAAAAAACCTTGGTTGTCTAATTTACCAATATCTCCTGTATGTAAATAATGATGTTGAATTGTTTGTTGAGTTAGTTCTTCGTTTTTATAATATCCTTGCATAATATTAGAACCCTTTACCAAAATTTCTCCGTCTGCGGCAATTTTTATTGAAATACCTTCAATAGCTTTTCCAACAGATCCTATTTTTAACCCGTTGTTTCGAACATCATTCATAGAAATTCCTGGCGAAGTCTCTGTCATTCCATAACCTTCAAATATAGGAATGTTTGCTGCGGTAAAAATTCTAATTAATTGCATTTGTAAAGGAGCACTTCCCGAAACTAAAAATTTAATGTGTCCGCCCAATGCCGCACGCCATTTATTAAATATTAATTTGTTGGCAATTTTTAGTTGAAAATAATACCACCAACTATTTTTTTGATAAGGTTCGTACTTTTTACCTAAATCTAATGCCCAAAAAAACAATATTTTTTTAATGCCTTTTAAGTTGCTTCCTTTATCAACAATTTTATCGTAAATTTTTTCTAGAAGTCTGGGTACAACAGGAATAAAATGCGGTTTCACTTCTCTTAAATTATCCCCAAGTTTTTCAATAGATTCCGCAAAATAAATTTCAAACCCTCTAGATTGATAATAATACAAGGCAAAACGTTCAAATATATGACATACAGGTAAATAACTTAGTACCCTATAATTTTTTTTGTCTAAATCTAACGATTTTCCACTAGCGTAAGTATTCTCAACAATGTTTTTATGACTTAACATCACACCTTTTGGAGTACCAGTTGTTCCAGATGTATAAATAATAGTGGCAAGTTGTTCAGGGTTTACATGCTCCCTTAATGCATCAACTTCATGTTGATTTGAAGTATCTTCTCCCAGTTTTAATAAAGATTCCCAAGAGGCTATATTTTTAATTGAATCAAAACAATACAATTCTTTAAGTTGTGTTTGTTCTTTAATATTAGAAACTTTTTTTACCAAATCTTTATCCGAAACAAAACATAAAACAGCATCTGAATGATTGATGATGTATTGGTAGTCTTTAGAAGCTATTGTTGGATATAAAGGCACGTTTATAGCACCAATTTGTAGTACAGCAATATCTAAAACACTCCATTCAATTCTGTTTGTAGTTGTTACTACGGCAATTTTATCAGTGGGTTTTATACCAAGTCTTAATAATGCCCTACTAATGGTATTGGCTAGGTTTAAATATTCATGTACTGAAGTAGCAATCCATTTATTATTTAACTTCGTGTTAAATAGTTTTGGTTGCTTATTGTTTTTTAGTAGCAAATAGGCAAAATCAAATAAACGAGTCGCTTTTTCAGTCATTATTCATAATAGGTTGGTTTATGCAAAATAGAAATTAATAACTGATTATGCAAAACTATGTTTAGGTGTGAATTTATGAATGATGAAAAATAAGTAATTAAATAAGTTAAATTTTTACAAATAATGTTTTTTATGCACTTGTTTTAATTCAATAAATGAAATTTCTAATACTTTTTACGCATTTTTAAGTATTATTATGAATTATTTTATATATTATTTTAACCTAAAAATATGCTAAATTATTTTATTAAATATCAAAAGTGCTAATATTTTAATGAATTCGATACGCTAGCTATATACTTCAAACGTTTTAGTAAAAAAGCCAATAATAGCAGTTTAATTAGTCCTGAAATCTAAGGTTTAAGGGCTTTTTAGTCGTATTTTTGTATTTTAAAAATCGAAGGTTATACATTAAATAATATAAGCACATGAAAACAGTAAGTTTTAAAAAAGGAATTTGGGAAAGTACTATTAACGTACGAGATTTTGTATTAAAAAATATAACTCCATACCATGGAACACACGATTTTTTAGAAGGTCCTAGTAATAAAACAACTAAATTATGGGATACTTGTAAAGAAGCAACACAAGAAGAAAGAGATAGAAACGGTGTACGTTCTGTAGATACTGAAACAATCTCAACAATTAGTGCTTTTGCAGCAGGTTATATTGATAAAGAAAATGAAGTAATTGTTGGTTTACAAACCGATGAATTATTAAAAAGAACAATGAAACCTTTTGGAGGTTTTAAAGTTGTTCAAAAAGCATTGTCTGAGCAAGGTGTTGCGCCTAATAAAGATTTAACCGCTTTATTTTCTAAATTTGTTAAAACACATAACGATGGTGTTTTTGATGCCTATACTCCTGAAATTAAAAAATTCCGTTCTTTAGGATTTTTAACAGGATTGCCAGATAATTATGCGCGTGGTAGAATAATTGGAGATTATAGAAGAATTGCTTTATACGGGGTTGATAAATTAATTGAAGCTAAAAAAGCAGATCAAGCAGCAATTACTGGTCCAATGACTGATGCTGTAATTCGTTTACGTGAAGAAGTGGCTGAGCAAATTAAAGCATTAAAAGAAATTGTAGCGTTAGGTAATATTTACAATCTTGAACTAAATCGTCCTGCTACAAATGCTCAAGAAGCGGTACAATGGACCTATATGGCTTATTTAGCAGCTGTAAAAGAGCAAGATGGAGCAGCAATGTCTTTAGGTAATGTTTCTACATTTTTAGATATTTATATTGAAGAAGATTTAGCTAAAGGAATTATTACAGAAGTTGAAGCGCAAGAATATATAGATCAAATGGTGATGAAATTACGTATGGTACGTCATTTACGTATGGCTGCTTACGATGAAATTTTTGCAGGAGATCCAACTTGGGTTACTGAAGCTATTGGAGGTATGTTTTCTGACGGAAGAACTAAAGTTACAAAAACATCATTCCGTTTCTTACATACCTTGTACAATTTAGGTCCATCACCTGAGCCTAATATGACAGTTTTATGGTCTAATGATTTACCTGAAAATTTTAAAAGATATTGCTCAAAAGTATCTATTGATACTTCTTCAATTCAGTTTGAAAATGATACGTTAATGGTTGCTAGCCGTGGTTCTGATGATTACGGAATTGCTTGTTGTGTTTCTTACCAAGAATTAGGAAAATCTATCCAATTTTTTGGAGCACGTACCAACTTAGCAAAAACCTTATTGTTAGCGTTAAATGGTGGTCGTTGTGAATTTACAGGAACACAAGTAATCAATGGAATTCCAGCATATACGGATGAGTATTTAGATTTCGACAAAGTAATGGCAAACTTTAAAGTTGCTATGAAAGAAGTAGCGCGTGTGTATAACGATTCAATGAATATTATTCATTATATGCATGATAAATATTATTACGAGAAATCTCAAATGGCTTTAATTGATACCAATCCAACCATAAATATTGCCTATGGTATTGCAGGATTATCAATTGTTGCCGATTCACTTTCAGCTATAAAATATGCAAAAGTAAAGCCTATTAGAAATGAAGAAGGTTTAACTATAGATTTTAAAATTGAAGGAGAATTTCCTTGTTACGGAAACGACGATGATAAAGCAGATATGATTGCAGCAAAAGCAGTAGCAGATTTTAACGACGAGTTAAAAAAGTTACCAGTGTATAAAAATGCAACACCAACAATGTCTGTATTAACAATTACATCAAACGTTTCTTACGGTAAAAAAACGGGTGCTACACCTGATGGAAGACCTCACGGAATTGCTTTTGCACCAGGAGCTAACCCAATGCACGGTCGTGATAAAAACGGAGCAATTGCGTCATTAAATTCAGTAGCAAAAATTAGTTACGAAGATTCTCAAGATGGTATTTCTAATACCTTCTCTATTGTACCTAAATCTTTAGGAGCTAATGAAGAAGAAAGAATTGAGAATTTAACAGCTACTATTGATGGTTATTTCTTAAACAATGCACAACATTTAAATGTAAATGTATTAGATAAAGAAACATTGATTGATGCTATGGAGCGCCCAGAAGAATATCCACAATTAACAATTCGTGTTTCTGGATATGCAGTAAACTTTGTTCGTTTAACAAGAGAACAACAAATTGAAGTTATTACACGTTCGTTCCACGATTCAATGTAATCTTAAATATAAATTGTATTATTGGTGTCCAAAAGATTAATTCATTAATTTTTTGGACACTTTAATTCAAAAACTACGCTTATCAAAACTACTAAAACTAAACTAAGAGTTCATTCCATAGAATCATTCGGTACTCACGACGGTCCGGGGATTCGATTTGTAATTTTTTTACAAGGCTGTAAATTAAAATGTTTGTATTGTCATAATCCCGATACTATTCAAACTTCAGGTGGTACTGAGTATGAAGTTGAAGAATTGGTAAAAATGGCTAAACGAATGAAACCATATTTTAGAGCTAGAGGAGGTGTTACAGTATCAGGCGGAGAGCCTTTATTGCAATCAAAAGAATTAATTCCGTTTTTTAAACGATTAAAAGAGGAAGGCATTCATACAAATATTGATACCAACGGAAGAATTTTAAATAATTCAGCAAAAGAATTATTAGATAATTATGCCGATTTAGTAATGCTTGATATTAAGCATATGACTGAAGACGGTTACGAGGCACTAACAGGTAAGCGAAATAAAGAAACCACCTTTAATTTTGCTGCGTATAGAGAGGCTTCTGGTAAAAATATGTGGTTGCGTTATGTATTAATTCCAGGAATCACAAATAAACCTGAACTATTACACGCATTGGGTGCACACTTTAAAGAGTATAAAACCATTGAGAAAATTGAAATTCAACCGTATCATAAATTAGGTGTACACAAATGGGAAGCTTTAGGTTGGGAGTACCAGTTAAAAGATGCCCGTGAAAACACCGAAGAAGAAATTGAAGAAGCATCTGCAATTTTATCTAAGTATTTTAAAGAAGTAAAAATAAATTAAAAAGTGTTGTTAGTAGCAACAAGCATATATTAAAATGAATACCCCTAAGGAAGTAATAAGTATTGTAAATAAATTAGCCTTAAACAAAGGAGATTATAAAATAAATAAAACATTAATTCTTGCTTTTTTAGCAGGAGCATACATTGCATTTGGTGGCTTGTTAGCTTTAATTGTTGGTGGTGGTACACCTGGAATTGCAGCCTCAAACCCAGGAATTACTAAATTCTTATTTGGAGCAACGTTCCCAATAGGACTTATTCTTGTGGTAGTTGTTGGTGCAGAGCTTTTTACAGGTAACAATGCTTATTTTATTCCAAATTTAATCAGTAAAAAACAAGGTATTCAAGCATTGCTTAAAAATTGGGGCTTGGTATATGTTGGTAACTTTATAGGCGCAGTTTTTGTAGCGTATGTTATTACACATTTAACGCATATTGTAAGTGGTTCTCCATTTCAAGATGCCGTTCATAAAGTCGCAATTGGTAAAACAAGTCATACGTTTTTAGTAACCTTTTTAAAAGGTATTGGAGCAAACTGGTTGGTTTGTTTGGCAGTTTGGCAAGGTATGGCAGCAAAAGATACTACAGGTAAAATGTTTGCTATTTGGTTACCAGTTATGGCATTTGTTACTATGGGATTTGAGCATAGTATTGCAAATATGTATTTTATTCCGTTGGCAATTTTTGAAGGCGCAGATATTACGTGGACTACTTTTATAGTAAAAAACCTAATTCCTGCAACTTTAGGAAACATTGTAGGAGGTGTGCTATTTGTAGGCTTGCCGTATGGTTACTTATTTGGAAAAACTAAATAAAAATAGCTAAATACGGTAAACTTTATTTAGCATCTAAAATTCTAAGTTAATTATAAGGGCGTTCCCTTTCAGGTCGCGTCTTCACTACTCGCTTTTTTAAGTTGCTAAAAAGCAACAAAAAAAGAGCTCAAACATGCCGTTCAACCGCTAACGCAAAAGGTAGTTTGTATCCTTTTTTTTAGTAATAGCTAATAAATTATCGTTTTCTAAAGACTCCTGAAAATAATAAACCGCCAATAATACCCATTAAAGTAAAGGCAACTTGTTCGTAAATATTCCCTGCAATAATAATAGATGAGTTTAAAAATGAGTTGCTTAATCCCATAAACGATTTACTACCTGGTACAAGCATTACAATGCCTTGCATTAAAAATACTGTTTTAGGAGTTTTTGTAATTCTATTAAAAAAATGACTAATAGCAACAGCTGCAATAGTACCAATAAAAGTACTAAATAACACACCGTAACCAGAAAATAGTACGGTTAAAAAGAATACCGAAACACCTGTAACAACTCCTAAAAACATGTCTTTTTTTCGAACCTGAAAAATAGGTAATAAGCTCATTGAAAATAAAGGAATACCGCAAAACATAATCCATTGTGGTAAATCAGACACATGAACTAATTGCTTAAAATCAATAATTGATGACATTAAAGCCAAACCTAATAAAACCCCAAAAAATTGTTTGAATAATGAAATAATGGAATCAAATAATTTGGCACCTCCTGAAACTAAGTTTTTTGAAGTGATTTCTTCTAAAGAGGTGGTTATGGATAATCCGGGTATAAATATAATAATGGCCGATAAAATGGTAATGCCTACATTCAAATCAGGAAATACCAAATGCAATAAACTTGCAATTACGGTAACAACAAAAGATATCAACGATTCTAAAATGGTTTCAAAATAATTGGATTTTGTAGAGATATAAACAAACGGATATACCAAAGCTCCAAGTAGTAAGGCAACAATTAATGAAATCCAATTGGTGCCAATCATTAAACTAAATCCTGCTGATGCAATAGCATAAGAAAGCGTTAATATAAAATGATTTGTTTTTTTAGTTTCATCGTTGATTAATTTTAACTCGTGAATCACTTCTGAACTGTCAATTTCTTTTGAAATTACTTTATTGGTAACTTCATCAACACTAGACAATCCGCCTAAGTTTAAAATTCCGGGAGGAATACACTCTATATAATTATAGGTTTGATCGTCTTCATAAAACACATAATTTATCCAAGTAGGTAAGTCCATAAATACACCGTTAATACCTTCGGTTTTAGAAACTTTGGTTAAATAAGATTGTATTTTATAAGAAGGCACACCGTAAATATGTAGCGCTTTTCCTAATTCAATAATATGTTTGTATTTATCAGGAATTTTCATTTATTACCATTCAATTAAAAATGCAAATGTAAACTATTGAAGTATATGTATTTAACTCGTTGTTAATTTTAAATAAATTTCATGAATGTACGTAAATTTTAGCATTTTGTGACCTGAAATTGCAGTGTACATAGAAACTTCATTAAAAAAAGTCCTATTCTCAAAATAATTAGTATTCTAAAAATAATTGAATTAACGTTCTATATTGTTTTTTGTTTTGAATTAATAATGTTTAGTATGAAAACTTTTATGTAAAAAAAAAAGGCTTTCATTTGAAAGCCTTTTTTAAATAATAGTTGTTATTTATTTT
>CBDUAL010000087.1:0-10334 GCA_965365125.1 uncultured Lutibacter sp.
CGCCCATCTACTAAAATTGAAATCGGAATTTCTAAATCTAACGGGGCATCTTTTGTTTTAAATGTATCGCTCCATTTTTTTACTTTTGCCTTGGTGGTAACTACTATTTTATCTTTAGGAATAAAGAAGTTGGTGATTTTAACCGCTTCATTTAACAAACCTCCAGGATTACTTCTAACATCAATAATCAGCTTTTTCATTCCTTCAGCCTTTAAGGTTAAAAAGGCGTCTTTTACTTGTGCCGAGGCTTTTTCGTTGAATTGAGTAAATGAAATATAGCCTACTTCAGCATCAATCATAGTATAAAAGGGAACCGGATTTATTTCAATTTTTTTACGAGTAACCTCAACATTCATCACTTTTTTTTGACGCTCAATTTGAAGATTTACAGTTGTATTTGGCAAACCATTAAGCAGTGCTGTTATACCCTCTCCTTCAAAATCTGCAACCAACATGCCTCCAATTTTTATGATTTTATCTCCTGGTTTTATTCCTGCTTTTTTAGCAGGAGAATTCTTTAAAATTTCGCGAATGGTCAAGGTTTTATTTTTAAACCGTGAAAGTGCTCCAATTCCACCATAATTTCCCGTAGCTCTTATTCTTGAATCTTCAACCCCTTGCTCATCATAAAAACGTGTGTAAGGATCTAAATTAGAAAGCATGTGGTTTACCGCGTTATTTGTGATTTTTGCAGGATTTATTTCATCAATATAATACATATTTAACTCTTTAAAAAGAGTGGTGTAAATATCAATTTGCTTTGCTACTTCAAAAAAATCAGATTGAAACGCAGCAGAAACAGCAACAGAAATCACCACAAAAACACCTACTATCCATTTTTTAATTTTATTCATCTTCATTAATTTGGTTCAACAACTTCACACGTAATTTTTCAACCGTCAATTCTAAATCGGTATAATTTGGTTCGTCTTTAGCCATATAAATAAACATAAACACGTACGGTTCATTTAAATTATTGGCGAAAGCGTACTTGTTTTTCCGATACACTTCTCGCATTAAACGCTTTATTCTATTGCGGTTTACAGCTAATTTTACATTGCGCTTAGGAACCGAAAAACCTACTTTAATGGGAAATTCAGCATTGTGTTGCACTGGTAAGTAAATCAGTTGCACAGGAAACTTTTTAACACGCTTTCCTTCAGCAAATAATTGCCCAATAAAAATTTTACTCTTTAACTTTTCGTCTGTTCCTAACGTATATCTCATTATTACAAATGTAAGGAATAAAAGATTTTAAAAAATGAATTTCAAAAGAGTTTAATTCCTAACTTTGTTTAAAACCAAAACTATTTAACCTATGTCACAAGATTTATTTCAAGCACCTGACTACTACCTCTTAGACGATTTGTTAAGTGAAGAACATATTTTAGTTAGAGATGCTGCAAGAGAATGGGTAAAAAAAGCTGTTTCACCAATTATTGAAGAAGCTGCTCAACAAGCAAAATTTCCAACATCAATTATTACTGGTTTGGCTGAAATTGGGGCTTTTGGACCTTATATTCCTGAGGAATATGGTGGCGCAGGATTGGATCAAATTTCTTATGGATTAATAATGCAAGAAATTGAACGGGGCGATTCAGGTGTGCGTTCAACAGCTTCTGTGCAGTCTTCATTAGTGATGTATCCTATTTTCAATTATGGCTCAGAGGCACAAAAACAAAAGTTTTTACCAAAATTAGCGAATGGCGAATTGGTAGGTTGTTTTGGGTTAACGGAGCCTGATTACGGTTCAAATCCGGCAGGAATGGTAACCAACATTAAAGATAAAGGCGACCATTTTTTATTGAACGGTGCTAAAATGTGGATTTCAAATGCACCTTTTGCTGACATTGCTGTTGTGTGGGCTAAAAATGAAGAAGGACGAATAAAAGGGGTAATTGTTGAACGCGGTATGGAGGGTTTTTCGACTCCAGAAACACACAATAAATGGAGTTTAAGAGCTTCAGCCACGGGTGAATTGATTTTTGACAATGTGAAAATTCCGAAGGAAAATATATTGCCTAATAAAGATGGTTTAGGCGCACCGTTGGGTTGCTTAGATTCTGCACGTTATGGTATTGCTTGGGGAGCAATTGGTGCAGCAATGGATTGTTATGATACCGCTTTACGCTATGCAAAACAACGCATTCAGTTCAACAAACCTATTGCAGGAACTCAACTACAACAAAAAAAATTAGCTGAAATGATTACAGAAATTACCAAAGCGCAATTATTGACTTGGCGTTTAGGTGTTTTAAAAAATGAAGGAAGGGCTACAACGGCGCAAATATCTATGGCTAAACGAAACAATGTAGATATGGCTTTAAAAATAGCTCGCGAAGCACGACAAGTGTTGGGCGCTATGGGAATTACTGGCGAATACTCCATTATGCGCCATCTTATGAATTTAGAAAGTGTAATTACGTATGAAGGTACGCACGATATTCATTTATTAATTACAGGAATGGACATTACAGGAATCCCAGCTTTTAAGTGACACTATCCCGTAAAGTGTGTAAACTTATTTATAGGGTTCAATTTATCAAATGAACCCTATTTTCAAATAGGGTCATAAATTGGTTTAAAATGATTAGTTATTACCATATTTTAATAATATTCAATTATTCTTTCAACCCTACTTTGAATAGTTCCATTTCTGAAGGAAATACGTTTTATCCAATTTTTGTTTTTATCATATTCGAATTCCCAATAATCAATTTGTGTTGGTACAACTTTTATTGTTGGAGTTAATGAAATAAATTCAATCATATTATCATTTTTATCATATTTGTATTTTTTCTTATGAAATAATGTACCATCAGATTGATAAACATTTTCTTCAATTTCATTTCCTTTATTATCAAACTTAGATACATTTTTTTCAGATAAAACATTATCAGAATTATATTTCAATCTTTCAATCTTATTTCCATTTTCATCATAATTGTATACCACCTTAATTTCTATACTTTCTTTTGAATTATATGAAATACTTTCAACCATATTACCATTTTCATCATATCTTTTGGTATATTTAATTTTCAAATCTCCTTCAAATCCAAAACAATTACTTTCAACCATATTACCATTTTTATCATAATTGAATAAATATTTTACATCCAAATAAAGTTCACCTTTTGATTTTTTTTGATACACTTCTCGTTCAATTTCATTTCCTAAATGATTATACTTAAATAATTCTACGTAGTTATTTTCTCCTTCCTCATTGAATAATTTTCTTTCAATTTTATTACCATTCATATCGTATTTTATGATTTCTTTACTGAATATTTCTCCTTTACCATCATAATATATCTGTTCAATATTATTACCACCTAAATCATATTTATTAACTAAATTAAATGTTATATCCCCTTCAGAGTTAAAAACTAAATGTATAATCTTATTTCCTTTACTATCATATTCTTTTACAACCTTTTCTTCTATACTTCCATTAAAATTGTATCTTATTATTTCAATTTCATTCCCTTGTTTATTATAAAAAGAAAGAGTTTTAGATTGATAATCTTTAAGGTTTTTATCTTTGTTTATCTCCCTATTCTTTTCAAGAATTTCGTAATTAATTATTTTTATAGATTTAACTTTTCCAATTAAGTTCAAGTTTTCAATATCATTTTTTTTAGTGTTTTTTTTAGTAACACAACTTAAAACCAAAAATAAAGTTGAAATAAGTAGAATGAGTAGTTTTGTATATTTTTTCATATTAAAAAAGTTTCATAACAATATTATAAAGATACTAATTCTATATAAAGAGATTGAGATAAAAATAAATAAGTTATTTGTAACTGAACTTTTTTTATAGTTCAATATTCAAATAGTTTAGGTTTATATAGAGGTTAGTTTTTTTCTATATAGAAAATCTATAGTGTAAACTAATTATCTTTTGGTAGGTGTAATAATCCAAAATTGTAAATTTTTGGTGGAGTTATTCCATTTAATCTCTTAATTCGTTTATTCATCTTATCTAGTAATCCAAATACTTGTTGTGGAGAAAATTTTTCAGTTCTTTGAGGTTTATAATTTGAAGTATTAAGAAATTCACTTATTTCAAGGTAAGTACAACCTTCTTTTCTCATATTTTTAATAAGTGTATATTTTCCCTCTTGTTTTTTTGAAATAGGAAGAACCCAAAAAAGTGGAGAGGTAATCTCAACCGTAAAAGTTAAGAATACCTCTCTAATATTATCATTAAGGGATAAATACCCCCCTATCGAGTTTATTCCACAGTAACAGATTTTGCTAAATTTCTTGGCTGATCTACGTTACAACCTCTCATTACTGCAATATAATAAGACAATAATTGTAAAGGAATTGTAGTTAATAAAGGTGTAAAAGGCTCCAAAGTATCAGGAATTTCAATTACGTGATCTGCAATAGCTTTAACTTGCGTATCTCCTTTAGTTACAATAGCTATTATTTTTCCTTTTCTAGATTTTATTTCTTGAATATTACTTACAACCTTTTCATAATGACCTTTTTTAGTAGCTATTACAACTACTGGCATAGATTCATCAATTAAGGCAATAGGCCCGTGTTTCATTTCCGCAGCAGGATAACCTTCTGCATGAATGTATGAGATTTCTTTTAACTTTAAAGCACCTTCTAAAGCTACTGGAAAATTATAACCTCTACCTAAATACAAACAGTTTGGAGCATCTTTATAGATTGCTGCAATTTTTTCAACCTCTTTATCAATTTTTAATAATTCTTCAACTTTAGAAGGAATTATACTCATTTCTTGAATATAATTATGATAATCAGATATTGATATTTCTCCTTTTAGATGTCCTAATTTTAAAGCTATTAAAGAAAGTACAGTTATTTGAGTTGTAAATGCTTTTGTTGAAGCCACTCCAATTTCTGGACCTGCATGTGTATAGGCACCAGAATCTGTTTCTCTTGCGATTGAAGAACCAACCACATTACAAATTCCAAAAACAAATGCACCTTTAGATCTTGCTAATTTAATAGCCGCCAATGTATCTGCTGTTTCACCTGATTGTGAAATCGCAATTACAATATCATCTTTATTAATTACAGGATTTCTATATCTAAATTCAGATGCGTATTCAACTTCAACAGGAATTCTAGCTAAATCTTCAAATAAGTATTCTCCAACCAATCCGGCATGCCATGATGTTCCACAAGCTACAATTACAATTCTTTTTGAATTTAAAAATTTGGTAATGTTGTTATCAACACTTCCCATTTTAATAATATCCTGATCTGGCAACAATCTACCCCTATAAGTATCTATAATAGCATCAGGTTGTTCGTGAATTTCTTTCAGCATAAAATGGTCAAAACCACCTTTTTCAATTTGATCTAAATTCAATTGTAACTCTTTAATATCTGGAGCAACAACCGCATTTCCATGAATTTTTCGAACTCTAATTTCTTTATTTAGTTTAATAATCGCTAATTCTTCATCATCTAAATAAATAGCATCTTT
Organism: uncultured Lutibacter sp.; assembly: GCA_965365125.1. Taxonomy (GTDB): domain Bacteria; phylum Bacteroidota; class Bacteroidia; order Flavobacteriales; family Flavobacteriaceae; genus Lutibacter. The sequence goes on from CBDUAL010000087.1 coordinate 5,474, forward strand.
TGTATATTCAATAAATGGTGAAGCATCTGAAGCTATAAAAAACTCTTTATTGTCATCTCCAATTCCAATAGCTATAGGGCTTCCAAGTCGTGCAACAATTATTTCATCGGGTTTACTTCTATCAAAAACAGCAATTGCATAAGCACCTACAACACTTCTTAAAGCTATTTGTACAGCGTATCCTAATTTACACTTATTTGTTTTTTTTACTTCTTCAATTAAGTTAATTAATACTTCTGTATCGGTATCACTCTCAAAAGTATACCCTCTTTTAATCAATTCTTTTTTAAGGGTATCGTAATTTTCAATAATACCGTTGTGAACAACCACTAAGTTTCCACTGTTGGAAACATGTGGATGTGAATTTATGTCATTTGGTACTCCGTGTGTTGCCCATCGGGTATGCCCTAAACCTAAAGTTCCTTTGGTATTATTTTTTTCTGAAATTTTTCTTAAGTCTGCTACTTTTCCTTTTGTTTTATATAAGCCTCCTGAATTAATTTCATTGGCTAAAACAATTCCAGCACTATCATAACCTCTATATTCTAAGCGCTGTAAACCGTTTATAACAATAGGATAAGCTTCTCTAAAGCCTAAATAACCAACAATTCCACACATAGCATTTTTAATTATTTATTTTTGAATAATATATATCTAATTTTACTCTTTTATCTTCAAAGTCTTGACTTTGATTGTAAAGAACAACCCCTTTTGGAGTCCAACTGTATTCTTTAACAGAAGTATCTGTATTATTTATTGGTGAATCAGTTGGGTTATATACTTTAACGCCAATTGTAACTAGCTCATCAGGATCTTCAGATAATAAAACTTGAGAAATATAATCTGTAATTGAGAATACATACTTATAAGGATTTCCGTCATCGTCATACTCTAAACTAGCTCCAACTGTAGCTATACCTTCGGTCATCATATCCAAAATCTGCTCATTGTCTTCGTAATTATAAATAAATAATCGACCCGGAGCAATATTACTAGATGCATTTTGATCAACATAAAAAGTTAATGTTGCTCCTGTAATTAAGTACATATTTTCTCTAATTTCAGGTAAGTTTTGCCCTTCAAACAAATTAATGGTAGCCACAGAACCTGCGGCTCCTTGTACATACAATCTGTCAGGACCACTTTCTTGAATATTTGAATTATCTCTTTCTAGAACATTTGACCTAGTGGCACCAAAATTAAAATCGTATGATTGTTTAACTCTAACTATACCTTCTCCAGTAACACCATCGCCATCTTTATCTTCATCCGTAGCTTCATCTTTATCATTAGAGTAATAAATGGTCATTTTTGAATTTTCCATAGACAAAGAGATAAGGTGAGCTTCATTGCTGTTAGTTGCTGTAGCTTCAATATAAAAACCTCTAAAATATCGTACAAATTCATCTATAGATGAAAACTCTGAACCGGAAGCATTATCAACAAATAGTTGTTGAATCATTGCTTCGTTTAATGGTAATTTTATGGTTGGAATTGAACTCGTTTCCTTAATAGTATCGGTGTCATAAACAGTAATCCCGTCAGGCATGTATCTTTTTATATACGCAACTGTATCGTTTGGATTTACTTTAAAATTTTCAGCAAAAAAAGGTGTTGATGATTTTTGAAAAATTTTATCTGAATAATAAACCATTTGTTTTGATGGATCTGTAGGGTCTAGTGTATTTAAAAAAGTTTCTAACTCGTACACACTTAATTTAAAATCCTGATCTGTATTTCCAATAATTGAATCTATTTCAAAAACAGGCTTACCATCATCAGCAGCATCTTGTGCTGTAACCTGATAAGGAATATAAATAACTACTGAATCAATTGCAGCATTCTCTCCATACGTATAAAAATCACCTACAGCAGTTGGAATTATTTGAGATACTATAGATCCTCTCAACGCTCCAAACTCGGTATCTGAATACACTCCCAATAAGTATTGAGGCAAACCGTTAGCTGGAACACTATCAATATATTTAGTATTTGTAGCTGTTTCAGCAACAAAATTACCTGTAGAAAACTTATTGTTATCTATAATATTAACCCCAATATTTTCAATTTCTTTTTCACAAGAAACTATTGTAAAAAATACGATGGAAAAAAAACCAACGTATTTTAAAAAAGTTACAACTTTTGTAGTCATATATGTTTTCTTATTTTTTATTGTAAAACTTGTGTTAAGTAAAAATCGGTATAAGCACCTTCAAATTCTTCCTCTGAAAAATATTCAAGTACTGGTTTTTCACTTTTACTTAAATATGCTGTTAGTTCGTCTGGTAATTCTGGACTTGCCTTAATTACAGCATCAGAATGCTCCACAGCGTTTATTAATAAATTAGTGTAGTTTGGTGTTGCTATTGTTTGAGCTTTTGACTCGTCAATTTCATCAAATTTCACTTTTTCAAGGAATTGATTATTTAACGTACCCTCAAAACCATTATTGTAAAGCGAAGTAATTATTTTACTATCTGCAAATAATGGATCATTTTTATAATATTCTTTAATATATAAAGGCAGTAAAGAAGCCATCCAACCGTGTACATGAATAACATCTGGAGACCAATTTAATTTTTTTACGGTTTCTACAACTCCTTTTGCAAAAAATATGGCTCTTTCATCATTGTCTTCAAAAAGGTTATTATCCTCATCGGTAAACAAAGCTTTTCGCTTAAAATATTCATCATTATCAATAAAGTAAACTTGCATTCTTTCTTTTGGAATAGAAGCTACTTTAATTATTAATGGCATGTCCATATCGTTTATAACCAAGTTCATACCCGATAAACGAATAACTTCATGTAGTTGATGTCTTCTTTCGTTAATTAAACCATATCTCGGCATAAAAATTCGGGTTTGCCCCCCCTTTCCGTGAATCATTTTAGCCACTTCAAATGAAGTAGTTGATAATTCATTTTCAGGTAAATAAGGTACAACTTCTGAAGAAACAACCAATACTCGCTTATCTTTCATATTTCAACTCTTAATTTTAAAGATTATGCAAAATTACGAAAATTTATACAGTTTTTAGCTTTAAAAATGTAAGTTTGCACGCTTTTAACGTTTATTAACAAAAGAAAATGTTAGTTTTTGCTAAAATAAAATCTGTACAACAAAAAATTGGGTCGTTAAAGAAAGGAACTACTGTTGGTTTTGTACCAACAATGGGCGCTTTACACCAAGGACACTTATCGCTTATTAAACAAGCAAAAAAAGAAAACGACTTAGTTGTTGTTAGTATTTTTGTAAACCCAACTCAGTTTGATAACTCCGAAGATTTAATCAACTATCCTAAAACGATTGATACAGATTTATCACTTTTAAAATCAGTTGCTTGCGATGTAGTTTTTACACCATCAGCAAATGAAGTTTATGCAAATAACGTACAATCAACAGTATTTGATTTTGATGGGTTAGAGCATCAAATGGAAGGTAAGTTTAGAAACGGACACTTTGATGGCGTGGGTACAATTGTAAAAAGGTTGTTTGAAATTGTAACACCAACAAAAGCTTATTTTGGCGAAAAAGACTTTCAACAATTACAAATTATTAAAAAAATGGTTGAAAAAAACCAACTACCTGTTGAAATAATTGGATGTCCTATTTACCGTGAAAAAGACGGTTTAGCTATGAGCTCTAGAAATGAAAGATTGACAAAAAAGCACAGGGCAATTTCGCCTTTTATTTATAAAACATTAAGACAAGCAAAAATTGAGTTTGGCACAAAAAATGTTAATGATGTTATAGTGTGGGTTGAAAATGAATTTAAAAAACAACCTTTACTAGAACTAGAATATTTTGAAATTGCCAATGAAGAGCATCTTCAAACAATAAAAAATAAAAATGATGAGCAAAACTACCGAGCTTTTATAGCGGTTTTTGCAGGAAAAATTAGACTTATTGATAATATAAGTTTATAAATATGAATACATTAACACAAAATTATTAATTTTGCACCATGCAAATACAAGTAGTAAAATCAAAAATTCACAGAGTTAAGGTTACCGGAGCCGATTTACAATATATTGGTAGTGTAACCATTGATGAAGACTTAATGGATGCAGCAAACATAATTGAAGGTGAAAAAGTTCAAATTGTAAATATTAACAATGGCGAACGTCTTGAAACCTATGCAATTGTGGGACCTAGAAAAAGTGGAGAAATTACACTGAACGGACCAGCAGCCCGAAAAGTAGCTAAAGGAGATATTATTATTATTATCTCTTATGGAATTATGGACTTTGAGGAAGCTAAATCATTTAAGCCTTCTCTTATTTTTCCAAATGAAAACGATAATTCGTTAACATAGTTTGAATAAAAAAATAAAAAAAACAAGTTTAATAATACTCCCAATAGCATTGGGAGTATTTTTAATTTGGTACTCTATATCCAAACTTTCACCAAGCGATATTCAGTCAATAAAAACATCATTTCAAACAGCAAATTATTGGTGGGTAGCCTTGTCACTTACGTTTGGAATTCTCAGTCATTTATCACGGGCATACCGTTGGCAATTTTTATTAGAGCCTTTGGGTTATAAGCCAAGATTTGCAAATAGCGTAATGGCAGTATTAATCGCTTATTTATTAAATTTATTCATTCCTAGATCAGGTGAATTTGCAAGAGCTGCTACTATAAAAAAATACGATAAAATACCCTTTGACAAAGCTTTTGGAACTATAGTAGCCGAACGCGTTGCAGATGCTATTATGCTACTTTCTATTATAGGAATTGCCTTTTTTTTACAAACCGATTTAATAGGAAGCTATCTTTTTAAAGACAACGAAGAAAGTAGCATTTATTCAAAAATATTCTTTTTTGTAGTACTAACGAGGTAAGAATATGACTTTTGAAC
>CBDUAL010000088.1:0-10302 GCA_965365125.1 uncultured Lutibacter sp.
AAAAACACCATTTTAGATACGCACGTAAAACCTTATAAAGTTTTTGAAAAAGATGGAATTAAAATTGGAGTTTTTGGTTTAGGAATTGAATTAGCTGGTTTGGTAGACCCAAGAATGTTTAAAGAAACAATATACTTAAACCCTGTTGAAATTGCACAGGATATGAGTAGCATATTAAAAGATGATGAAGGCTGCGATTTAGTTATTTGCCTTTCACACCTTGGCTACCACTATGCATCTGACAAACTAGATGATTTAAAACTAGCTTCAAAAACAAAAAATATTGATTTAATAATTGGTGGCCATACTCATACTTTTTTACCTAAGCCAACGGTTACCAAAAACAGCGAAGGCAAAAATGTATTGGTAAATCAGGTAGGTTGTTACGGTATAAATGTTGGCCGAGTTGATTTTTATTTTGATAGTGATAAAAACAAAGCAAGTAAAGGAAAAAGTATTATTGTATAAAAACAAATAGATAGCATGAGAATTGAAACAGATTTAAAATTAGGATTTAAAGATGTAATGATACGACCTAAACGTTCTACACTAAGCTCTAGAGCGCAGGTGAGTTTAGAAAGAGATTTTACCTTTTTACATAGCAATTACAAATGGACTGGCGTGCCAATTATGGCCGCTAATATGGATACTGTTGGTACTTTTGAAATGGCAACAGCACTTGCTAAACATAAAATTTTCACTGCAATTCATAAACATTATTCAATTAAAGAATGGAGCGGTTTTATGAATTCTATTCCCAGTGAAATGACCGATTATTTTTCAGTAAGCACAGGCACAGGACCAGCTGATTCAGAAAAGCTAGCTACAATTATTGGCAACCATCCTCAAATAAAATTTATTTGTATTGATGTTGCAAATGGCTATTCTGAGCATTTTGTGAATTTTGTAAAAAAAACTCGTAAACAGTACCCTAACAAAGTAATTATGGCTGGCAATGTAGTTACAGGTGAAATGGTTGAAGAATTACTACTTGCTGGTGCTGATATTATTAAAGTTGGTATTGGGCCAGGTTCAGTTTGCACAACTCGTGTAAAAACAGGAGTTGGTTACCCACAACTTTCTGCTATTATTGAATGTGCTGATGCTGCACATGGTTTAGGCGGACAAATAGTTTCAGATGGTGGTTGTAAAATTCCTGGAGATATTGCCAAAGCTTTTGGTGGTGGCGCTGATTTTGTAATGCTTGGCGGAATGCTTGCTGGCCATACTGAAAGCGGTGGAGAAACTGTTGAAATTGATGGAGAAAAATTCAAGCAGTTTTACGGAATGAGTTCTGAAACAGCCATGAACAAACACGTTGGCGGTGTTGCAAATTACAGAGCTTCAGAAGGGAAAACAGTACAAATTCCTTTTAGAGGTAGCGTTGAACACACCGTTCAAGATTTCTTAGGAAGTTTAAGATCTACTTGTACTTATGTTGGCGCAAACAGATTGAAAGAATTAACAAAACGAACTACTTTTATTAGAGTTCAAGAACAACACAACGAAGTGTTTTCAAAATAACTTTTCTAAAAAACTTATCCAAAAAAAAATTTACTTGAATCTTTAATCTTAATATTAACTAATATTTAACAAATAAACTGTTACAAATCAGTATTATAAACGTCTTTTAAGTATACCATTTGTTTGGGACATTAAACTTAAAGGTTTTATAATTATTTGAATTAATTTATAACACCTAAAAAACAAAAAAGCCTCTTAAACTTGCATTTTAGAGGCTTTCTTTATTTTATACATTAGCTAAACTACCATCTCATCACCACACTTCCCCAAGTAAATCCACTACCAAAGGCAGCTAAAACAACCAAATCATTGTCTTTAATTTTACCTTTTTCCCACGCTTCAGAAAGCGCAATAATAATTGAAGCCGCAGTGGTATTACCGTAGTTCATAATATTATTATACACCTGATCATCATTCAGCTTAAATTTCTTTTGAATAAATTGAGAAATTCTCAAATTAGCTTGATGCGGAATAAACAAATCTATATCTGTAGCTTGTAAATTATTTTTTTGAAGTCCTTCCATAATTACTTCTGAAAAACGAACCACCGCATTCTTAAACACAAATGTTCCATTCATATACGGAAAATAAGATTCATCTGTTTCATCATTAGCCTCTAAAATTTCAGGCACCCAATGGCGAATGCTTGGAGCTAATACGGTTAATTCTTCAGCATGTTTTCCTTCAGAATGTAAATGCGTAGATAAAATTCCCTTGGTATTATCTTCGGTTCTAGATAACACGGCTGCCCCTGCTCCATCTCCAAAAATTACTGAAACATTTCTTCCACGTGTAGTTTTATCTAATCCTCCTGAATGAAATTCAGAACCTACAACCAACACATTTTTATACATTCCTGTTTTAATAAATTGATCTGCAACAGACAAACCATATACAAATCCTGAACACTGATTTCTAATATCCAATGCACCAACAGTTCGCATATCTAGCATTTCCTGTAATTGTACTCCACAACCTGGAAAATAATAATCTGGACTTAGCGTAGCAAATACAATAAAATCAATATCTTTTGTAGTTAAACCCGCTCTTTCTATGGCAATTCTGGCTGCTTTTGCCCCCATAACTGCTGAAGTATCTTCACTTCCTTCTTCAATCCATCTTCGTTCTTTAATACCTGTTCTTTCCTGAATCCATTCATCATTGGTATCCATTAATTTGGATAAATCGTCATTTGTAACCACATTTTCAGGCACGTAATAACCAAGACCTGTTATCTTCGAATTATACATATTTTACATTTTTTAACATATCTATTCCAAACTTACTAAAAAGTTCATATTTTAACAATTAAAATTTTCACAATTCGTAAAAAACAAAGGGCATCAAAACACTTCAAACCCATAACCTCCTCTATTTAAGCCACTTCTTTCATCTAAAGATTCAACCTATGTAATTAACAACAATCAATAACATTAAAAATTTAACAAAAAAGCCATTCAAAAGTGTAAAACCTTCATCAAAAAGAAATGCTTTGATTCCACCCAGTAGCCTATTTAGAATAATCAATACTTAAGTTTTCAAACAGCCATTCTTTAATACACTTCCATCACCTCATCTAAAGGTTTTCGTTCAATAGCTGGCACATAGGTTTTAGCTGCTTTATAACCAACTGGCAGCAATAAAAAAGCACGTTCGTTTGATGGTCGTTCTAATATTTGTTCTAAAAAACGCATTGGACTTGGCGTATGTGTTAACGTAACCAAACCCGCATTATGTATGGCCGATATTAAAAATCCACAAGCCAAACCCACAGATTCATTTACATAATAATTGGGATGCTTTCTGCCTTCAATATCAATTTCATAAGGACGTTTAAATACAATAATTAAATAAGGAGCTGTTTCTAAAAAAGGTTTGTTTGCATCGGTTCCTATATGTTTTAAATCGTCTAGCCATTCTTCACTCATACGTTCGGCGTAACTTTTGCGTTCTTCTTCTTCCGCAGCCAATCTAATTTTCTTTTTTATTTCTGAACTTTTTACAACACAAAACGTCCAAGGTTGTTTATTAGCTCCTGAAGGTGCCGTTGATGCTGTTTTTATAATGTTTTTAATAACTTCAATAGGAATTTCTTTGTCTGAAAAATCACGAACAGACCTACGTTTATTACACCTATTAAAATAACCTTCTGAACGTTGTAACATTTCCTTTTCTGAAACTTCTTCTTGATTGTAAAGAATATGTTTATGACCATTCACTAAAATAAAATCATTTGTTTGCATACGTGTATTTTTGAAGTTAAAAATACAAATCTATTTATAAAATACGTCTTTTTGACCATTACAGGTTGAAAGATTTTCAACACCGCTGTCAAATTGTCACAGATACAACTTTGGTATTTTTTTTGACTATTGACTAACCGTTAAACTAAAAATTAAAATATATACATATGGCAACAGGAAATATTAATGTAACAGCGGAAAACATTTTTCCTATTATCAAAAAATTCTTGTATTCTGATCACGAAATATTTTTACGTGAGTTAATTTCGAATGCAACAGATGCAACTTTAAAATTAAAACATCTTTCTACTTTAGGTGAAGTTAAAGGAGACATTGGAGAACCAATGCTTGAAATTAAAGTTGATAAAGACAAAAAAGAAATTAGAATTATTGACCAAGGAATTGGTATGACTGGTGAAGAGGTTGAAAAATACATTAACCAAGTAGCCTTTTCAGGTGCTGAAGAATTTGTTGAAAAATACAAAGACAAAGTAGAAGATTCTGGAATTATTGGTCATTTTGGTTTGGGTTTCTATTCTTCATTTATGGTAGCTGAACGTGTTGAGATTTTCTCTAAATCTTTTCAAGAAGGCTCAAAAGCCGTACGTTGGGAATGTGATGGAAGTCCGCAATACACTTTAGAAGAAACTGATAGAACTGAAAGAGGAACTGAAATAGTTTTACATATTGATGACGATTCTTTAGAGTTTTTAGAAGAAAGCAGAATTAACGAGCTTTTAAACAAATACAACAAGTTTATGCCTATTCCAATTAAATTTGGAACTAAGGAAGAAACATTGCCTTTGCCTGAAGGTGCTGAAGAGGGTGCTGAAGCTGAAAAAATTACAGTTGATAATATTGTAAACAACCCTACACCAGCTTGGACTAAAAAACCAACCGAATTAAATGACGAAGACTATACGAAGTTTTACAGAGAATTGTATCCAATGCAATTTGAAGAGCCTTTATTTCACATTCATTTAAATGTAGATCACCCATTTAACTTAACAGGGATTTTATATTTCCCTAAAATGAGTAAAAATGTAGATCCTATGAAGGATAAAATTCAGTTGTATCAAAACCAAGTGTTTGTAACTGATAATGTTGAAGGAATTGTTCCTGACTTTTTACAGATGCTTCGTGGTGTAATTGACTCTCCAGATATTCCTTTAAACGTATCTCGTTCTTACTTACAAGCTGATGGAGCTGTAAAGAAAATTTCAGGATACATTACACGTAAAGTTGCTGATAAATTAATTAGCTTGTTTAAAAATGATCGTGCTGCTTTTGAAGAAAAATGGGATGATATTAAGGTAATTATTGAGTACGGAATGCTTTCAGAAGAGAAATTCTTCGAAAAATCTGACAAGTTTGCATTGTTCCCTACAGTTGATAAAGCGTATTATACTTTTTCTGAATTAGAAGAAAAAATTAAGTCTAACCAAACGGACAAGGATGGTAAAACTATTGTTTTATATGCTTCAGATGTAAATGCGCAACACAGTTATATTGACGCTGCTAAAGAAAAAGGATACGAAGTATTATTATTAGATTCTCCAATTGTTTCTCACTTAATTCAAAAATTAGAAGGAAGTAAAGAAAACATTCAATTTGTAAGAGTTGATTCAGATCACGTTGATAATTTAATCAAAAAAGACGAAGATAAAATCAGTAAACTTTCAGATGAAGAAAAAGAAACGCTGAAACCAATTATTGAAGAAGCTATTCCAAAAGAAACATTTACAGTTCAATTAGAAGCAATGGATTCTAATGCTAATCCGTTTATGATTACGCAACCAGAATTTATGCGTAGAATGAAAGAAATGCAAGCTACCGGTGGTGGTGGAATGATGGGAATGGGTAATTTCCCTGAAATGTATAATTTGGTAGTAAATACAAATAACGATTTAGTTGGAGAAATTTTAAATACCAAAACTAAGAAAAAACAAGAACGTTTAATTCAACAAGCGTTTGACTTGGCAAAACTATCTCAAGGCCTTTTAAAAGGACAAGAATTAACCGAGTTTATAAAACGTAGTTTTGAAATGGTAAAATAAAACTTTTAACTATATAAAGTTAAAAACCCCTTATTCAACAAACAGTTTAACAAACAATTATAAAAGCATCAATTTAGATTGATGCTTTTTTTATTATTTTTACTCACGAAATATGATATTTCGCATTTATGGCATTTTTTTTGAGAGCTATAATAGGTTATATAAAAACTATGAATAATTCATTAAAAATAATTTTAACAATTGGCATCATACACTTGATGTCAGTGCATAGTTTTGCGCAAACTTTTCCTTCAAATTCAAAAATATTAGATGCTGAGATAAATGCAGCAGCAGGTAATAAACAACTCAATTCAAATTATTCAAACACCAAAGTAGCACCAAACGCCAATATAGATTTAAACATCAACAAACAACTTAATACAAACGCAGTAAATAATACCATGAATAAATATGCCACCAAAAATGATGGCAATTTTTTAATGGAAACACTCCCTGAAGATAGAGATATTACAGGAAAAAGATACTTAAACAATCAAGATGTTACGCACAAAAGATTAGGGACAAGTATGGATTTAGGAACCGTTTCAACAACTTCAAAAGTTGTTAGAGTTGTTTGTAGAGATCACAGTTATGTTGATGGAGATATTATTAAAATTTTTATCAATGAACAGTCTTTAGACAATAATGTGGTTTTAAAAGGCAGCAGCTATATTGTGTACCTAAACTTAAATAAAGGCTACAATAGAATTGATTTTCAAGCTTTAAATCAAGGTCTTTCTGGTCCAAATACCGCAGAATTATTGCTTTTTGATGAAAAAGACAATTTAATTTCTGCAAAGGAATGGAATTTACTTACTGGTGAAATTGCTACCCTTGGAGTGATTCAAAAAGACTAAATATTGTCTTCAAAAAAAAGCATTTAACATATTGTTTGGATTTCATTATGAAAACATTAGCACCACATTAACACAAATAAATGTAACTTTTAAGTTTTAGTAGCGTCTTTACTTTATAACCTTTACTAATGAAAACGAACACAAACTCTGCCAAACAAACAATAATTCACGCGCATATTGTACCTAATTCTGTAGAAAAAATTCGCTTACAAGATTACGCTCCTGAAATTTTTAAACTATACATTCCTTCTAATAGCGGTATAAAAAAAGCCATTAAAAGAGGTCAGATTTTAACTGATGGAAAAACTTCTGAAACTGGAAACTGGGTTTGCGAAGGACAGGTATTAGAATTAATTGAAGATCCAAACAATAAACCCAAAGTGTATGAATTTAACTTAGAAGTTATTTTTGAAGATGAACATTTTGCTGTAATTAATAAACCTGCAGGAATTACTGTTAGCGGAAATACTTTTAAAACTGTTTTTAACGCACTTCCACATAATTTACAACCTAGCACAGAACCTGATGCATTAAGATCTCCTACACCAGTTCACAGACTCGACAATCAAACATCTGGTTTGTTATTAATAGCTAAAACCAAAACAGCACAAATTGAATTAGGAAAAGAATTTGCTAATAACACCATTCAAAAAAAATATTGCACCATTGTTATTGGAAAAGTACATACCAACCAAACAATTACTAGCCCTGTTGACGACAAACCTTCTGAAACAAGTTTTGAAATAATTAGAGTTGTAAAATCTTTAAAATACAACGAACTCTCGTGCTTAAAAGTATATCCAAAAACCGGCAGAACCCATCAAATTAGAATTCATTTAGCTTCAATAGGACATCCTATTTTAGGCGATAAATTATATGGAAACATAGACACTATTCACAAAGGAAAAGGCTTGTTTTTATGTGCTTCAGAAATAAAATTCTTACACCCAAAAACATTTGTGCCTTTAATTTTTAAAATTGATGTTCCGCAAAAATTTCAATCAATATTAAGTCGTGAAAAAAGACGTTGGAATACTTACAACGCAAAGTAGCCTAAAATTTTACTAGGTAAAAACCTCAACTAGTAACTAAGCAAATATATCGTTTAAAACCTTTGCTAAACGTATACCGCCCTTTTGTAACTGAGACCGCACCACTTCAAAATTATAATACATATAAGCATATTTTAAATTATCGCCAATTGCAGCCGAACCGTATGCTTTTACTGTAAATTTCTGAGTATCATTCGCCCAATCAGCAGTAGTGCCTTGTTGTAAACGCTCAACATCATTTTTTGAAATTTCGTTGGCATTGGTAGCCAATTCAGTATAGGTCATATTGTAATGTTCAATCATTTTTGAATCCCAAACCGAGTGTAAATTTGTTCCATTACCAAACCATTGAACTTGCACCGTATTTCCTCCTTTATCTTCTTTTCTACCCACGTGCATTGGTTGGTGTAAATCACCTACTAAATGCACCAATAATTTTAAATAAAACGCTTTATCTTCTTTTGAAGAAGTTGCATCTAATAGTACCGATTTACATTTTTCAATTCCTGTTACTAAATCTCCTTCAGGATTTTTTTCTGAATCTTCATAACGCACATCAAAAGGCATATTTACATAATGCCAAGTATAAAATTCGTTATATTTTTTATCAGATTTAATATCATCACCAAACGTTGCTACTAAAGCCAAACTTTGCCCATCTAATAATTTTGCAATTTTTCGTTTAGTTTTACCTTTTAAATAACCTGTAGCTATTTCACCAACTGTTCTATGCCCCGTTGGTCCCCATTCAGGATTTTCTGCTTTTACTATTGAAAATCCAAAAACTAACGCTATTGCAATACAAAATATATTCTTCATTATCTATGTTTCTATTTTCGGCAAAGATAAAATAAACTTAGCTAATTCTTTGGAAATAAAAAAATTTATACCGTATCTTTATGATATCATTTTAATATCATTCTAAAACAAACAATCATGACCGAAGAAAAAATTATAAAAATATCAAGTGGCTACTCAATGTTAATACTATTAATAGTGTTAATTGCTGGTGGAATTACAAGTTTAGTAACTTCAATAATTCCTTTATTTTTTGTGTTTTTATTACTAACCATAGCCACATTACCAGGTTTCTTTTTAGTAAATCCAAATACTTCTAAAGTTATTTTACTATTTGGTAAATACATAGGAACCGTAAAAGAAAACGGCTTTTATTGGGCAAATCCGTTGTATCGAAAAAAAGGAATTTCTTTAAGAGCTAGTAATTTTGACAGCGAACGTGTAAAAGTAAACGACAAGCTTGGAAACCCAATTATGATTAGTACCATTGCGGTTTGGAAAGTAAAAGATACGTTTAAAGCGGCTTTTGATGTTGATAATTACGAAAATTTTGTACGTGTACAATCTGATGCTGCGGTAAGAAAATTAGCCAGTTTATATCCTTATGATAATTTTGAAGATGATGGTAAAGTCGAAGAAATTACCTTAAGAGCAAGTGTAAATGAGGTAAGCGAAGCTTTAGAAGAAGAACTTTCTGAACGTTTAGAAATGGCTGGAATTGAAGTTTTAGAAGCCAGAATTGGATATTTAGCTTATGCACAAGAAATTGCAAGCGCCATGTTAAAACGCCAACAAGCAACTGCAATTATAGCGGCTCGTCATAAAATTGTTGAAGGTGCTGTAAGTATGGTTGAAATGGCTATTGATAAACTAAGTGAAAATAATGTAGTTGACTTAGATGAAGAGCGAAAAGCGGCAATGGTTAGTAATTTAATGGTGGTACTTTGTTCAGACAAAGATGCTGCTCCAATTGTAAATACAGGAACTTTAAACCATTAATATGATTTCGTTTTTAATATATATTGCCATAGAAATTTACTTCATCCTATTAACAATAGTATTCGTTTAAATTAAAAATAATGAGAGAGTATAAAATTATTAAACCCGAAAGTATGTGGATTCATAAAGATACTACTTTTGAAGAACTATTCAACAAACATGCATCTCAAGGATGGCGCGTAATAAGCGTTGCTTATGGACAATCAGGAAATATACAGAAAGCTATTTTAGAAAGAGATAAAAATCGTTAATCTATTATGAAATTAAATTCAGAAACAAAGTCTATTGCAATAGGAACAGCGCTAGGTGTAGGAATAGGTGTCGCTTTAAATAATTTTATCTTAGGATTAGCTATCGGAATTGTATTTGCAGTTGGATTAATGAATAAAAATAAAGCTTCAAAAGAAAAATAATATTCCTTGCATTATTATATTTGTAAATTTTTATAAAAGAAGTAAAAACAATGTCGAAGAAAAAAGCATTTGCACTACGTATAAATGAAGATATGCTCAAAGCAATTGAAAAATGGGCTGCTGATGAGTTTAGATCTACTAACGGACAGTTAGAATGGATGTTGAACCAATGCTTAAAAGATGCCAAACGCCTACCAAAAAAGAAAGAAACCGAAGATTAAGTCATAAAAAAAACGCCAACTAAAGTTGGCGTTTTTTTATGATTAAGTTATTTATTTCTTCTTTTTACTCTTGCTTAAATCTTTGCTTTGCTTTGGATGTACCAGTGTCATTTCATCAATTAAATTTTGAGCTCCTGC
>CBDUAL010000089.1:0-10249 GCA_965365125.1 uncultured Lutibacter sp.
TTCCTTTGTATACGGGTGAAGTTCAGGTTATGTCGGCAGGTACTGGGATTCAACATTCAGAAATGAATAATCATCCAACGGAAGAAGTAAATTTATTTCAAATATGGATACTACCACAACAGCAAAATGTGACTCCAAGATACGATCAAAAAAAGTTTGAAAGTTCAGAGCGCTTTAATAAATTACAAATCCTAGTTTCTTCCATAGATAATCCTGTCGAAGGTTCTTTAACAATTCATCAAAATGCAAAAATTGCACGCATAGATTTAGACGAGAATAGCCTTTTTACTTATGAAGTAGTTGACAAAAACAACGGCGTTTATGTTATGGTAATTGAAGGTGAACTATCTATAGAAAACGAAGTGTTAACTAAAAGAGATGCTATTGGTATTGAACAAACCAATAGTATTAAAATTGAATCAAAAACAACATCAGAATTGTTATTTATTGAAGTTCCAATGAAATTTTAATTTGAACTAAATTTTGATCCGTCATTTTCATTAGAGAAACAAAACGACTGGGAAGTGGGTAAAATAAATGAAAATTCACTTCCTTTTCCTAAGGTGCTTTCTACAAATATTTTACCACCTTGTTTTTCTATAAATTCCTGACAAAGCAGTAAGCCTAAACCTGTGCCTTTTTCATCTTCAGTGCCTGGAGATGATTCCGTTTTGTCAATTCTAAAAAGGGTTTTTAATTTATTAGGATGTATTCCAATTCCTGTATCCGAAACAGTTATTTTTTGAAAGCATTTTTCATTATAAAAAAATGATTCCGAAGAAATTTTAACCTGTCCGTTTCTTTCAGTAAATTTTATAGCATTTGAGATTAAATTCCGAATTACAATGGTTGTTAAGTCTGGATCAGCAATCACAATTGAATTTTCTTCAAGAGCATTTATAAAAGTGATGTCTTTTAATTTAGCCATACTATCAAGTTGCTCAAACAATTCATGAAAAGTTTCTCTAATATTTAAAGTATTTTTTTGTAAAATGATTTTTCCAGATTGAGACATGGACCATTTTAGTAAATTAGTGAGTAAATGGTTTAATTGTTCTGAAGATTTTTGAGTAGCTTTTAGAAGTTTTTTTCGGTTTTCATCATCCATAGCGTCATATTCGTTAATAATTAAGTCTAAAATTACTTTTTGTGACCCTAACGGATTTTTTAAATCGTGTGCAATTATAGAAAAAAACTGATCTTTCATATTGTTCAGTTTTTTTAATTTTTGTTCAGATTCAATTAATAATTTTTCTTGTTGTTTTTTCTCAGTAACATCATAAGCATTCAAAATTACCGTATTGCTAGATTTTGGAGTTATTCTGGCTGAAAACCAATGTTGTTTATTTTTAATTTCAAGCGGATATTCAATATTTACTAAGCTCTGCTCTTTAGTACACTTTTCAATTGCATTTTTAAATTGAGTAGCTTGTTCATTGTTAAATATTTCAAAGATATTTTTACCTATAATTTCTTCTTCAGGAAGATATAATAAATCTTTATTTGAATAGCAGATGCTTAAATACTCACCTTCAATGCTAAATTCAACAATTACGCTATCAATAGATTCTAAAATAGCTTTCATCTCTCTTTCATTATGTCGAATTTTTAATAATGCTTTTGAAATGATTAAGATTAGAAAACTAATAATAAAAATACTGATGATTAATATGATTAAAAGGGCTTTGTCTTGATCCAAGTAATTGTCCCAGCCATCTACTGGTATCGCTGCCAATTCCCAGTTTCCAATAGGCAAGTTTATTGCTGTAATTACAGGGCTTTTATTAAAAATAGAGGCATCTCCCCAAAAAACACTTCCATTTTTTCCTGTTCCATTATAGCCTCTTAATGAGAACATAAATCCATTTTCAACAAAGTTTAGTTGCGCTTCTTCTAATAATTTATTTTTTTTAACTACAATATCTGTAACTCCCCAAAAATCATTTTTCTCGGTGGTTTTTTTATTAAAAATAGGAGTATAACTAACAAATGCAGCACCGCCTTCAACTAATTCAACGGGGCCTGCAACAAAAGTTAGATGAGTTTCAATGGTTTTTTCAACAATTTCTTTTCTTTCAGGGTGCTTTAGTAAATCTAAGCCTATTGCAGATTCATGATTTTTAAACGGATAAATGGCATTTAACACACCGTCTTTAGATAGCGCCATAGAACTAATAACAGTATCGTTTTTTATATACTCTTTAGCTAATTCATAAAATTCAGCATTAGAAATATCAGGATTTAATCCAACATAAGCGGCAACTCCTCGGGTATAGTAAATTCTAGAATATAAAGCTTTTTCTAAATTAGATTTTTTGCTAGTCATTAAATCTAATAAATTTGCTCTTTCGTCTTTTTCCCATTGACCTTTAGCATAACGTGTATAGCTTATTGCTAGTAACAATAAAACTATAAAAGTGACAAAAGCATAAATAAATGGAAATAGTTTTTTTTTGGAGATTGCATTACGCTTTTTCATGGCTAATTTTCGGTATTAAAATACGTTATAGGTGCTAATTTAATAATTAATCAGTTTATAATTAGCGAATAATTCTATTTATTGTGTGGTTATTTAATTAAAGATTATATAGCATAAAACTTGTTAGAGTAAAAACAATTAATTTTACGATATTTGCATTCTTAATTATTCTGTTTAAGGATAATAATAAAAACAATAGAAATAATGAACAAAAATATAGTATTAGGTTGGGCTACATTGATAATGATATTAATGGGGATTTTATTAATAGCCTTAGGCGCATTTAGATATGATGATGTTGCAGGATGGGGGTTTGCAGCTGTAGGCATTGGTTTTTTTGCCAATGCTTGGGTTTTTAACGCTTTAAAAGGTAGAATGTAATTAACCTTTAAAGTTAAAAATTCTAAAGTTAAAAAGGTTTAAGTTGAAGGTCTTTTTAAGAATTTCAACAAATACACTTCAATAATATATCAACAAATAAAAATTAAAAAATAGTATGTCAGACGATAAGAAAGTAATCTTTTCTATGTCCGCCCTAAGTAAAACTTACCAAGGGGCAAACAAACAAGTATTAAAAGATATCTATTTAAGCTTTTTTTACGGAGCTAAAATTGGAATTTTAGGTTTAAATGGTTCAGGTAAATCAACCCTTTTAAAAATTATAGCTGGAATTGAAAAAAATTACCAAGGCGATGTAGTTTTTGCACCGGGGTATTCAGTAGGGTATTTATCTCAAGAACCAAAATTAGATGAAGATAAAACAGTTATTGATATTGTAAAAGAAGGTGTTGCTGAAACCGTTGCAATTTTAGATGAATACAATAAAATTAACGACATGTTTGGTTTGGAAGAAGTATATTCTGATCCAGATAAAATGGAAAAGTTAATGGCGCAACAAGCAGAGCTTCAAGATAAAATTGATGCTGCCAATGCTTGGGAATTAGATACGAAACTAGAGATTGCAATGGATGCTTTACGTACGCCAGATGGTGATACTCCAATTAAAAACTTATCAGGTGGTGAACGCCGAAGAGTTGCTTTGTGTAGATTGTTACTTCAAGAACCTGATGTGTTATTATTAGATGAGCCTACCAATCATTTAGATGCTGAATCTGTACATTGGTTAGAACATCATTTACAACAATATAGCGGAACTGTAATTGCTGTAACGCACGATAGATATTTCTTAGATAACGTAGCTGGGTGGATTTTAGAATTAGATAGAGGTGAAGGTATTCCTTGGAAAGGAAATTATTCATCTTGGTTAGATCAAAAATCGAAGCGTTTGGCACAAGAATCTAAAACAGCTTCTAAACGTCAAAAAACATTAGAACGAGAGTTAGAATGGGTGCGTCAAGGTGCAAAAGGTCGTCAAACAAAGCAAAAAGCGCGTTTAAAAAATTACGACAAATTAATGAGCCAAGACCAAAACCAATTGGATGAAAAATTAGAAATTTACATTCCTAATGGTCCACGTTTAGGTACCAATGTTATTGAAGCTTCAGGAGTTTCAAAAGCGTATGGCGATAAATTATTATATGAAGATTTAAATTTCAACCTACCTCAAGCTGGAATTGTTGGTGTTATTGGTCCGAATGGTGCTGGTAAAACTACTATTTTTAGAATGATTATGGGAGAAGAAACGCCAGATAAAGGTGAATTTAAGGTAGGTGAAACGGCTAAAATTTCTTATGTAGATCAAAGTCACTCAAATATTGATCCTGAAAAATCAATTTGGCAAAACTTTTCTGAAGAACAAGAATTAATTATGATGGGTGGTAAGCAGGTTAATTCTCGTGCTTATTTAAGTCGTTTTAATTTCTCAGGAAGTGAGCAAAACAAAAAAGTAAATACCTTGTCTGGTGGAGAACGTAACCGTTTACATTTAGCTATGACCTTGCGTGAAGAAGGAAACGTATTGTTACTTGATGAGCCAACAAATGATTTAGATGTAAATACATTACGTGCTTTGGAAGAAGGTTTAGAAAACTTTGCTGGTTGTGCTGTGGTTATTAGTCACGACCGTTGGTTTTTAGACAGAATTTGTACGCATATTTTAGCTTTTGAAGGAGATTCTCAGGTATATTTCTTTGAAGGCTCGTTCTCAGATTATGAAGAAAATAAGAAAAAACGTTTAGGTGGAGATTTAATGCCAAAACGAATTAAGTATAAAAAATTAATTAGATAATTAATTTTTAAAAGAGGCTTTCTAAAAATTTAAACTTTCGTCAACCTGAACTTGTTTCAGGTTCTCATAATGGTTTCTGATCAATATGGTAAGATTCTGAAATAAATTCAGAATGACGATTTTCAACACTTTTAAGAAAGCCTTTTTTTATTTCAACCAAAAGCAGTCTGTAAAATCAGTCAGCATGTGAAACAATAATCCAATTGCAATAATTCTTGTTTTTGAAGGAATCAAAAGTATGGTGTAAATAGCAATAGCATAGTAGGAGTGTAGCGGATGATAATTAATGCTACATCTGTTTGGATCAAATAATGGAGTGGCCACCAAATGATCTACATCAACTAACATCGTTAGTACAAAAATCAACCAAACTTTTTTCCATTCTTTTTTGAAGAATATATAAGCAATGAGTCCTGGAACCAAGAAATGCATTCCGTAATGAATGATAAATCTTAGTGTTTCCAACTTAAAATGTAATTTGTTGACTTTCTAAGTAATTCAGAGCATTAGGACCTTCCATAAATAACAAATCTAACACACTAAGGTTTGGAATAAATCCATTAAGTTCTTCAAAAACTTGAATGTAACGTTCTAATTGAAAAGGTTTTTCACCTTTTGCAACGGCTAAGTTTCTTAACTCAGTACAGTTTGATTCAATTGAATATTCAGTAGTTTTTACGGTTGGTATTTCAACTTGCAAGCTATCCATAATAAACTCGTGGCACTTCAAATTAAGGTCTAATAAAAAAGTAGTTTGTTTTTTAAAAACAGTCATTAAATCATCTATATAAAATTCAAAAAATGGAGATGAATTATAAGCCGTTTGAAGTGTTTTTAAATGCAATTTATCCCAGCTATCTTTATAATCAATTTTAACATCTTTTGTTTTTTGTTTGATGCCTTTATTGTGCTGAACAGGAATATTTAGTAAATGTTTACCGTTTGCAGTATGTATATAACAACGGTTTCTATAGGTTTGCTTTTGAAAATTATCTTCAACTTCAAACATAATTTTAGAAGCATTTACAATACCAACATATTGTATAATTGGAGAAAAGTAAGTTGGTTGAATTAAAATCATTGCTAAAAGTTAAATCGCTTTTTTGAGAAGTTCAAAAAAGCGATTGTAGGTATTGTTATTTGTTTTATTTTTTTCTTCTTCTGTAAATACTTACTCCGTACCAAAGCGCTAATGCAGCTAAAAAGTAATACAAATACGAAATAGGTTTACCGTTTCCGTGAACCGTTGTAAACAAGCGTTCCCATCTAATTTTATTGGCAATTCCTTGTCCGTTGGTATCCCAACTAAACCAAATAAAAACAGGTTTTCCAACTACGTGGTCAAAAGGAACATACCCCCAATAACGCGCATCTTCAGAATTATGACGGTTATCACCCATCATCCAATAATAATTTTGTTTGAAGGTGTACGAGGTTGCTAACTTTCCGTTGATATAAATTTCATCACCATTTACCGTTAATTGATTGCGTTCGTATTCTTCAATAATTCTTTTGTAGAAAGGTAAGGTGGAAGCATTCAATTCAACCGTTTTTCCTTCTTCAGGAATATAAATTGGTCCAAAATTATCTTTACTCCAAGGGTATCTTGAATCATGTGGAAAAACACTGGCATCGTAATTTCCGCTTGGTTCAATTTCTTTGGTTACACTTTTAATTAAGGGGTTCTTTGCTAATTTAGCTGCGTTTTCATCAGTTAAATTCAAGTAATAAAAATCACCCATATTTTGACCTTCTGTGATGTTATATCGTTTTAATGTAGTTCCACTTAACTGCTGTCCTCCAGTTTCTACTTTGTGGTAGTATTGCGTTTTTGCCCTGTCTGGAAGTACGGTTTTTTCACCATTAATGTAAATATACCCGTTTCTAATTTCTAAAGAATCACCTGCAATACCAACGCAGCGTTTTACGTAATTAGATTTTTTATCAATAGGTTTTTGTATATGAATGTTTGACTTGTCAAAAAAGCGTTGCACGGTATCAACAGGCCAACTAAAAACTACAATTTCATTTCGTTTTATATCTTGAAAACCAGGAACTCTCATATAAGGGAGTTGTGGTTTTTGAAGATATGATTTTGTTCCTACAAAAGGTAACGAGTCATGAACCATGGGTGCGGCAATAGGTGTCATAGGAACTCTTGCACCGTAATGAAACTTACTTACAAATAAGAAATCACCAATTAATAATGATTTTTCTAAAGAAGAAGTAGGAATTGTGTAGGGTTGCATTACATACGTATGCACCAAAGTTGCAGCTATAATTGCAAAAGCTATTGAACTTACCCATTCTCCTAATTCAGTTCTTGGTTTTAAACTTCTGTCTTCAATATATGTTACATCAGCAACATAATTTAAGTAATAGTTGTAAAACCCTAGTGTAACAACGGCTAAAACAGTATCAATATTAGCGTTTTTACCAAAGCTTCTAGCAGTTTCAATCCAAACTATTGGAAACATTAGTAAGTTAATAACAGGTATAAAAAGTAAAATAACCCACCAAGTTGGTCGGTTAATAATTTTCATTAAAACAATTGCGTTGTATATAGGTACAATTGCTTCCCAAGGTTTTCTTCCAGCTTTACTGTATAATTTCCAAGTCCCAGCAAAGTGTATTAGTTGAAGGATTAGAAAAGCAATGAATAATTCGGTTATGGTCATCATAATTATTTTTTAATATTATTTTAAGCCTAAAACATCTTTCATTGAAAAAACGCCGTGTTTTCCAACAAGCCATTCAGCGGCAATTACAGCACCTAAAGCAAATCCGTCTCTGTTGTGAGCGGTGTGTTTAATTTCAATGGTGTCAACTTCAGACGTATGTGCAACAGTGTGTGTTCCAGGAACATCAGGAATACGTTTTGCAACTATAGGTATTTCAAGTTCATTATTTGTTACACCTAGTGCCCAATTAGTTTTCGAAGTATGTTTAATAATATCTTCGGCTAAAGTAATAGCTGTACCACTAGGCGCATCTAATTTTTTGGTGTGGTGAATTTCTTCCATTGAAATTTCATACTGACTTAAATTTTTCATCATTTTAGCTAAGTATTCGTTCAGTTCAAAAAAGATATTAACGCCTAAGCTAAAGTTTGAAGCATAAATAAAACCACCATTGTTTTGTTTACAAAGTTCGGTAGCTTCAGAAAATTTATCTAGCCAGCCTGTTGTACCACTTACTACAGGAACATTGTTTGTTAAACAAGTTGTAATATTATTAAATGCTACTGTAGGAATGCTGAAATCAATAGCAACATCAGCTAAGGAAATATCGTAACTTTTAGTGTTTTCATCTACTTTTAAAACAATTTCATGACCTCTTTTTAAGGCTATTTGTTCAATTGTTTGCCCCATTCTACCATAACCTAGTAAAGCTATTTTCATTTATTTAGTTTTTAAGTTTTTAATTATCAATTGAGCATTGTTGTATTTAATTTTGAAAAATGAAATATGCTACAATTGATTTTAAAAGTTGTAATTTATAGAACCAACAAATACAGATTTATTGGTTACATGATTTTTAATTAATTTGGGTTTGAAGGATAAATAATCATCTACATTATGTTGTAGTAAATGTGCATTTACACTTGCCTCAACTATTTGTAAAACATACAAACCAACTGTAATTAGTAATGATAAATCCCGATCACTCTTATATGATTTTTGTGCTCTAATTAAAGTGTCTTCTGATAAAAAAGGATTGCCGTTTAACCCATCATAATCATCGGGCTTACCGTTAGTTCTTAATTTGTAAGCGTCTCTAAATCTTAAATAATTATCGTTGTTCCAAACGTAAAAGGATACACCTGTTCCTAAAGCTGCATAAACAATAGGAATTTTCCAGTATTTTTTATTGTAAGCTTGCCCCATTCCAGGTAAAACAGCCGAATAAAACGCTGCTTTAGCTGGTGATAATGGATTAAAATCGTTTGATTTTGAAATAATTGTATCTTTTGCCCTAACAGTTATTTCTTCTTGAGAAAAGCTTTGAAATACCGTTAAAGTAGTTACAATTAAAAAGAGATATAGTTGTTTTTTTAGCACTATTGCAATAATTTTTTTAGACGGTTAAAATCTTCTTCTGAATGAAAAGGAATAATGATTTTTCCTTTGTCTTCTCCAGATAATTTAACGTCAATTTTATGCCCAAAGTATTCACTAAATGTTTTTAATCCTTTACTAACAAATTTAGGAGTCTCAACTTTTTTTGAAGTAGGTTTAGAAGTTGTTTCAACACCCTCTTTTATACTTTTTACCAATTGTTCCGTTTGGCGAACAGATAGTTTTTCTTGAATAATTTTTTCGTAAATTGTTAGTTGGTCTTCAGAATTTTCAATATTAATTAAAGCTCTTCCGTGCCCCATTGATAAAAAACCATCACGCATTCCTGTTTGAACTATAGGGTCTAGTTTTAATAAACGCAAATAGTTGCTAATAGTAGAACGTTTTTTACCAACACGTTTACTCATTTCTTCCTGGGTTAAATCAATTTCATCAATTAAACGTTGGTAAGATAAGGCAACTTCAATAGGATCTAAATCTTTACGTTGAATGTTTTCAACCAATGCCATTTCAAGCATTTCTTGGTCGTTGGCAATTCTAATATAGGCTGGTACTGTTTTATTTCCAATTAATTTGGAGGCTCTAAACCTACGTTCACCTGAAACAAGTTGAAATTTATTTCCTTCTAATTTCCGAACAGTTATTGGTTGAATTACACCTAATTCTTTAATAGAACTGGCCAATTCCTGTAAGGCTTCATCGTTAAAGTAAGTTCTTGGTTGGTAGGGGTTTACTTCAATAAAGTCTAGTTCAATTTCAAGAATATTTCCAACAACTTTATCTGCATTTTCATCACTTGCTGAAGAAATATCTGATTTAGTTTCTTTTAATAAGGCAGATAATCCTCTTCCAAGAGCTTGTTTTTTAATTGCTTTTGCCATCCTTATTATGGTTTTTTAAAATTTCGTTTGCTAAGTTAATATAATTTACGGCACCTCTACTGGTAGCGTCATAGGCTATAATACTTTCACCATAACTTGGTGCTTCACTTAGCCTCACATTGCGTTGAATTATAGTTTTGAAAACCATATCTTGAAAATGTTTTTTAACTTCTTCAACAACTTGGTTTGATAAACGCAAACGAGAATCGTACATAGTTAATAACAAGCCTTCAATGTCTAATTCAGGATTGTGAATATTTTGAATACTTTTTATGGTATTTAGTAATTTACCTAAACCTTCTAAAGCAAAATATTCGCATTGAATAGGAATGATTACAGAGTCTGCTGCTACTAAGGCATTTAATGTAATTAGACCTAGCGAGGGAGCACAATCAATTAAAATATAATCGTACTCATTTTTAATATCTTCTAACGCTTGCTTCAACATATATTCTCTATTCTCCTTATCAACAAGTTCAATTTCAATAGCTACTAAATCTATATGTGCAGGTATTAAAGATACGTTAGGTGAAGTAGTTTCAACAACAGCATCTTTAGCACTAATTGCATGTTCCAATAATTGATAGGTTCCATTTTCTACGTCTTCAACAATAACACCAAG
>CBDUAL010000090.1:0-10048 GCA_965365125.1 uncultured Lutibacter sp.
CTACAAATACTATTTTACAAGAAGAAACCTACGATGCTGTTTTAGCAGCAACTAGTATTGCATTTGGTTTTGTATTTATTCATCCCTTTGCCGATGGGAATGGTCGTATACATCGCTATTTAATTCATCATTTATTAGCAACAAAGGGGTTTACAAAGCAAGGAATTATATTTCCTGTTTCGGCTTCAATTTTAGACCATATCAATGATTATAGAAAGGTGCTGGAAACCTATTCACATGTGTTGTTAGATTTTGTTAAATGGAACGAAACAGCAAATCATAATGTTGAGGTTACTAATGACACTATTGATTTTTACCGTTATTTTGACGCTACCAAACAAGCCGAATTTTTATATTACTGTGTAAATGACACTTTAGATAGAGTAATACCTGAAGAAGTTAATTATCTTCAAAAGTATGATGCATTTAAACGGTATTTAGATAATAATTATGAAATGCCCGATAAACTGGTAGCTTTATTGGTTCGTTTTTTAGAGCAAAATAAAGGTATTTTATCAAAGCGAGCATTAGTGAAAGAATTTTCTGAATTGAAGGAAAGAGAAATACTAGATATACAAACTAATTATATAAATATTTTTATGGAAACGCTATGAGTCAACAAAAATCTACCAGTTATTAAAAACAAGTTTTTTACTTTAAGTAAGCTAAATAAACTAGTTATCAACTTCCTTCTTGTTTTTTTATAATTGATATGGCTTACTAAGCCAAAAATAAAACTGCGGAAAGTAGATAGACCAGTCCAAAATTTTAAGGAGTTTATTTTAATCCAACTCAATATTAAAGTTGTGTTATTTGGAATAATTTCAATTACAGCTTCTCCCTGTTTTTTTTTAAAGCAGATTAGCGATCTGTAACAAATACATTCTAGAAACACTACAAAACCATAGAATACGCCACCACTAAACACCAAGAGCCACCAATTCTTTATTAAATTAGCCACCGACCGCCTCCACGAGCCACCAGTTGCCAACAAAAAACGGATCAAATCCAAAATCCCACAACTTTTGGACTTGATCCATAATTGGTTATAGAGAAAACCTGAAATTTTGAAGAGCCCTTAAAAATAGGCATAAAAAAAGCTTCACATTTCTGTGAAGCTTGCTTAGTAGCGGGGACTGGACTCGAACCAGCGACCTTCGGGTTATGAGCCCGACGAGCTACCTACTGCTCTACCCCGCGATTTGGATTGCAAATATACAACTAAATCACAATAAAACAAGCATATTTATTGTAATAATTAATTTTGCCCTTTCTAAAAAAGAACAAGCGCGCACAACACTTAAAGTAACCTTATGAACTACAAACACATACGCCATTACAACAAACAACTTATTATTAAAATAATTCTGAAATAAAATTAAATAATTTTAAAAAATAGCCTTCAAATGCCATAGAACAAGCATATATCGCTTGAAATTATTTCATTAAAGACTATTAAATCACCTAAAAATTTAAAAACAAACGTAAATAGATTCATTTTAACCACTAACTTTTCTATAAAACCTATGGACATCACATTGAATTCAAGTAACTTTGCAACTCAAATATTTTAATTTATGGCACACAAAGCAGGTTTTGTAAATATTATTGGAAATCCGAATGTTGGTAAATCAACTTTAATGAATGCATTGGTTGGTGAACGTTTATCAATTATTACTTCAAAAGCCCAAACTACGCGTCATCGTATTTTAGGAATTGTAAATGGAGACGATTTTCAAATTATTTTTTCTGATACTCCTGGAATTATAAAACCAGCCTACGAGTTACAAACGTCTATGATGGATTTTGTAAAATCAGCTTTTGATGATGCCGATGTGTTAATTTATATGGTTGAAATTGGCGAAAAGGAATTAAAAGATGAGAATTTCTTCAATAAAATTAAAAATTCTAAAATTCCTGTTTTATTACTCATCAATAAAATTGACACTTCTTCTCAAGATCAAGTTGAAGAAAAATTATTGTATTGGAAAGAAAAAGTGCCTAATGCTGAAGTTACATTGGTTTCTGCGCTTGAAGGATTTAACGTGCAAGGTGTTTTTGATCGAATTTTAGAATTACTACCAGAATCTCCTCCATTTTACCCAAAAGATCAATTAACCGATAAACCTGAACGATTTTTTATCAACGAAGCCATTCGTGAAAAAATATTATTACATTATAAAAAAGAAATTCCTTATTCCGTTGAAATAGAAACTGAAGAATTTTTTGAAAGTGAAAAAATCATAAAAATCCGTTCGGTAATTATGGTGGAACGCGAAACGCAAAAAGGAATTATTATTGGCCATAAAGGAGCCGCTTTAAAACGTGTTGGTGTTGAAGCTAGAAAAGATCTTCAGACGTTTTTCGACAAAAAAATTCATTTAGAATTGTATGTTAAAGTAAATAAAAACTGGAGAAGCGACAAACGCCAATTACGAAGATTTGGCTATAATGATTAAATATTTCGTTTAAATATGTAATTTGGTTCTCATCAATAACTTCAACCTTTTAACTTATTTCTCCAATGTTTTCATCATAAATTTATAGAGTTCGTCCATTTGTTTATGACCTGTTTTTTTTCCTATTCGCCCTAAAAAATACATGATAAACCATATCGCTGGCAATGCTAAAACCATTGTTACAGCAAAAGAATAATCGCTGTCTATAGACCATTGCACGTAAGCCATTACCAAAAAACCAATAAATGCAACAGCTACTGCAAAGTGAAAAAACATAAATAAAGTCCAAACTTGTGGTTTTGGGCCAAACAAACCTTTTACTATAGTTTCTTTATCGTTAATTTTCTCAATTTCAATAGTTAATTGTGGCGACCAAAAATGATTTTCTTCTGCAGGTACATCTATAATAATATGTTCATCAACAATTTTACTGCAATACTTACAATTTCCTTCGTTTAAATTGGCTTTAAATTTTGAAATAATCTCTTGCTGACTCTCATTAAAATCCATTTTAAATCGCGGTCGTAAATGTATATCACTGTTTTTTTCGGCTTCCATTTAGTTAGTTTTGGTTTGTAATATACTATTTTTTAAGAAATTATACATTTAGAAATTTACATGCCACCTATTTCAAATTAAAATATTGTACTTTTGCAAAAAATTAAAAAAATACCAATGAGTAATATTGTAGCCATTGTAGGAAGACCAAATGTAGGAAAATCAACATTGTTTAATCGTTTAGTACAACGAAGAGATGCTATTGTTGATTCTGTTAGTGGAGTTACGCGTGATAGACATTACGGTAAAAGTGATTGGAATGGTAAAGAATTCTCTGTTATTGACACAGGTGGTTACGCCGTTGGTTCTGATGATATTTTTGAAGAAGAAATTAGAAAACAAGTTGACTTAGCTATTGATGAAGCTGACGTTATTGTTTTTGTTGTTGATGTTGAAGAAGGTATTACACCAATGGATACTGAAGTTGCAAACCTTTTGCGTAAAGTTAAAAAGCCCATTTTTATGGTGGTTAACAAAGTAGATAACTCTATGCGTGAAGATGATGCTTTGGAATTTTACAATTTAGGCTTGGGTGAATTTTTCACCATATCATCAATAAATGGTAGTGGAACAGGAGATTTGTTAGACGCTGTTGTAAAGGATTTAGAAGATGATATCGTTGTTCAAGATGAATTACCTCGATTTGCAGTAGTTGGTCGTCCTAATGCCGGAAAATCATCATTCATTAATGCTTTAATTGGTGTAGATAGAAATATTGTAACTAATATTGCAGGTACTACAAGAGATTCCATTGACACAAAATACAACAGGTTTGGATTTGAATTTAACCTAGTGGATACCGCTGGTATTCGAAAAAAATCAAAGGTAAAAGAAGATTTAGAATTTTATTCTGTAATGCGTGCAGTACGTTCTATTGAGCACTGTGATGTTGCTATTTTAGTGGTAGATGCCACCCGTGGTTTTGAAGGACAGGATGAAAACATTTTTTGGTTAGCTGAAAAGAATAAAAAAGGGGTTGTTATTTTGGTAAACAAATGGGATTTGGTTGAAAAAGAAACCAATACAATGCGTGATTTTGAAGCACAAGTACGTAATGAAATTGCGCCTTTTACTGATGTGCCAATTATTTTCACTAGCGTTTTAACAAAACAACGTATTTTTAAAGCTATTGAAACGGCTGTTGAAGTATATGAAAATAGAAAAAAACGTATTCCTACAAGTAAGCTGAACGAAACAATGTTAGACATTGTAAAAACGTATACACCACCTGCCTACAAAGGTAAGTTTGTGAAAATTAAATATTGTATGCAGTTGCCAACTCCAACGCCTCAATTTGTATTTTTCTGTAATTTACCACAGTATATTAGAGAGCCATATAAACGTTTTGTTGAAAACAAATTGCGTGAATTATACGACTTTAAAGGGGTTCCAATTGTAATTTATTTTAGACAGAAATAAGGTTTGCAAACATAAAATCAGAAATCCTGCTCTAAAAAGATTGTTTTTTAGCACTGTTTTACAAAGCATTTAAATATTTTAGTTATTCTAAAATATTTTTGATTTTATCTTAATGTTGAACTCTTTTATTTTGCGTTTGTGCTTCCCTAACTATCTAATAACACGTAATAGCAATCTCTAAAAAGCTCCTGCTTCGGTTTTTGTTTTGAAAACTCACATTAAATTTATGAGGGAGCTTTAAGTATTACTTAATCGTTCCAAATTCCCACGGCAATTCACAGGTCGCTGCTATTATCTAATACAGATTAAGCAAATTGAAAAAATTAGCTCTTACGTAGCTTTCTAACCAAATCTTCTAAACCATTTAACTGAAGTTCATAAACCAACCTCAATTGATCTCCTAATTTTCCTTTTGGAAACCCTTTATTGTTATACCAAACAATATAATGTTCAGGTAAATCAATTAAATAGCTCCCTTTAAACTTTCCGTAAGGCATTTTTGTATTTGCCAAAATTTCTAATAAATGCTGCTGATTATTCTCCATCGACAAAATCTTGTAAATAACTAAAACGTTCCGTTAACTTTCCATTTTGAGTCATTCTTGCACGCTGTAAAACACCATCTTTATCATTGTTGAAAAATGCTGGAATTACATGTTCTGAAAAACTTTTACCAAAACCTTCTGAAGCATCTTTTGGCAATTCACAAGGCAAATTATCAACAGCCATCACTGCAATGGCTTTTGGGTTTTTAAAATCTACTTCCTGTTCAGTTGCTGCTAAATACCCGTAAATTGGATCGGCAATTGTTGAAGGTCTAATGGTTGAAGCCACTGGTCCGTCAATATCACAACTAATATCAGCCACCACTTTTATATTGAAATTTGGTGACTTAGCATCTTTTCGTGTAAAAATATAAGGCGAACCACTTCCGAAGAAATGACAAGCAATGTACATGTCTGACACTTTGGCAAAACGCATAAAATCACTTACATAATCAAATGGATTGTTAAAAAAATCTTCTTTATTAATTACCGTTCCATCTTTTCTTTTATTGTAATCTAACACATCAATTTGAACGTAAACAGGCTCGTTAAATGTTTCGTTTAAATACGCTTCAACTGAAACCTCTCTAAGTCCCATACCGTCTAACATTTCTTTTGCACCATTACTTACGCGCCCCTTCCCCGTGAGTACAATTTTAATATTTGGTAATTGTATTTTTTTTAATTCATTAATTAACATCTGCTGATCGTGTAACACCTCAGCTTTAGGTAAATTAAATGCATTAAATTTTAATCCATACGTTCTAAAAGCATTGTAAGCCCCTACAATACCAGCGTATCTTCCAAAAGCAACCAAACGCACATTGTTTTTATTTACAATTACTTCGTGATCGTATAATTCAATATTTTTAGCTAACACTTCTTTCAACAAACTACGATTATAGGCTTGTTTTTTGATGGTATGTGAAAAGAAAAAATATTTTTTATTAGGAATTAATTTGTCGATTAACACTTCTTTTACACCTAATAAAACATCACAATCTGAAATATCATTTGTTACTTCAATTCCTTTAGCGGCATATTCATTGTCCGTAAAAACTCGAATATCAGAACACTCCACTTTAATCTCAAGTTCTGGAAATTTCTTTAGCAGTTTTGCACACTCATTTGGCGACAAAACAACGCGTTTGTCTGGCGGCAATTTCCATTCTTTAATGATTCCTATCTTCATGATATAATTGGTATAAATTTTGCAACTAAGATATTGTGAATTAAAGGAACTCACAAATAATTAATTTGAGAGAATTTTTTATACATTTGCCTTCCTTCTTAGGAAATAGTTCATTGATTTATTGGGGACGACTGGTTTTGACTGCAAGGTCAATTAAACTGGAAGCATGTCGAGTTATGAAATTGCACTCGTTAATCTCTATTTCAACATTTTAAACGGCGAAGATAACTACGCTTTAGCTGCTTAATCCGAATTATAGTAGGATGAGCCTCGGCACACTAGGTGTGCAAGCTGAATGCCCCCTGATAGCCTTGGTTAGCGGCGATCAATTTTAGGGCATCGTAAAAGTTAACATAGAAATACTATTGTTTCGTTAGTATTTTGAAACTTAAGAAACTAAGTTTAAAGTGGGCTGTTTTCGGTCAGCTTTAGATCTAAAATCAATCGAAAACTAAGCATGTAGAAACCACTTTGGTTGCTTGTTTGGACCCGGGTTCGATTCCCGGCGTCTCCACTATTTTGACCTTTAAAATATGTAACACACTAATAATTAATGAATTACATATTTTATACAGTTTAATTTCCCCCACATTAATCCCACATCAAATTTATTTTCAAACACTAAAAAGCTAAGATTTTAAAGCATAAAAAAACCCATCTCTACGAGATGGGAAAATTGCTATGAAAAAGAATGTTCATAAAACCATATTGAGGTTAAGTTTTACGAACGGTCAAATTTAAAAGGAAAAAGCTACTTATTCTATGATAATTATCAACAAACAGTTATTTTCCATCTTAATAACCTGTTTTTTTCAAAAAAACTTTAAGAAATGCTCTTTTGAGTGAGGAAAAACCTCACTCATTTGTTTTTTTACCGTTAACAAATCAGCTAAAACCTTACTTTTTTTAAAAATTTAACATTTAAAATAACTTTTGCTTTATAAAACTTCATATATTTGTAACTGATAAGCATATCTTTATGTTTATCAATCTTTTTCATAGCAATTTTCCTCACTCGAAAGAGTGAGGTTTCTTTTTTTTAGACCTTACTTCATTCTTTTATACCTATATTTGCCTCCCAAATTTTAACTATATGTTTTTAGGAATAGAAATTACAGAATGGATTGGCTACTTAGCTTCAATAGCTTTAATTATTTCATTTATGATGAAAAACGTACATACTTTAAGAATGATAAACTCAGTTGGCGCTATTTTGTTTATTATTTATGGAATAAAACTAGCAACATCTTGGCCTATAATAATTACCAATGTTTTTATATTACTAGTAAACATCTATTATTTAACAATTAGAAGAAATAAATAATCGTATTTTAGTAATCTAAAAATAACTTCTTTTGAAACAAGTAATAGTCTCAGTTACTAACGACATTACAACCGATCAACGGGTACATAAAGTATGCGCTACTTTAACTGAAATGAATTTTAAGGTTATTGTTATTGGTCGAAAGTTAAAAAACAGTATTCCTATAAATAGAAAATATAGCACTTACAGATTCAAATTACTTTTTAACAAAGGAGTTTTATTTTATGCGGAATATAATTTGAGGTTATTTTTTAAACTACTTTTTACAAAAAAAGACATTTTATTAGCCAATGATTTAGACACTTTATTGCCAAATTATTTAGCAAGCAAGTTATTTAAAACTAAATTAGTATATGACAGCCACGAACTATTTACAGAAGTTCCGGAACTAATTGATAGAACTTTTGTTAAAAACACTTGGCTGCGAATTGAAAAATTTATTGTACCAAAACTAAAACACAATTACACCGTTTGTAATTCTATTGCTAATTACTACAATTTAAAATACAATACAAACTTTAAAACACTTAGAAATTTACCTTTTAAAACAACTAATAATTTAAATGGCACATTTCCTTTTAACACCAACAATCAAAAAATAATTTTATACCAAGGAGCTTTAAATAAAGGAAGAGGGTTAGAATTAATGATTGAAACAATACAGCATATCAACAATGCTATTTTTGTTATTATTGGAAGTGGAGATATTGAAAACGAGTTGTTTCAACAAGTAAAAGAATTAAAACTTACAGAAAAAGTGAAATTCATTTCAAAAATTACTCCTGAAGAATTACAAAAACTAACCCCCTTAGCAGATCTTGGGTTAAGCATTGAAGAAGATTTAGGACTAAATTATAGGTTTGCACTTCCAAATAAAGTGTTTGATTATATACAAGCCCAGGTTCCTGTATTAGTTTCAGATTTAATTGAAATGAAACAAATTATAGAAGAATATAACGTTGGAGAAGTTATTTTAGATAGAAGGCCTATAGCATTAGCCAATCAAATTACAGCAATGCTTCAACAAAATAAGGATGTATATTCTAATCAACTATTAAAAGCCAGTAATGAGTTAATTTGGGAAAAAGAATCTAAAAAATTGATTGAACTATTTGAAAACCTTACGATTTCGGAACAGAAGTAAGTTCATAAACTCCAAATATATAATCACTTTTATTTTCATTTAAATAAGTATCTTCAAACATCATAATTCTGTGAAGGTTTTCTAATTTATCATCATCTACTTCAATAAAATGGTGTGAAATATGTTTTAAAGCCCCCATCAATATATTACCTCCAAAAGGCCTCTCAATCAGTATATTAAAATATTTATGAATACTTGGAAGTATTTTTTCAGAATCTATACATTCAGAAGGATCAGAAATAATCATTCTTAACAAACCTAAACTATAATATCTATTCTTAAAAACATTTGTTCTATAAACTAACCGATACTTTTTATCTATTAATTTTATACATTTATTTATAGATGCAATTTGATTTTTTTTAAACTGAAGTCTATTTACCCCAACATATTCATTTATAATAAGTTTTCCATTGGGTTTTAACTTACTTACAACTTTATCACGTAAAAAAACTTCAATATTATCAAAATGATGAAGAGATGAATGAAATAAAAAAGCATCAAAACTTTTATCTGGTAAACTGTATTCGTAAATGTTTTTATTCAAAAAACTAATATTACTAAGTTTTTTATTTTTCGCAATTTGCGCTGCCTTCTTTAATAAATGATTAGAGATATCTACACATAATATTGACCAACGAGGATTCAACTCTGCTAATTTAATTTCATGACTGCAAATACCAGAACCTATCGAAACAATTTTAAAATAATCATATTCATTTAAAATATTCTCTGAAATAAACTCTTCATAACTAACTGCTTTATCACCCGTTATCATTTTATTCCATCGCTCTCTAATTAAAGGTATCATCCACCAATTTGAAGCTTCAATATTAACAGAATTAAATGCACTTTGAGTTCTTTTAATCCTAGTAAAAGTTGCTTTTGAAAAAATAAAAGGAACCCCTCTTTGTTTAAATTTTATATAAAACTCTGTAAAATCACCTATAGTTATTAATCTCATAGCCTATTGTAAATTTCTAAAAATAATTATCATCTAAATTACACATCTTACTTTTCAATAACATAGCAGAAATACGAAAGCTTATAAAGATCAAAAACAATTAATGAAGGATGCTTTCCTCTTAGGTTAACCTCAAATAATTTATTAAATAATTTATACATACTTGAAAACAAAAAGGATATCCTACACCTCTTTAAGGCTTTATATACTCCTAAAATTTTAATATTCTCACCTTTTACAACATTATTTGAAATTAACATTTTCAAATTTGTTATAGCCTCTTTTGTTTTCTCCAGAAATACTAAATTATCTTCTAAACCTAAATGGAAAACAGCATTATTAATATGAGTAATATTAATAAGTGCTGTTTTTAAATCTTGAACAAATAACACATCTTCATAACCATATTTAATAATGGTTTCATTAAATTTAATAGTCTTAAA
>CBDUAL010000091.1:0-10004 GCA_965365125.1 uncultured Lutibacter sp.
TTATTAGGAAGTGAAACCAGTATAAAAACCGACGGAAAAATTTTATTTATTGAAGACTTAGACGAATATTTATATCATATAGATCGTATGCTTATGAACTTAAAACGAAACGGATATTTCAATAATTTAAAAGGATTGATTGTTGGCGGAATGACCAACATGCACGATAACGCCATTCCGTTTGGAAAAAATGCCAAAGAAATTATTTTAGACACTGTTTCTGAGTTTAATTTCCCTGTTGTTTTTGATTTCCCTGCAGGGCATTTAAGCGATAATAGAACCTTGGTTTTTGGAAGGCAAGTTGAGTTAGAGGTTTGTAAAGGTAAAATTAATTTATCATTCTAAATGGAAGGAAATGAGGGTGAAAAATCGACTACTTATGTGTCCTAATTAAATACATATAAACCGGATAATGATCGCTATAGCCATCAATAAAATTTGGTCCAGCAAAACTTCGGTGTGGGTAGCCTTTGTATTTTCCTGATTGTGTAGTTAAGTATTGCGGATTAAAAACAATTACTTTATACATTTTATAAGACGAATAATCTCTTTTAACTTCAAGTAATGGAGATGTAAACATGATTTGGTCGAAAAAATTGATGTTGTCTCTGTATACCAATGTATTTTGACCTCGGCGAAACATATCTTCCGTAGGGTTGTAAATATCATCTTCTTTAACTTCGGCTTTTTTCGCCTTTGTTTTTAAAACTGTTTTTAAGCTAGAGTTGGTGGGGTCATCATTTAAATCGCCCATAATTATAATTTTAGCATCGGGATCGTTCTCTCTAACTTTTGCTATAATTTCAGTGTTCAAATAAGCCGCTTTTTCACGTTTGTTTCTGCTTTTTTCCTCTCCACCTCTTCTTGATGGCCAGTGGTTTACAATAATATGAACCAATTCATCATCTAAATATCCCGAAACTAATAACTGATCACGCGTGTAAATTCGTCTACCATCTTCATCCCATAATTTTAATTCAAAAGGTTCACTATGCGTAGGTTTGAAATATGCTGGTTGGTATAAAAAACCGACATCAATTCCCCTTAAATCAGGTGAATCATAATGTATAATTTCATAATTTCTATTTTTTAAAGCATCGGTTTGAATCAAATCTTCCAGTACTTTTCTGTTTTCAACTTCAGCAACACCTAAAATTACGGGGCTATTGTTTGATTCTGCAATTCCAATTTCTGAAATTACTTTAGCCATATTATTTAGTTTCTTTTCATAGATAGCTTCCCTTCCTTCTTTAATTTCCATAATAGGACTCGCTTCATCGTTAATTAACGTGTCGTTTTCAGTATCAAAAAGGTTTTCTAAATTATAAAATGCAACAGTTCTTATATTGTATTTTTTTTGGCCGAAAATAGCATTGCTTGTAATAAATAGTAAAAGCAATAGAAAAGAAAATCGTTTCATAAAAAGGCGCAGGTTTTATTTCGGCTAATTTACAAACAATGTTTTAGATTGAATATTTTATCGGTTGAATAAATTTCAATAAAATAAAACTTAAAGTATTTAAAACCAGTGTTTATTTTGATTTTAATAAATTAAATGTTATCATTGTTTGATATTGCGGAGTTATTAATAATTTGCTATGATTAATAAACACCTACATTGTACAGTAATATTACTGTGCACTTTTCTAGTTGGTTATGCGCAAACCATACTTTCTGAAGGAAACATTTCTATTATTGGTTTAGATACTCTTTCAGAAGATTTTGTGTTTGTTACTTTCGTTGATTTAGAAGCTGGTACACAAATTTATTTTACGGATGAAGAACCCACTGGAGGTAATTCAATTGGTGCGGGTGAAGGTACCGTTTTGTATACTGCACCTTTAGGTGGTGTTGCTGCTGGCGAGGTAATTTCTTATGTTACCAATGCTTCTGATTTTAGCATTACTTCTGATGGAAATATTCAATTAGCCGATGCTGGAGATGGTTTGTTAGCGTATCAAGGAGGTGCTGTTGGAAGTGTATCTACTTTTTTACATGCGGTTGGAGAGGATTTGGTAGCAATTGGCACATATCCTAACGGTTTTTCTAGTTACGTATTAATT
Source organism: uncultured Lutibacter sp. (assembly GCA_965365125.1). Taxonomy (GTDB): domain Bacteria; phylum Bacteroidota; class Bacteroidia; order Flavobacteriales; family Flavobacteriaceae; genus Lutibacter. Next base: position 2,064 of record CBDUAL010000091.1, read on the forward strand.
GGTAGTGATGATGGTGAATATTTTGGAGTTCGAGATGGAGAAACAGCCGCTATTTATTTTTCGGAAGTAAATACTAGTTCAAACTGGAATGGTAGCGGAAGTGGTGTAAGTCCGTTTAATTTAACAAATTTCACTTTTGAAGCTGATGAAAATAATGATTGCTCCGAACTCTTTATTTCTGAATATGTTGAAGGGAGTTCAAACAATAAGTATATTGAAATCTACAATCCTACCAATCGGGTAATTACGCTTACAGGTGCATATAATTTACAAATCTATGCCAACGGAAATAATTACGCTTCAACGATTGATTTAGTAGGAAATATTGAGCCTTTTGGTGTATTTTTAATTTCTCACAACTTAGCTTCGTTAGGAATTGTTGCAAATCAGTTAAGTTCAACATTGTTTTTTAATGGAAACGATGCTGTAGCCTTGTCTAATGCTATTAATATTATCGATTTGATAGGTGTTATTGGTGAGGATTTAGATTTTGCAAAGGATACGGGTTTAAAAAGAAAAAATAAGAATCAACACCCCGCGCTTGTTTATGAAGATTCGGAATGGGAGGTTTTAGCTGAAGATGATGTTTCAAGCTTAGGGTATCATTTTGGAGATTGTGGATATGTTTGCACTTCTTCTAAAATCACTTCTTGGAATGGGGTAAATTGGAGCGATGGTTCGCCTGATAAATACACAACCGCTATTTTAAATAATGATTATAATACCTCTATTAATGGTAGTTTTGAGTCGTGTTCTTTAGAAGTAAATGCAGATGTTTCTTTAGTAATTGGAAATTCAACAACCCTTGAAATTCAAAATAGTGTTGAAGTTAATGGGGATTTAATTGTTGAAACCGAAGGTTCATTTCTTCAAATAAATAATTTAGCAAATTTTGAGGTTGTTGATAATGGCACTTCGTATGTTCAAAAAACGGCCGCAGCTATAAATTCTTGGTATGAATATACCTATTGGAGTAGTCCTGTACAAACTGCTACCATTGGTAATACACTTGTTGATGCGCCTGAAAGTAGGCGGTTTTGGTTTAATGCTCAAAATTGGTTAGATACTTATGCGGAAACTGGCAATAATAATGCTGCCGTAATTGGGCAAGATGATATTGATGATAATGGAGATGATTGGCAATATGCAAATTCAAATGACATTATGATTCCTGGTGTAGGGTATGCTGCTACGTATTCGGCTTCTAAATTTACAGGTGCAGGTCAGCGGTATTCTTGTGTTTTTACGGGTGCTTTTAACAATGGAATTATTACTGTTCCTGTGTACAGAAATGATGCTGAGATAAATGACAGTAATTGTAATTTTATAGGAAATCCATATCCGTCAGCCATTGATGTTGATGCTTTTTTTAGTGAAAATGTGTACAATGCAATTTCGAATCCTTTGGGAGTTTTAGATGGAGCCATTTATTTGTGGTCTCAAAATACAGCGCCTTCAAATACAACTAACGGAAATGAAGCCTATAATTTTTCGCAATCAGATTATGCCATAATTAACGGAACAGGTTCGGTTGCTGCTAGTGGAGATCCTCAGCCTCCGAACAGATTTGTTTCGTCTTGCCAAGGTTTTTTTGTTTCTTTTTCAAACAATGCAACTGCAACAAATACGGTTTCGGGCAATTTGTTATCGGGCAATGTAACCTTTAATAATACAATGCGTGTAAGCGGAAATAACAATCAATTTTACAAACAGGTAAAAAAGACAGGTAAAAGCATTTCAAATAAATTGTGGATTAATTTAACGGCTGAAGGAGGTTTGTTTAGTCAAACGTTAGTGGGTTATGTTGAAGGAGCTACAGATAATTTGGATACTTCGTTTTATGACGCAACTCGAAATTTAGCCACAGGAAGTCTCGCCGTAATTTATTCAACCATTGAAAAGAGTATACATAAATTTGCTATTCAAGGGAAGTCGATCAACAGTTTAAATTTAAATGAAGAAGTTATTTTAGGGTTTGATACTTCTATTGAAAGTAATCCTGTTTATAAAATAGCAATCGCTAAAATTGAAGGGAATTTTTTAGAGAGAAATGCCATTTATTTAGAAGATACTTTCACAGGGTTTACACATAATTTATCCGAATCAGCATATACATTTAGCTCTGAAACAGGAGTATTCAATAATCGTTTTAAACTTAAATTTAAAAATGAAATTGCTTTACATCTGGAGCAAGAAAAGCTATCGAATAACTTATTAATATCAAATTTAGATGATGAAAATGTACAGTTTTCAGTTTCTAAAAATTTAGTAATTGAGCATATTCAAATTATAGATTTCTTAGGAAGAACTTTAATTGAGAGTCAAGAAAAAAAGAAGTCAATAACCGTGAATTTGGAGCGTGTAACAAGTGTAATTTATTTTGCAAAAGTAACACTGTCAAACAACCAGGTTATTGTAAAAACGCTATTAAAAAAATAACTTAGGAGTCATTATTTTTAAGTTGTTATAGAAAAAGATAAAAAATGCAAATGAAAACAATAGTTATTGCTGCTATGTTCTTGTTGTTTTGTACGTTAAAGTTAGCTGCACAACAAGACAGTTCTATAAAAGGAACAATACAAGCGTTTAATTCAGAAATGCCTTTAGAAGGTGTTTCTGTGAAAATTAAAAACAGTCTTTTTTCAACCCAAACAAATCGTAATGGTGAGTTTAGAATTGAAAATATTTCAAAAGGGACTTATGTTTTGCAATTGGTTTTTGAAGGATATCAGCTGCAGAATATTGCTGTAACACTAAGTGAAGGTCAGGAATATACTTTGGGTATTATTTATTTGGAATTGGCAACCGATGCCTTTTTAGATAGAAGTGTTATTTTATTATCAGATGATGATTTATCTGGTGAAGATGATCAAAATTCAGCCTACGTTTCAGGATTATTTCAGTCTTCAAAAGATGTGTATTTAAACGCAGCAGCTTATAATTTTAGTCAGGCTTGGTTTAAAGTTCGGGGGTACGACTCTAGTTACGGATCCATTTTAATTAATGGTGTTGAAATGAATAAATTGTTTGATGGAAGACCGCAATGGAGTAATTGGGGCGGATTGAATGATGCTTTTCGAAATCAGGAATTTACAACTGGGCTAGCGCCAGCTACCTATGCTTTTGGAGGTGTTTTAGGAACCAATAATTTTAGTACTCGCGCATCCAACCATCAGCAAGGAAGTAAAGTTTCTATTTCTTCAGCCAACCGAAGTTATGTGGGGCGTGTTATGGCAACGTATGCTTCTGGTTTGAACTCAAATAACTGGGCTTTTGTTGCATCGGCGTCGTATCGGTTTGCGCAAGAAGGTTATTTTGAAGGAACTTCGTACAATTCGTGGTCTGGATTTTTAGCTATTGAAAAACGAGTAAATAGTCATCATAGTTTAAACTTAACTGCTTTTGTTGCTTCAAATAGACGTGGAAAATCGTCGCCAAATACACAGGAAGTTTTTGATTTAAAAGGGTATCAGTACAATTCGTATTGGGGAAATCAGCAAGGAGATAAGCGCAATTCAAGAATGAAAGAAATTGTAGAGCCAGTTGTAATGTTAAGTCATTTTTTTGATGTGAATAAAACTTCGGTAAAAACTACCGTTTCTTATCAATTTGGTCATATTGGTAATAGTCGATTGGGATATTTTAATGCACCAAATCCTGACCCTACTTATTGGAAATATTTGCCGAGTAATTATTTGCGTTTTCAGGATAATTTAGATTATGAGAATGCCTATTTATCCGAGCAAGAATTTATAAATAATGGTCAGTTAAATTGGACTAATTTGTATGAGGTAAATACAGCTAAAGGAAACGCCTTGTATTATTTGTATGAAGACAGGGTTGATGATGCACAATTTTCTATAAACTCTAATTTAAACACAAATATTTCAGATAAGCTAAGTTTAAACACGGGTATTTCATATCGGAATTTAACTTCAGAAAATTACGGAAATATGTTGGATTTGTTAGAGGGGAGTGAATTTGTAGATTTAGATCAGTACGCTCAAGGCGATGCACGTCAAAACGATTTAAACAATCCCAACAGGGCTATTTTTGAAGGCGATAAATTTCAATACAATTACAATATCAAGGCCGCCGTATTTGGAGCGTTTGCACAATTACAGAATATAGGAAATAAGGTTGATTATTTTATAGGAGTTAGTTTTGAAAACACCAATTATCAAAGAGAAGGTTTTTATAAAAACGGCACATATCCTGATAATTCTTTAGGAAAAAGTGAACAACCCTCATTTGCAGATGTTAGCGCAAAAGCAGGTGTAACTTATAAGTTTACGGGTAGGCATTTATTGAATTTGAATGCGGGTTATTTGTCAAATGCGCCAACCATTCGAAATTCATTTTCAAATGCACGGGTCAATAACAATATAGTTCCCGATTTAAAAAGTGAAAAAATTGTATCTGGTGATATTTCCTATATATACCGTTCGCCCAAATTAGAGGGAAGACTTACTGGGTTTTACACGCAGTTTAGCGATGCTGTTGAAACGGGTTTCTTTTTTGCAGAAGGGTTGCTTGGTGACCAGGCCGATTTTGTAAGTGAAATTGTGACAGGAGTTGATAAATTAAATATGGGAGTTGAGTTAAGTGCAATATATCATGCTACTTCAACAATAAATGTGTTGGCGGCTGGTTCTTTCGGACAATTTACGTACAATAACAACCCGCGTTTATATTTACAGTCTGAAAGTTTTTTAGATTTAAAGAGTGATTTTGGAATAACCTATTTAAAAAATTATCGTGTTTCAGGAACGCCACAGCGAGCCTATTCTTTAGGTTTTGAATACAGAGATCCAAAGTATTGGTGGTTTCAAATAAATGCTAATTTACTAACAAATAATTATTTAGATATTTCGCCTTTATTGCGCACGGATAATTTTTATTTAGATGCCGATGGAGTTCCTTTTGTGGATGATGAAACAGGTGTTGAGGTAACGCAAACGCAAGTGAATTCTTTATTAACACAAGAAAAGTTTAATGATGCCTTTTTAGTGAATATGGTTGGTGGTAAATCTTGGTTTGTGAATCATAGGTATATTGGGTTTTTTATTGGTGTGAATAATGTTTTTGGGGAGTTGTTTAAAACTGGCGGATTTGAACAATCTAGAAATGCCAATTACCCAGAATTAAAGGAAGATAAAAAATTAAGCAAACCTATTTTTGGTCCTAAATATTGGTATGGAAATAAAACTTCATTCTATATAAATGTATACGCACGATTTTAAAACAATACAGCAATGAAAACAACTAAAACAATTTATAAATACCTAAAATTACTTTTCTTATCTGGTCTTTTCTCAGCCTGTGTAAAAGATCAAAATTTTTCAGTTCCAACAATAGAGTGCAATGAGCCTGAAATTATGGTAACAAATACCATTCAGCAAGTAAAAGAAATGTACCGATTTGGTGGTGCTACGGTTATTGAAACCGATGTTGTGATTGAAGGTTATGTAGTTTCAAGTGACGAAGCTGGGAATATTTATAAAACACTTTCTATTCAGGATAAACCTGAAAACCCTACAGCGGCAATAAAAATTTCAATTGATAAAACCGATTTATACACAAAATATAATGTGGGTAGAAAAATATATGTGAAGTTGAAAGGTTTGGCGATTGGCTATAGTTATGGGAGTTTTCAAATAGGAAAAGCAAATGGTAAAGAACTTGTTAGAATTCCGCTAACTGAGGTAAATAATTACATAGCCCGTTCATGTGAAGTGGTTGAAATTGTTCCGAAGAAGGTAAAAATTTCAGAATTGAATGAAGATTTCTTAGAAATGTTCATTCAGCTAGAAAATGTGCAATTTGCAACAAATGAATTGGGACAATCCTATGGGAATTTAGATAACTCATCAACGGTTGAAAGAGTTCTTGAAAGTTTTAATAATGATTGTAATTTGTTAAATAATATCAAATTAAGAAATAGTGGTTTTGCCGATTTTAAAAATGAATTATTGCCTGAAGGAAAAGGAACTATCAATGCCATTTTATCTAATTATTACGATGATTTTCAGTTGTACATTCGAAATACAGATGACGTGATTTTAGCTGAAGATCGCTGCGATTATTCAAATGCATTAATGCCAACAATTTCAATAAAAGAAGTGCGTGAAATGTTTACAGGTTCAATGGTTGAATTTGGCGTGGAAACTAAATATGTTATTGAAGGTTATGTTGTCTCAAGTGATGAGCAAGGTAATTTTGAGGGTAAACTTGTTATTCAAGATGCTATTGAAAATTCTTCCGCAGGAATTCAATTGTTCATTGAAAAAGAAATGCTATTTGAACATTATAATATAGGTGATAAAGTTTTTGTGACGCTGAATAAATTATATATGAATGAAAATGATGGTGTTTTAACTATTGGTTTTCCAAAGAATGATAAAATTATTGAAATTGAAGAGGAAGTTGTTGGTGAGTATATTTTTAATACGGGTGAAAATTTTAAAATGCACCCAAAAGAAATAACATTGTCTGAAATTAACAATCCGTTATTAGAAAGCACTTTGGTAAAAGTGTTAAATGTGCAGTTGGTTGATAATGAATTGGGTTCGGCATTTGCCTATTTTACAGGGGCGGATGATGGTATTAGAACTATAGAAACTTGTAATGAAACCAATAAGTTAACTGTTTTTACTAATGGAAACGCAACTTTTGCCAATGAACTATTTCCTGAAGGGAAAGGAAGTATTGTGGGAATTTTAAATTCAAATCTTGAAATTAGGGCGTTAGAGGATGTTCAGTTTACAGAACAGTACGAAATTTGCCCAGTTATTATTCCTAATATTTTAATTACAGAAGTGGCAGACCCTAAAAATAGTACAACATCTCGTTTTGTTGAATTGTACAATGCAGGTTCAACAGCTATTAATTTAACGGGGTGGAAATTGAATAAATATGTAAACGGTGCTTCTTCAGTTTCAGGTACTGCCGTTGATTTAACAGGAATTAGTATTGCTTCAGGCGAATTTGTAATAATTGCCAATACGGGTTTTGCAACTATTTTTGGAATTACACCAACTATTGAAACAACTTATATTTCTGGCAATGGAGACGATGTTTATGAGTTGGTTGATAATTCAGGAGAAACCATGGATATTTTTGGTGTAATTGGTGAAGACGGAAACGGCACTAATTGGGAATATTTAGATGGAAGTGCTGTTCGTAAGTTGGAGGTAAATAACGCTAATAATAGCTTTGAAATTAACGAATGGATTGTTTCTTCAAATGCAAATAATATGTTGATTTCGTATCCAAATACGCCGAAAAATGCTCCAAATGACCTCTCTCCTAATTATAGATAATATAATTAAATAGAATAAAAATGCGATAAATTGATTTTTAAAGCAACGAAAACGTTTTAATATTATGATATGTGTAATATTGTGAATTTTTCAATTCAAAGTTTTGAAAAATTCAATAAGGTGAAATTCAATGTGAAATTGCCGTAAATTTGAGTATTAAAACAAAAGTAAATTTTTAAATATAAAATTATGAATAAATTTAAAGTATTGGCAATTGCCTTCGTATTAGGAACAACAAGTTTATTTGCAAATAACATAGTAAACCCAGAAGTTTCGAAAGATGAAATTAGACAACAAATTATTGAATTAGTTGAGCATTCTCAAAATACTATTGCTAGTCAGGTTACTGTAAATGTAACTTTTACTTTTAGTACATCAGGTGAAATTATTGTGAAAAAAGTGAATTCAACTGATAAAGATGTTTTAGCTTTTATTCGCGAAAATATTAACAGTAAAGTACTTGAAAATCCAGGAAGAGCTAACAAAAATTTTACAATGTCAATTGTAATAAAGTAGGTTTTTTTTTTGAAACAAAAGCTCAAATCTTTTAAGGTTTGAGCTTTTTTTTGCTTTTATGTTTTTTTTATTAAAGTTGTAAAAGTCTCTAATTTTTAGTAAC
>CBDUAL010000092.1:0-9982 GCA_965365125.1 uncultured Lutibacter sp.
GAATGATATTAACATCATTTTTGTACTTGGAGAATCGGTAAGAGCTGCTAATTTAGGAATAAATGGGTATTCTAGAGAAACAACACCGTTATTAAAAGTTCAAAATAATGTAGTAAGTTTCCCTCATATTTATACACCCTTAACATATACAGCAGTTAGTGTTCCACAAATTTTATCAAATAAATCAGTTGTTAACAAAAACGAAACTAGTGATCTAATTTCGCTTTATTCAATACTTAATAACACGAAATTTAACACCTCTTGGATAGGCAACCAAACACCTGAAAAAAGCTATTCTTTTTTTATAGATGAGAATAAAAACATTGAATTAATAGATCAATTTCATGATGTTTTTAGTTTTCAAAAAAAATTAGATGAAGAGTTATTGCCTTTGTTTAAACTAACATTGAAGAATGAGACGAAACAATTTATAACGCTTCATATGATTGGAAGTCACTGGTGGTACGAAGGAAGATATTCTGAAAGATTTAGAGCGTTTCAACCTGTTATAGACTCAAAACACATTCCTTCATTATCAAATGAACAAATTATTAACTCTTATGACAACACCATACTATATTTAGACTTTTTTTTAAACGAAACTATTGAAATTATTAAAAAATCACACGCTAAAACAATCCTTATTTATTTAGCAGACCATGGTGAAATTTTAGGAGAAAATAACAAATGGCTACATGCACAAGATGATGATTCAAGTACTAATCCGGCAATGCTTGTTTGGTATTCTGAAGAATTTAAACAAGCATATCCCAATAAAATTAAACACCTAAAACAAAACAAATTAAAACATATAACTACTGATTTTTTCTTTCATAGTATTTTAGATTTAATTGAAGTTCAAAATTTTGACTATGAAGAAGAGAAAAGTATTTTTAATAATGATAGAAACATTACTCAATCTTCAAAGTCTTTAAAATAGCTTCTAATTCAAACATATAATCGCGCTTGTTAATTCCTGGCGCAAAGGTTAAACCTTCAACCACTACAATACGGTTATTTTTCTTATCAACTACTGAGTAACTTAAAAAGGGTCCTGCCATATATACATTTTTAACTTCCCATTTACCCCTGGCTTCATAGGCTTTTTTATCATCTACTTCAACTTCAAAAATATGCGGCGTATATGCTTCTTCAGTAATCATATAAGAATCTTCAATTTGACCGGGAATATTTTTTTTACCAAAAGCATTTCTAATTGCAACAATATTATTTCCGTTTTCATCATCTTCTGAAGTAATTGGAACACTATAAGCAAATAACTCCATGCTATTACCTCCATTTAAATGGTATCTATACCAAACAAACTCTCCGTTATCTTCAACTTTTTTATAATTACGTGGTATGGTTAAGCTATAGCCTTGCTTTTTAAATGTCTCAATATTTTCAGGATTCCAATATTGTTTTAAAATACGCCTTCTTACAGATTCTAGGTCGGCACTTTTAAAAATGGTAATTATTTTTTGACTATTTTTTTTAATTTCGTTTATTAAACCCTCTTTGGTTTTACCGGTAATTGTAATTATTTTTTGGGGTGAAGCGTATACTTCAGATGCTACGGTAAAAGAGTCTTCACCAGTAATACCAACATTTAAAATACTTCTGGTAGCTTTAAACATAGAGCTAAAATTATCTAAAGGCACTTGTGTAACTTCAAATTGCGCTTCAGGCTGAGGCAAACCTACCACAGGTTCTGCAATAATTTTGCGCAATTCATCACCAATTTCACCAGCCCATTCGCTATTTTTCATTACAATTAATAAATTGTTAATTCGCCCGTTTGCTTCTTTAAACGTTTTTTTTTGATTTCCTTTATCACAGGAAACAAAAAGTGTGATTATCATTAAAAGAATTCCTAGTTTTTTCATTTGCTCTTATTTATTAAATATTTTTAACTCCGTTCCAGGCTGTAAACTTTTTACCTTCCAAATATCATTCCAATCCTTAATATTTTGAACGGAAACTTTAGGAAACTTTTGCGCAATTAACCAAAGTGAATCTCCTGATTGTACTTTATATACTGTAAACTCACCCGTAGGAAGCACTTTTTTTGCTGTTGTTGACGGTGTTGTTTTCACAGGAGCAGCATTCATTTTTTTTGGATAAATTGACAACCGTTGACCAACACTAAGGCTTGTGCTTCTCATATTATTCCAACGCTTAATACTACTTACTGATACGCCATACTTTTCAGCAATTTTACCTAAATAATCACCACTTTTTACCCGGTACACAATGCGATCATTCATTTCAACATATTGTGGCAAAGGTTTTTCTCTCTTGGCTTCTTCAGCTTTAGCGTAATTGTAAATTAGCTGCTCATTACTCACAAAAATTCCAATATCCTTTACTGGTAAAGTCAACGTATAATTTTTACCTTTTTTAAATGGAATAATATCTAATTTGTACTGCGGATTTAAAAATTGAAGCACTTCAATATCAACATTTAATGTTTCATAAATTTGTTCAAAAGTTAATTGTCCTTTTACTTGAACTGTATCTGTTTCAAAATATGCAAGTGCATTTTCTTTGGCTTTAATATGGTGTTCTTCAGCATATTCAAAAATGTACAACGTTGCGTAAAAAGCAGGCACATAACCAGCCGTTTCACGGGGTAAATTATGACGAATATTCCAATAATTTTTACTTCCACCCGATCTTCTAATGGCTTTACTCACATTTCCAGGTCCTGAATTATAAGCGGCTAACGCCAAATCCCAATCACCAAAAATTTTATACAAACTTGAGAGGTATTTACATGCGGCTTCAGTAGCTGCGTAAGGATCTGAGCGTTCATCAACATACGAACTTACATTTAAATCGAATTGCTTTCCTGTTTGGTACATAAACTGCCATAAACCTTTAGCTCCAACGCGTGAACGCGCTCTTGGTTTTAAAGCAGATTCAACAATGGCTAAATATTTCATTTCTAACGGAATATCATATTTATCTAATTGTTCTTCAAACATGGGGAAATAGTAACGTGCCCGCTCCATTAATACTGAAAAAGATGATTTTCGTCTTTTTAAGTACGTTTTTATTACTTGCTCTAAGCTTTGATTGTATTCAATATGAAATGGTGTTTTACTATCTAACTCCAACAAACGTTTTTTTAACAAGGCTGTTGGTAATTCCTCTAACTCGTCAATTATTAATTCCTCGGGTTTTATTACATACGAAATGGTATCATATAACGGAGATTTAATCAGCTCATTCAACCACAAACTATCAATTAGCGTTGCTTCTTTATGCAGTTTGAACGAAAGTGAATCTGGGGTTTTTAGCAGCAAACTGTCTCCCGAAGAAAATAGTTCTTTAGCATCTTCAATAGTTTGTATCGTATCAATAGCTAAAGTGTCGGATTCTGTTTGAGAAAACCCGACACTTGTAACTACTAATAAAAGTATCATTAGTGTTTTATTCATTTAACTATTATTCGTTTAAAAGCTTCGAAATTTCGTCTAAATTTGGTGCTAAAATAATTTCAATTCTTCTGTTTTTAGCTTTCCCATCTTTTGTTTCGTTGGTAGCAACAGGTGCATATTCACTTCTTCCTGCAGCTGTAATTTGCATAGGATTCACTTTTTTATTTTCTAAAATTCGAACAATTGCAGTTGCACGTTTTACAGATAAATCCCAGTTATCAGAAATTGTTGTTCCGTTGTAAGGCACATTATCTGTATGTCCTTCAATCAATACATTTATATCTGAATTTTCAGCCAACACACTTGCCAATTGCTCTACCGCTTTTTTACCTTCTGAACCTACTGCCCAACTTCCAGAATTGAATAATAATTTGTTTTCCATAGACACATAAATTTTCCCGTTTTTATGTTCTACTGTCAATCCTTTCCCTTCAAAATTATGCAATGCGCTTGAAATAGCATCTTTTAATTGCTGCATTTTCGCTTCTTTCGCATTGATTAAACGTTGCAATTCTTCAATTTGTGCCGATCGTTGATTTAACTCATTTTGAAGTTCTTCTAAACGTAAACTTTCAACCATTAATGTTCTTTCTTTCTCTTCTAACTGCTCTAATAATTGTTGATTTTTTTTAGATTGCTCTGCTAACTTTTTGGAGCTTTGAGCCGATAAAGCTTGATACGATTCGTCTAAATTATTGTATTTATGTTGCAATGCTTCCAAATCGCTTTCTAGTTGTGATTTCTGTGCTGAAAGTTCATTAAATTCTTTGTTCAACTTTAGCAACTCATCTTCTAACGATTTTTTAGTTGCTAATAAATTATCTTTATCTTCAATTAATTGTGAGTTTGAAGAGCGTAATTTATTGTATTTAGACTCTAAATCTTGGTATACTTTTTTTGACACACAGGCATTTAATGTAAATGCAATAACGAATAAAAGTGCTATTTTTTTTAACATATTAGGGATTTTATTTTTTAATTATTCAATTTCAACTACTATTGGGCAATGGTCTGAATGTTTTGCTTCAGGTAAAATATACGCCCTATTAATTTTATCTTTCAATGGCTCACTAACCATATTGTAATCTATTCTCCAGCCTTTGTTATTATTACGTGCATTTGCCCTATAACTCCACCAGCTGTAATGATTTGGTTCTTTATTTAAATGACGGAAAGAATCTATAAATCCGCTATCAATAAAATCTCCAATCCACTCACGTTCAATAGGTAAAAATCCTGAAATCCCTTTCATTTTAGGGTTGTGAATGTCAATTTCTTCATGACAAATATTGTAATCTCCACAAATAACAATATTTGGAACTTCTTTTTTCAATTCATTTACATACTCTTGAAATTCAGCCATATAATTCAGCTTAAAATTTAAACGAGCGTCATTGGTTCCTGAAGGTGAATACAAACTCATGACCGATACCTCATCAAAATCTACACGTAAATTTCGACCTTCGAAGTCCATCGACTCAATTCCTGTGCCATACTCCACATGATTTGGTTTTATTTTAGATAAAATGGCAACACTACTATATCCTTTTTTTTGTGCTGAAAACCAATAATGAAATGGATAGCCTGCATCCTCAAATACACTTAAATCTAATTGTTCTTTATGCGCTTTGGTTTCTTGAATGCAAATCACATCAGGACTTGCCGCTTCTAGCCATTCAATAAAGCCTTTTTTTAAGGCTGCTCTAATTCCGTTTACGTTGTATGATATTATTTTCATTTATTTCTCTTTGGTATCTTATATTTTATATCTAGTAATTGGTGTTTTTTATGAATTATTTAATGGCTTCGACTCCGCTCAGCCTCCGAATATTCAAATTATTTTTTGTTAATTACCTTGATATAATTCTCTTAATTTTCTTCGCATCACTTTATTTGATGCAGTTCTTGGTATTTCGTCAATCTTCACTAAATCAGAAACTTTAAAAAGCGGATTTAATTGTTGTTGAATACTCTTTTTTGTTTGCAATAATTTTTCTTCTAGTGTTAACTCTGAATCATTTTCAATATAAAAAATCACTAAATTACTTGGACCACCACCTTTTGGGGAAACTGCTATTGCAACCGCTTCTTTAATAAAGTCTAATTGATTTACAACCGCTTCAATTTGTATGGAACTCACTTTAATTCCACCTAAATTCATCGCATCATCAACTCTGCCTTGTGCTTTGTAATAACCGTTTTCTAGTTGTTCTAAAGCATCTCCGTGTCTTCGTAACAATTTACCTTTATAAGTTGGCGTATCCTTGTAATACACTTCAAAATGATCTCTATTTAACAACTTCGTTGACAAGCCTATTATTGGCGGAATTAAAAACAACTCACCTTTAGTTGAACGTTCATTCTCTTCATTCAACAACACAAATTCACCGCCTAATGCTTGGGTTGAAAAGGTACTTGCAATGTTTGGTTGCACCACAGTACTTGTTACATAACCACCTCCAATTTCTGTACCTCCACAATATTCAATCACCGGTTTATTATTTGCCAAATGCATTAAATATTCCATTTCAGTTGGATTGGAAACTTCACCCGTTGAACTAAAACATTTTATAGCATTCCAGTTAAACTGCTCCATACAACCCGAATTTTTCCAGTGCTTTACAAAACTTGGTATAACACCCAACATGGTTACGTTTGCATTTTGCACAAATGCTCCAAAACCTTCACCCATTGGCGCTCCATTATACAAGGCAATTGTTGCTTTATTTATAAGTGTTGCAAATACCAACCAAGGCCCCATCATCCAACCTAAATTTGTTGGCCAACAAACCACATCGTTTGTATGAATATCTTGATGATAATACCCATCACTTGCACATTTTATGGGTGTTGTATGTGTCCAAGGAATTGCTTTTGGCGCACCTGTGGTACCCGATGAAAACAAGATAGTAATAATATTATCTGGTTGTTGAATTACGGTTTCAAAAGTTGTTTTATCGCTTAAAAAATCATTCCAATAACTATCGTTTTCTCTTAAGTTATTTTTCTCTTCGGAAGTTTTTATAACAATTGTTTTTGGAGCATTTGCCTCCACTAATTTTGCATACAAAGGCAATTTTTTACCATTTCTATGGATAACATCTTGCGTAAAAACTATTGTAGGATTGGTAATTTTAAAACGAACTTCAATTTCATTTGCTGTAAAACTATCAGCAACTGTTACAATAGGCATTCCTGCTTTAATACCTGCTAAATAAATAGCAACGGCTTCAACCGTCATTGGCATATCAATGGCTATTTTATCTCCAATTTTTAAACCTATTTCAACAAAACCGTTGGCAATTTGATTTACTAAACTTAATAATTGTTGTTGCGTTATTTTTTGAAGTTCACCACCTTCATTTTGATAAATAATAGCTATTGAATTTTCTTCATTCTGAAAACAAGCATCTACAATATTCAATTTTGAATTGTATAGCCATTTTGCATTTTCTACTCCTTCCGAAGTATTTAAAATAGTTGTATATTTTTCTTGAAATTGTATGCCTAAATTTTGAACCGTTTCAGCCCAAAAAAGTTCTTTATGTGTAACAGACCATTTCCAAAAATCATCGTACTTATCAAAACCATGTTGTTGCATCATTTTATAAATGTTGCTTTTTTCTATGGTTTCTTTAGATGGTTTCCAATAGGACTTACGCATCATTTCTATTTAAAATTCATCAACTTCTTCTATCAATGCTTCAACAGTTTCGTCTTCTTCTGAAGTTTCATCACAATCTATCTGAATACTTAAATTTTCAGGTTTTTCAAAGGCTTCCTGACTCACTGTTAATTCAGTATCTGCATATAATTTTTTGTAATACAATGCCCAAATTGGCAATGCCATAGTAGCTCCCTGACCTTGGGTAATGCTTTTAAAATGTGTTGCTCTGTCTTCACCCCCAACCCAAACTCCGGTAGCTAAATTTGGAACAATTCCCATAAACCAACCATCGGATTGATTTTGAGTGGTACCCGTTTTACCTGCAATTGGATTTGTAAATTGATAAGGATAACCCGTTGCAACATTGTCTGGATATTTACCCCATTTTGTTCTTAAACGCACCCCCGAACCACCTTGTGTTACACCTTCTAATAAATTAATAATCACATAGGCAGATTCTTCACTTAACACTTCTTTTGAATTTGGCACAAATTGCTCTAAAACAGTTCCGTTTTTATCTTCAATTTTCAACAGCATCATTGGTTCAATTTGCAAGCCTTTATTGGCAAATGTCGCATACGCACCTACCATTTCATACAATGACAAATCTACAGAACCTAAAGCTATCGCTGGCACTTCAGGTATTTTACTTTTAATACCCGCACTTTTTGCCAAAGCAACCACCGTTTTTGGGTTTACACGGTCAATTAAATTGGCTGTTACTACATTTACTGAACCTGCCAACGCTTGTTTTAAGGTTAACTCTCCTCCATATTTATCATCTGCATTTTTTGGTGTCCAATCTTCTGGCATTCCGTATTTTTCCTTCGGAATAGTATATGGAATATTCGGTAATTTAAAACAAGGCGATAGTTTTAATTGATTGATTGCAGATGCATATACAAAAGGTTTAAAAGTAGAACCTACCTGACGTTTTTGTTGTTTTACAGCGTCAAATTGAAAATGTTTATAGTTAAAACCTCCAACCCACGCTTTTACGTGACCTGTTTGTGGTTCAACCGACATTAACCCAGATCTTAATATTTGTTTGTAATATAAAATAGAATCTTTAGGCGATAAAATAGTGTCAATTTCTCCTTTCCAAGAGAAAATTTTCATTTCTGTTTTTTCATTAAAAGAAGTGCGAATTTCTTTTTCCGAAGCACCATTTTTCTTCATCCTTTTCCAACGGTTAGAACGCTTCATAGCCTGAGACATAGTTATGGCTATTTGTTTTTTATCTATATCGTAAAAAGGAGCTGTTCTATTTCTTTTTTGTTCTTTGTCAAATACCCGTTGTAAATTAGACATATGCTCATTCATAGCCTCTTCGGCATATTTTTGCATACGAGAATCTAGCGTTACATAAATTTTTAATCCATCTCTATGTAAGTTATAATTGGTACCATCAGGTTTTGGATTGCTCTTAATCCATCCTTTCATAAAATCACGTAAATACTCTCTAAAATAAGTTGCAGTACCATCGCTATGTCCTTCTCTATGTATATCAAGACCTAAATCCGTTTGTTGCAAAGAATCTTTTACTTGTGTAGAAATGAACTCGTTTTTCTCCATTTGTTTTAGCACCACATTTCTTCGTTGTGTTACCATTTCTGGTCTTCTGATTGGATTGTAAAGCGAAGAGTTTTTAAGCATTCCAACCAACATTGCAGACTCAGCCACTGTTAATTCTATAGGTTCTTTTCCAAAATAAATACGCGCTGCAGAACGAATTCCAACCGCAAGATTTATAAAATCGTACTTATTTAGGTACATTGTTAAAATTTCTTGCTTGGTATATTGACGCTCTAATTGAATGGCAATAACGTATTCTTTTACTTTTTGAAGTACCCTTTGTACAATGTTTTTTGAACCTTCTCCGTGAAACAATAATTTTGCTAATTGTTGTGTAATGGTACTTCCTCCACCATCTTTACCCATTTTAGCAACGGCTCTGGCAGTTGCTTTAAAATCGATACCTGAATGCTCGTAAAAACGTTCATCTTCAGTAGCAACTAACGCTTCAATTAAATTGGCCGGTAAATCTTTAAATTGAACAGGAGTACGGTTTTCAAACGCATATTTACCTAATGTTTTCCCGTCAATTGAAATTACTTCTGTAGCTAAATTATGCTCTGGATTTTCCAACTCTTCAAAAGAAGGTAAGGTTCCAAAAGCCCCCCAAGAAGCTAATAAAAATATAAATACAATAGAGAACGTTCCTCCTAAAATGGCAATCCAAAACCATTTAATATATTTTGAAAAATTAGAAGTTGTTTTTGTTGTTGTTGCTTTCGCCATTAGTTTACTTTTTCTATACTTAAACCTACATCTGTAATTCCATTTAAAGGATTTTCACCTTCAATATCATGAATACTTCTTGTAGCATGTTGAATACTAAATTTATAATCGCCTTTTTCTGTAAAAACCACGTTTTCTTTATAAAAAAGCTTGTTTTCCTTCACATCAGTAAAACCAGAACCCAACCATTTTCCTTGCGCATCAGCCATTTCATACTCTAAAGTATCAATCACTCGCAAGCCTTTTGGAAATTCTATTTTCGCGATTAAAAATAAAGAACTGAATTCGTAATTTTTATTATTTCTTATAGTTATAAACACATTTTTTGATGAAATAGTATCTGTATTAGAAACAATAAATTCAATTTTATTTTCGGATGCCCATTTACTGTTTTCTATTGATTGAAATTCATCATAAACCATACCTGAATCACAAGAAACAAGCAGTAAAGCTCCAAATAATAACTGGAAATATTTATGCATCGTTTGCATTATTCTCTCTTTTTTTTGGTGGTCTTCTTCTTTTATTTCTGTTTTTATTGTTTCCTGTTTTTTGAACAGGATTTTGCTTA
>CBDUAL010000093.1:0-9946 GCA_965365125.1 uncultured Lutibacter sp.
AATTACGATTCAATAGTGCCTGCCATAAAATACATTGAAAAAGATATGATGAAATTAGTAGAATCTTTAGAGTGGAAATAAATGACAATAGCAAAATTTAAATACAGTAAAACAATAAGAAATTGGTTGTTAATAGGTTTAATAATGTTAGTGGGGCAGGTTATTTTAGGAGGTATCACACGTTTAACAGGTTCGGGGCTTTCAATAACGCGTTGGGATATTGTAACAGGAGTTGTTCCGCCGTTAAATGTGCAAGAATGGCTTGCGGCCTTTGATTTGTATAAGGAAACTCCGCAGTTTCATAAAATCAATTCCACCATGTTGTTAAGTGATTTTAAATTCATTTATTTCTGGGAATACTTTCATAGACTATGGGTGCGTGCTTTAGGATTTATATTTTTAATTCCTTTTGTGTTTTTTGTACTTCTAAAAAAAATAGATTTCTATTTAATAAAAAGGTTGAGCTTGGTTGTTTTCTTAACAATTTTAACAGCTTCTGCCGGTTGGATTATGGTTCAAAGTGGTTTAATAAACAGGCCTTGGGTAAATGCATATAAATTAACCATTCATTTTATGTTGGCTTTATTTGTTATTTGGGCAATGGTAAAAACAGTGGCTGATGTTTATAATTTTGGAACTAAAAAAAGAATAACTTCAAATAAAATTGTCCCAATTGCCATTGCGGTTACCATAGTTCAAATGGTTTTTGCGGGGTTAATGTCTGGTATGAGGGCAGGTTTGTATTATCCTAGTTGGCCAGATATGAATGGTGAATTTGTTCCTGATGTTTTACTGAATAGTGAGCATTGGAACTGGGGAAATATGATCAATTACGACAGCTATTTGTTTGCGCCTGCTTTTATACAATTTACACACAGAATGCTAGCGTATATATTGGTGGTTATTACTTTAATGCTGTTTTTAAAGTTGAAGAATCAGGTAGTTGTTTTTTCAAAAAGATGGTTGAATTTGACTGTTGCTTTAGTGTTGCTACAAGTCTTGTTGGGTATTTTAACCGTTTTAAATGTTGAAGGAAAAATACCTTTATTTTATGGAGTAAGTCACCAATTAATTGGGTTGTTGTATTTTATGAGTTTACTATTTTTAAATTATAGTCTACAAAAAAAGACATAAAAAAACTCCGATGAATTAGCATTGGAGTTTTTAGAAAAAAGAGGTATTTATTTTTTTATTTCTTCAATAACTTCTTTTACAACAGCACTTGTACTGTCAACTGCAGTTTCAACAGCTTCTTCAATTACAGCTCCAGTACTGTCAATAGCAACAACTGCTTCTTCAATTACTGTTTCTGCTTCGTTCGTTGTAACTTCAATAGTTTCTTCAACAACTGTAGTTGCTTCTTTTTTTGTTTCTTTACAAGAAATGGCAACAGCACTTACTAGTGCAACTGCGATTAATAATTTAATTGTTTTCATTTGTAGATTGATTTTGATTAACTACAAAGTAACAACTATTCTTATTAAGAATAAAATTAAATAACACTATTTTAGTTAATAATTTCGGGTAATTCTTTTGTGTTTGTTACGGAATATATATCTCCTCCAGCAATTCCATCAATTTTTTTAATAATCTCATTTTTGCTTACCTTGTGAGTGTCAAAAGTGAATTGCCCTTTTTTAGATTCAAAATCAACTTTTGCAAAAGTAACTCCATCTACTTTAGAAAGTTTAGATTGAATAGTTCTTGCGCACCCAATTTCGCAAGTCATACCTTCTATTTCAACTTCAATACTTTTGTAAACAGCAGCCGTTTCTTTAGTGGTAGCTTCTTTTTGTTCAGTTGGTGTTTCTTTTTTTACTTCATTACAAGAGAAAAAGGCAATTGTTAAAAAGAAAATTATTGTTAATCGTTTCATAATGAGTTTTGATTTATTTCAAAAGCAAATTTAAGAACTATTTAGATGAATCTGTGTTAGATTTATTACAAATACATGCGAAAAGTAATTTTTGAACTTATTTTAGATTTTAAAGATGTGACATATTTATGACTTCTGAAATGCATTTCAAATTTTTATACGACTTTTGCATTTTGTTTAAAATATGGAACATAAACAGCTGCGTTGGGTATATTTATTTTTGCTTTCATTAATTTGGGGAAGTTCCTTTATTTTAATGAAATACGCTTTAGTAGGTTTAACTGCGATGCAGGTTGGTGCGTTAAGAGTTGTAATTACTGCAGTTTTTATGTTGCTAATTGGTTTTAGGCGACTTTTTAAAATTAAAAAAAGACATTGGTATTATTTAACATTAAATGGTCTTATAGGTTCATTTATTCCTGCTTTTTTAATGGCTTATACGGTTGAAAAAATGGATAGTTCTGTGGTGTCTATTTTAAATTCGTTGACACCTTTAAATACCCTAATTTTTGGAGCATTAGTTTTTGGGTTTGGTTTTAGAAAAAGGCAATTAATAGGGGTTTTAATTGGCTTGGTAGGTACGGTGTTGCTTGTTTTAAAAGGTGCAGAGTTAAACCCGAATCAAGATTATGCTTATTCAGTATTTATTTTAGTAGCTTCTATTTGTTATGCGTTAAATATAAATATTTTAAAAAAATATTTACACGATTTAGATGCCTTAAGTATTACAGTTGCTAATTTTGCTATTTCACTTATTCCTGCACTTGTGTTACTTGGGTTTACAGGTTTTTATAGTACTTTTGAATTGAATGATAATAGTTTAAAAGGGTTGTTTTATCTTTCAATTTTAGCCGTTTTTGGTACGGGCTTGGCTAAATTAATGTTTAATCGATTAATTCAAATATCTTCAGCAATATTTTCTTCATCTGTAACCTATATAATACCAATAGTTGCCATTACTTGGGGAATTTTAGATGGCGAAACAATTACTTTTGTGCAGTTTGTTGCAGCTTTTATTATTTTATTAGGTGTGTATATTGTAAATAAAGCCAAATAAAAAACGACCCAATTTCTTGAGTCGTTTTTCAATATATTGTAAAAAGAATTTTTTATTCGAAGTCGCTTTCAGAAACACTTTCGTTTACTTTTGCGTCTATTAATTTAAATTCAACAACTTGTGGTCCTAAATTTCCTGATTTTGTAGCTGGAAATTTAACGCCATTAAATTCTGTGTAATTGCTGAAGTTAGATTCTTGGTTTTGTGTTTGCCCTTGCATAGTTGTTACCTGGGTTTCTTTCACTTTTAAACCTGTTTCAACATCAAAATAAATGGTTGTAGATATAATTTCGCCTTTGGTTGAAATCACATACAGATCTTTACCATCAATATTTTCAATTCCTGTTAATTTAGAATTTTCATTTGCCAATAAACCAATTTCAGAAAAAGTCCCTAATGTATAATTCATTTCACTAGCCATTGCAGCTGGTAAAGGCTGTTTGTTCATGGTAACGGCATCTTTAGTCATAATAATTCTAGCCATTACGTTACCGCCCATACTCATTTCATTAGCATATTTTGTAGCAGTTCTTTTTTCAGTAGATAAAATGGTATTTCCCATAGCTGATGCTTCGTAAGTAACTAAGGTACTTTTTAGCGCTTTAATTTTATCAGCACCTCCAATAGCATTAAAATACGCATCAATAACAGTTTGTTTTGAAACGCCTTCAGGAATTGGTTTTGTTAATTCTGGTTTTGAAGTTGCATTCCCTTCTTTGTCAAAATAATTGATAGTGTAAGGTAATTTTTCAAGGTTAGGTAACACATCTAAAGCTTTTCCAGTTACAATAATTCTCGCGTTATCTAAGCTGAAATATTTTTGAGCAACACGCTCAACATCATCAATTGTTACTGCATTTAATTTGTCTAAATAATTTTCGTAAAAGTTTTCAGGTAAGTTGTTAGTTTGAATGTTTAGAGCATAGCGAGCAACCGTTTCGGGCTTTTCAATATTTCTAACAAAACTTCCAACGTACGATGCTTTTACAATTGCTAATTCTTCAGGAGTTACTTTTACGGTGCGAATTTTAGTTAACTCGGTCATTGTTTCCATTACCGTACTATCTGTTACAGCATTTCTAACTTGAGCCCCTGCAGAAAATAAAGAAGCTGTGTGTTTGTTTGGACGAATACCAGATCTTGCGCCGTAAGTATAACCGTGCGCTTCTCTTAAATTCATATTTAAATAACTGTTAAAATCACCTCCAAAAATTTGGTTAGCTAATAAAACAGCAAAATAATCATCGTCTGTCATTTTAAAATCAACCGTACTTAAAACAGTAACATCAGACTGTACTGCATTTGGCATGTCAATAAAGTCAATTTCAGTTGTAGCTACATTTTTTACAGCAGGTATGTTGTAAGCAGGAATTTCGCCGCTTTTCCAGTCAGAAAATTGTTTTGTTATTAATTTTTTAACTTCTTTAAATTTTACGTCACCAACAATAATTAAATAAGCATTGTTTGGTTTGAAATAAGTGTTGTAAAATGTCTCAATATCAGCTAAAGTTACATTTTCAACAGTTTTTAAACTGGTGTATTCTCCATAAGGATGGTTTTTTCCATAAGCCAATAAACTTTGAACTCTACCCGCAATATTTTGAACGCTTTTTTCTCCAGATTTAATACCGTCTTTTAATATGTTTAATTCTTTATCAAAATCTTCTTGAGAAAAAACAGGGTTTTGTGCAGCATCAGCCATTAATTCTAACACTCTTGGGAAATATTTTGATAATGAATTTAAACTAGCTCTTTGACTTCCGAAGTAAATGCCTGCGCCTAAATAATCAACTTCTTCGTTAAATGCATCTTTGTCAATATTTTTAGTTCCAGAGCCTAAAAGACTTCCTGTTAAAGAAGATACACCTGCTTTTTCACCTTCAAAAATAGGGCCGTTGTCTATTGTTAAAGTTGCAGAAACACGTGGTAATTTATGGTTTTCAACAACCAATACTTTTAAACCGTTTTTTAATTCGAAAGTTTGAGGTTTCCCTAAATTAATTTTAGGAGAAGGTCCTGGTTTTGGTTGAACTGATCTATCTACTTGCGCTGAAACTGTTAGTGTCAGAAAAAGTAGTGTTATAAAATATATAAATTTTGTTTTCATATTCTTGTAGGTTTTATTCTATATCTTTTTTAGGTAAATAATCTAAAACCAAGCTTTGCTCTGGATTTAGGTATTTTTTAGCAATTTCTCTTATTTCTTCTCTAGTAATAGAGTTGTAAATGTCAATTTCAGTATTAATTAAATTGATATCGTCATAAAGCATATAGTACGTTGCTAATGAACCAGCAATACCTTCAACGCTTGAATTAGAATTTACAAATTGATTTTCAAATTTATTTCTTAGTTTTTGAAGTTCTTTTTCAGAGATTAATTCTGTTTGAAGTTTTACAATTTCTTCGTTCATTTCATTAACTAAATCATCTAACGTATTTTCACCTAAAGGAAGTGCTAAAACTATGTAAGCCCCATAATCTTCTAAAGAATAGTTGAAGGCAGCAACTTGCATTGCTTTTTTCTCATCATCTACTAATTTTTTATACAATCTTGAACTTTTTCCATCACTTAAAATAGTTGAAATCATATCTAAAACTCTAGCATCTCTGGTAGTCATTGACGGAGTTCTATACACTGTGAAAACAGCAGGAATTTGAATGTTTGGATCTTCGTAAGTTACTTCAATTTTTGAAGTAATTGGTTGTTCTGTAAGTGTTTCACGAACAACATCTTCACCTCTTGGAATACTTCCAAAATAGTCTTCAATTAATTTTTTAGCATTTTCAGTTTCAAAATCTCCAGCAACAACTAAAACGGCATTGTTAGGAACGTAAAACTTTTTGTTAAATGCTTGGAATTCTTCTAATGAAGCAGCATCTAAATGATCTAAAGATCCAATTGTCATCCATCTATATGGGTGTTCATTAAATAAATTAGCAAAAACTTGTCCGGTCCATTGTCCGTATGGTGAATTGTCAACTCTTAAACGTTTTTCTTCTTTTACTACTTCGTTTTGGGTGTCAACACCAATTTGATTGATAATAGGGTGCATTAACCTTTCTGATTCCATCCATAAGCCTAAAGCCAAGTTGTTTGAAGGAAAAACTTCGTAATAATAAGTCCGGTCTTGAGTGGTGTTAGCGTTATTTGTACCTCCATTTGCCGATACAATTTTAAACCATTCACCTCTTTCAATATTTTTGGTACCTTCAAATAATAAGTGCTCAAAAAAGTGGGCAAAACCTGTTCTTTCTGGGTTTTCATCTTTTGCACCTACGTGGTACATAACTGAGGTTGTTACAACTGGTGCAGAATTGTCTTTGTGTAGAATTACGTGCATGCCGTTGCTTAAATCATACTCTTCAAAAGCCACCTTTTGTGCAAATGTTGTTGCACATAAAAGTAAGCTTAAAAAACTTAAGTAATACATTTTTTTCATTTTCATAAAGTGTTTTTAAATTTAATTAATGCGTATATGACGCTTTTTTTTGTAATTGTTACAATTTATAAAGATAATCATTTAAAAAAAATGAATCTCTTTTTTTAGTATTTATGAGTCTTGAATTTGACACTTTAACATTTTATGTTTAAAGAAAGCTATAAACAATAAATAATTGCGTTTTAAATAGCTTAAAATGAGTGAATTCTTTGTTTTAAAATAGTTTTGTTCAATAAGAAAAAAACTTTATATTTGCACCCGCCTTATTTGAGAGGTGAATTAATTATTAAAGCGAATAAAACACAATACTTATGTATGCAATTGTAGAAATAGCAGGGCAGCAATTTAAAGTAGCGAAAGACCAAAAGGTTTACGTACACCGCTTACAAGAAGAAGAAGGAGCGCAAGTTTCTTTCAACAATGTTCTTCTTTTA
Source organism: uncultured Lutibacter sp. (assembly GCA_965365125.1). Classification (GTDB taxonomy): domain Bacteria; phylum Bacteroidota; class Bacteroidia; order Flavobacteriales; family Flavobacteriaceae; genus Lutibacter. The sequence goes on from CBDUAL010000093.1 coordinate 6,808, forward strand.
GATAGTGATGGTACAGTAACTGTTGGCGCCCCAGCTATCGAAGGAGCCGAAGTAACGGCAAAAATCTTACGTCACTTACAAGGTGATAAAGTAATCGTTTTCAAAAAGAAACGTAGAAAAGGATACAGAAAAAAGAATGGTCACCGCCAGGCTTTAACTGAAATTCAAGTTGAAACTATCGCAGCAAGTGGTGCTAAAAAAAGCGCTCCAGCTAAAAAAGCAGCTCCAAAAACTGAAAAGGTTGAAGTAGCAGCTTCTGAAGATTTAAGTTCAATGACTGTAGCTGAATTAAAAGCTTTAGCTAAAGAAAAAGGTATTTCAGGATACACTTCTTTAAAGAAAGCTGAATTAATTGAAGCATTAACTAAATAAGAACCAAAATTTTAAAACCATAACATCATGGCACATAAAAAAGGAGTAGGTAGTTCGAAGAATGGTAGAGAATCAGAATCGAAACGTCTAGGAGTAAAAATATTTGGTGGACAAGCTGCAATTGCAGGAAACATTATTATCCGTCAAAGAGGTACTACACACCATCCTGGTGAGAACGTATATATGGGAAAAGATCATACTTTACACGCAAAAGTGGATGGTTTAGTGAAATTCCAAAAGAAAAGAGATAATAGATCTTATGTTTCTATTGAGCCTTTCGAAGCTTAAGAAACAATTCTTTTAAAAATTTTAAAAACTCCTAAACTGAAAAGTTTAGGAGTTTTTTTATAAGCTTATTTTGTACCTTTGTTTCTTATGTACTTTATTTATAACATACTTATTTTAGCGGTTGGTTTTGTGTTAAAACTAGTTGCTTTATTTAATAAAAAAATAAATTTTTTTGTTGAAGGACGAAAAGAAACATTCCCTAAATTATTAGAATCCATACAGCCTGAAGATTCGGTAATTTGGATGCATTGTGCTTCGTTAGGCGAATTTGAGCAAGGGCGTCCAATTATTGAAAAATTAAAAATTCAATACCCAACCTGTAAATTGGTATTGACTTTTTTTTCACCTTCAGGGTACGAAGTTCGAAAAAACTATGAAGTAGCCGATGTAGTTTGTTATTTGCCGTTAGACTCTAAAAAGAATGCCAAAAAATTCTTAGATGTTGTACATCCTAAATTGGCCATTTTTGTGAAATATGAATTTTGGCCTACTATTTTAAGTGAATTAAAAGTTAGGAATATTGAAACCCTATTGGTTTCAGGAATTTTTAGAAAAAAACAAGCCTTTTTTAAATGGTATGGAGGTTGGATGCGAAAATCGCTAGCAGCATTTTCTCATTTTTTTGTGCAAGATGAAAGTTCAGAGCAATTATTACAACAAATAGGATTTAAAAACGTTACGTTGAGCGGAGATACACGTTTTGATCGTGTGTATGAAATTACTCAGCAAAATAATGAGTTAGATTTTATTGCTGAATTTAAAAATGAGCAATACACCTTAGTGGCCGGAAGTACTTGGAAAGAAGATGAAGAATTGTTGGTAAATTATATCAATCATCATGCATCTGATGAAGAAAAATTTATAATCGCACCTCACAATATCAATCCAAAAGATATTGAAGAGTTGAAAAACGCTATTTTAAAAAAAACAGTGCTGTTTTCTGAAAAGTCAGGTGAAAATTTAAAAGAATACCAAGTTTTTATTATTGATACGGTAGGTATTTTAACAAAAGTATACAGCTATGCTGCTGTTGCGTATGTTGGAGGTGGTTATACAAAATCTGGAATTCACAATGTGCTAGAACCGGCAACTTTTGGAGTGCCAATAGTCATAGGTCCAAACTATCATAAATTTAACGAGGCAATTGGTTTGGTAGAAAATAAGGCTTGTTTTGTGGTAGATAATTCTCAAAAATTATCCGTACTTTTAAACGAGTTTTATACAGAAAATCAAAAAAGAGAACAGGCAGGTAGCAATGCGTACAATTATGTTGTAAGTAAAACAGGAGCTACTTCAAAAATATTAAATTTCATAAAATGATAAGAGAAAAACTAGATAGCTATTATTCGTTCGTATTTGAAAAAGAATTAATGGATGAAATGGAGCAAGTTGGTGTTTATAAAAAATTACGTGAAAGCGAATTACTGGTTGACTTAGGAGATCAAATGAAAGGGGTGCCTTTATTATTAGACGGTGCTATAAAAATTGTACGTGAAGATAAAAAAGGAGAGGAAATTTTATTGTATTTTTTAGAAAAAGGAGATACTTGTGCAAGTTCTTTTGCGAGCGCTATTTCAAATGGGAAGTGCGGAATTAGAGCCATTGCCGAAAAAGAAAGTGAAATTGTATTTCTTCCGAAAGAAAAATTGGACGAATGGTTGGTAAAATACAAATCATGGCGTAATTTTGTAATTGATAGTTACAATATTCGTTTGAATGAAATGATGGAAACTATTGATACCCTAGCGTTTATGCGAATGGATCAGCGTTTGTATAAATATTTGACAGATAAGGCACAAATTATGCGTGAAACTACCCTAAATACTACGCATCAAGATATTGCCTACGACATGCACACTTCTCGGGTTGTAATTTCAAGATTGTTAAAACAACTAGAGAATGAGGGGAAAATTAAGTTGCACAGAAACAAAATTGAAATTTTACAGTTTTAATACAAAGTAACTAAAGTTACATAGCAGCATAATTTATAAGATACTTTTATAAAACTAACTAATTAAATAAATTATGGAATTTATTACTCAACCTTGGGCTTGGTACGTTGCCGGACCCATTATTGCGTTTATCATGTTCTTACTGTATTACTTTGGAGAACGTTTTGGTGTTTCATCCAATTTAGAAACTTTTTGCTCTATTGGTGGCGCCGGTAAATTTATCGATTACTTCAAAATCGATTGGAAACAAAACTCTTGGAACTTAGTGTTTGTTGCAGGGTCTATTGCAGGTGGTTTTGTTGCAGCTAATTGGTTGTCGCCAAGTGATGCGGTAGATTTAAATCCACAAACAGTACAAGATTTGGCAACTATTGGTATTCAAAATGCTGGTGCTACTTATTTGCCCGATGAAATTTTTAGCATAGAAACCATGTTAACATTTAAAGGTTTTTTGGTGTTGTTAATGGCAGGTGTTATGGTAGGTTTTGGAGCGCGTTGGGCTGGGGGTTGTACTTCAGGGCACGCAA
>CBDUAL010000094.1:0-9885 GCA_965365125.1 uncultured Lutibacter sp.
CTGCTCTTTACAGCGTTTGTTTTTGGTCAAGAAAATACACCTAAAATTACAGAGCATAAAAAGTTAGATATAAGTATGTATCCTGCACCTAAAGAGGGGTTTTCTATGTACACTATTCAGTTAGAACCTAAACAAAATGAGGAGAATTTTCAAATAGAGTTGTATGCAGGCAAAATTGAAGAAGTAGATTGTAATAAGTACCAATTATTAGGTGAGTTTATAACACACAATTTACAAGGTTGGGGATATTCTTATTATGAATTTAATTCTAATGCAGAAATAATAGGAACACGTATGGCGTGTTCAGAAGATTCTAAACATGAAGAATTTGTTAAGTCTTCAGTTATCCCTGTGTGCTATAATAGTAAAATACCGATTGTTGTTTATCTTCCTAATAAAATGAGTTTAAAGTATAAAATTTGGGAACGTAATGAGGTTGAATTTGAAGCAAAGCAACAATAATAATGCAAATTGCATAAAAAGAATTATTAAAATTAAAATGGAAACCTTATATTTGCAAAAGTTATGGTAAATATAAATTACTGTGTACTAGTCCTTTCTAAAGCTTGATTATTCTTTGTTAAATACAATTTAAAAGAGTTGTTTTTTATAATTTTGAGTCACGTTTATTAAAAAGGAAACCTTCACTGTTGAGGAAAAAACAGATTAACATTTAAAAAAATAATTTTATAAATTAATGGCAGGATCACAAGAAACCTTTGGTAAAAAAGAAAGAGAAAAGAAACGTTTAAAAAGAAAAAAAGACAAACAACTTAAGAAAGAAGAGCGTAAAGCTAGTGGACAAGAAAGTATGTTTGTATATGTTGATGAATTTGGGCAATTAACAGATACGCCACCAGATCCAGCAAATAAAATTAAAGTTGACGCAGCTAGTATTGAAATTGGTATTCCTAAAAAAGAGGATAGAGAAGAAGAAGAGTCTGCAGATAAGCAAGGTAAAGTTTCATTTTTTGATACATCTAAAGGATTTGGATTTATTATAGACACAACTTCACAAGAAAAATATTTTGTGCATGTAAGTGGATTAATAGATCAAATTGCTGAAAATGATAAAGTTACTTTTGAACTAGAAAGAGGTTTAAAAGGAATGAATGCTGTTAGAGTAAAGAAAATTTAAGACACAATATTGATTTATAATTCAAAAAAAAGCTGCTTTTTAGCAGTTTTTTTTATGCCTTAATTTCAATAAAAACTATTTTATTAAAACCTTTTAAATAAATGTATCTTTGCACTCTCAAAATAAAAATTATAGATGTCGTCATTTTCAGAATTAGGAGTTAAAAAGGAATATATTGCAGGATTGAAAGAATTAGGTATTAAAAAACCTACTGAAATTCAAGAAAGAGCACTTCCAGTTTTATTAAAATCTAAAACCGATTTTATTGGTTTAGCACAAACGGGTACTGGTAAAACAGCAGCTTTTGGATTGCCTATTTTGCAAAGTATTGATGCATCCTCACCAAATGTTCAAGCACTTATTTTAGCTCCAACACGTGAATTAGCGCAACAAATAAAAAAGCAATTATTTAAATTTACAAAATATGTAAATGAGCGCATTTTTGTTGAAGGAGTTTATGGTGGTGAAAAAATTGACATTCAGATAAAGGCCTTAAAAAGAACTACACACGTTATTGTTGCCACCCCAGGGCGATTAATTGATTTAATTGAAAGAGGCGATGTAAAATTAGACCATATTAAAACCATTGTTTTAGATGAAGCTGATGAAATGTTGAGCATGGGTTTTAAACAAGATTTAAATCGAATTTTAAAATATACTAGCGGTACTAGTAATACTTGGCTGTTTTCAGCTACCATGCCCGAAGAAATTAAGCGTATTGTAAAGTCGTATATGGATGTAAATGCACCTAGAGTTGCAGTTAATAAAAATTCAATTGTAAATGCAAATATTACGCATCAATACATAAAAACCGAAGTAAAGGATAAAGTGAATCTTTTAATTCAATTATTAGAGAAAAGACAAAACGATCGTGGAATTATATTTTGTAGAACTAAAGCAGGAACTCAAAATTTAATGGAATTGTTGAAAGAAGAAGGTTTTTCAGTAGGTGCTTTAGAAGGTGATATGCAGCAGCGTGATCGTGAAAAAACAATGCGTGCTTTTAAAAATGGTAGCACCCAAGTACTAATTTCAACAGATGTTTCAGCACGGGGAATTGATGTTAGTAACTTGGCTTTTATTGTGCATCATCAATTACCTGAGCAAATAGAATATTATACACATCGAAGTGGGAGAACTGCTAGAGCAGGTAAAACAGGGTATTCAATAGCTTTAATTACTCCTGGAGAATTGCCTAAAATTCACGAACTTCAAAAAGAATTAGGTATTCGGTTTATTGAAATAAAATAAAGCCTTAGAAAACCAAGGAATAATAGCTTATTTGTTTTTTGTATATTCTGAAAAATGTGATTGATACCTTTAAGGTGTTTTATAATTTCTTTAAAGAAGTTAAAATATAAACCAGTTGAAATTCTAAAAATGGTTTCACCTGGTTTTTTTATGTTATTAAATTGATTTCTTTAATATGCTTGTTTGTTATTATTTTTAGAAATGTAATTTTATAGAATACGTCATTTTAGTGTTAAAAAAAAACAGTGTTCAAACTGAACATATTTTTTTCAAAAAAACGTGTACATTTATAACTTAAAATCAAATTTTAATTTTATTCAATTAATTATGCCTAAAACCCTACAAAACAGCAAGTTATTTTCAGTCGTACTGATCTTATTATTTTTTCTACCCCTAGAAATAATTGCACAAAAGAGCAATAAGAAGTTTTCATTAAAAAAAGAGCAAGTTGAACTAACAAGTAATATGTTAAAAATGTTCAATTTTAGAAGTATTGGTCCTGCAGCTTATTCAGGAAGAATATCAGATGTAGCTGTAAACCCTGAAAACACTTCAGAATACTATGTGGGAGTTGCTTCAGGAGGTCTTTGGAAAACAATGAATCACGGAACAACTTTCAAGCCGATTTTTGACGAGCAAAAAGTATTTTCAATTGGTTGTTTGGCTATGGATCCTAACAATTCAAATGTTGTTTGGGTGGGTACTGGTGAAAATAATACACAACGTAATTTAGCTTACGGTGATGGTGTGTATAAAACTACAGATGGAGGAAAATCCTTTACAAATATGGGATTAAAAACAAGTTCTCAAATAGGTAAAATATTAATTGACCCTAGAAATAGCAATGTTGTTTATGTGGCTGCACAGGGGCAAGCTTGGGGACCAGGAGGTGAACGTGGTTTGTATAAAACTATTGACGGTGGAAAAACTTGGGATAACGTTTTGGAAATTGGGGAATATACTGGAGTTTCAGATTTAGAAATGGACCCTAGAAATCCAGATATTTTATATGCGGCTTCACATCAGCGAGAACGTAGAGTGTATTCAAAAATTAATGGAGGACCTAAATCTGCCATATATAAATCTGTTGATGCAGGTAAATCTTGGAATAAAGTAAGTAAAGGTTTGCCAAAAGGAGACATTGGACGTATTGGTTTGGCTGTTGCTCCTTCCAATCCTGATATTGTGTATGCAGTTATTGAATTGCCAGAAAATAAAAGTGGATTTTACCGTTCAAGTGATATGGGAGAAAGTTGGGAAAAAAGAAGCGACAAAGGCTCTTCTAGTCCGCAGTATTATAATGAATTGTATGCTGATCCAATAAATTCGAATGTGGTTATTTTAATGGATACTTACAACGGACTTTCTTCTGACGGTGGAAAAACTTGGGAAAATATTGAAGGAAATAACAAACACGTAGACAATCATGCACTTTGGATTGACCCTTCTGATACAAATCATTTTATTGCGGGTTGCGATGGCGGAATTTATGAAACTTATGACCGAGCAAAAACGTGGCAGTTTAAGAACAATTTACCAATAACACAATATTATCACGTACGAACTGATAATGATTACCCTTTTTACAACGTGTATGGTGGTGCTCAAGACAACGGTTCTTGGTTTGGACCTTCACAAACTCACCGAAAATACATTGTAAATGCTGATTGGACACATGCCATTGGAGGAGATGGATATTTATCAATACCAGATCCTAGTAATCCTGATATTCACTATTGTGAATCTCAATACTGTGGGTTAAGACGTTATGATAGAACTACAGGAAATAGTATTTCAATTCAACCACAACCAACAGAAGATGAGGAATATAACTGGAACTGGAATACACCATATTTTATTAGTAAATTCAACCCAAAAACCTTGTATGTTGGTGGTAATTATGTATTGAAAAGTACCGATATGGGAGGCACTTGGAAAAAAGTGAGTGGAGATTTAACAAGAGGAATTGATCAAAATACCTTACCAATGATGGGCAAATTATGGCAACCTGAAGCGGTGGCTAAAAACATGTCAACTTCAAAATTTGGTAACATATTTGCATTGTCTGAATCGCCGTTAAAAGAAGGTATGTTGTATGTAGGAACCGATGATGGTTTAATTTGGGTGACTGAAAATGATGGAGAAAATTGGACAAAATATGAAAAATTCTCAGGTGTGCCTGCAATGACTTTTGTAAATTATATTACACCTTCTCAACATGATGTAAATACGGTGTACGCTTGTTTTGATGGACGAAAAAATAGTAGTGATTTTAAACCATATTTAATTAAAAGTACCGATAAAGGTAAAACGTGGTCTTCAATAACTTCAAATTTACCTTCGGGAACAGTGTATTGTATTATTGAAGATCCTATTGATGCAAACATTTTATTTATAGGAACAGAGTGGGGCGTATGGACAACCATTGATGGTGGTGAAAAATGGGTGCAAATTAAAAATGGAATTCCAACTATTCAGGTTAAAGAGTTAACCATTCAAGAACGTGAAAATGATTTAGTAGTAGCTACTTTTGGGCGTGGTTTTTATGTGTTAGATAATTATAGTTCTTTAAGAGGTTTAACAAAAGAAATTACTGAAAAAGAGGCACATTTATTTGATGTGAATGAAGCTTTATTATTTTTTCCTTCAAATAATTTAAGTTACCAAGGTGATGTTCATTTTAGAACTCCAAATCCAAAACCTGCTGCAAAGTTTGAATATTTTATTAAAAATGGTTTTGAAAGCTTAAAATCAAAGCGTCAAAAAAGAATGAAAGCGGTTGAGAAATCGGGAGGAACTTTTGTATATCCTACTGAAGAAGAATTGTTGGCTGAAGCTAAAGAAGTAAAACCAACCTTAGTTTTTACTATTTATGATGAAAACGGACAAATTATGCGTAAAATTTCTACGCCGTTAACTAAAGGTTACCAGTCAGTTACTTGGGATTTAAGTTACTTAATAAGTCGTGGACCCAAAGTACCACCAGGAACTTATAAAGTAGCAATAGATAAAAATATGAACGGTGTTTTTACACGATTAATTGAACCACAATCGTTTAAAGTAACAGCCATTCCAAATGCTTTAGGAACTCCAAATTATAACGCAAATTTTGAATTTTTAAAAGGAGTAAACAATTTAAACGCAAAGGTTAACGCTGCAAGTGGTAAAATTGAGGCTGTAAATACTCAATTAAAAAGTATGAAATCTATTTTAGGAAAAACGGCTGTTGAGGCTAGTGTGTTAACTGCTAAAATTGATGCGATGCAAAAAGAAGTTGATGCTGTTTCAAAAGTGATTATTGGTGGTTTTGGAGCTAAAAATACGGTTTCAAGCAGACTTCGTTTTGCGCGATACACTACCTATTCAGCACAAGTTGATATTACGGGTACTCAAAAAGAACAATATATTTTAGCTGAAAAAATGTTTAATTCAGCTGAATCTGCCTTAAATAATTTATTTGAAGTAAAATTACCTGCCTTAGAACAAGAGTTTGAAGCTGTTGGAGGTGTTTTGTACAATAACCCACCAGTAAGAAGAAGTTACAACGAATAATAATAGAATTTAAAGTGTAAAAAAAAGCTATCTAACTATTTTTAGATAGCTTTTTTTATGAAAAAATGAATAGTTTTTAGCTGTAAGGATTTCAAAAAATATTCCTTTATATTTGCTTATGAGTAAAAATAAAGTATCGTTTTCGTGGGCGTTTAAAGAGTTTATTTGGTCAAGAAGAAAAATAATTTCTATAGGTTTAATTTTAATTATTTTAAAAAGTTTGGCAGGATTGGTAATACCACTTCAAACCAAAACGTTGATAGATAATGTTGTGCCAACTAGTGATTTAAATGGTTTATATAAATTAATAGCTATTGTAGTTGTTGCATTGTTAATTCAAGCGTTAACTTCGTTTTCTTTAACACGTTTATTAAGTGTAGAAGCCCAGCATTTAATTTCAGTATTAAGAGCGCAGGTTCAACGTAAATTATTAAAATTGCCTATTAATTTTTTCGACAATAATAAATCGGGTGCGCTAGTTTCACGTGTAATGTCTGATGTTGAAGGTGTTCGTAATTTAGTAGGAACCGGACTGGTTCAATTAATTGGAGGTTCTATAACAGCCATCGTTTCTTTTATTTGGTTGTTAAAAATTAATGCTACAATGACATTTGTGGTGCTCGTTCCAGTTATTTTATTTGCCTTTGTTATGTTAAAAGCATTTGGAGTAATTCGCCCAATATTTAAAGCACGAAGAAAAATTAATGCAGAAGTCTCAGGTAGGTTAACCGAAACTTTAAACGGTGTTCGCGTAATTAAAGGTTTTAATGCTGAAGAACAAGAAAATATTACTTTTGAAAAAGGGGTTGAAGAGTTGTTTTTAAACGTTAAAAAGAGTTTAATAGCCACAGCAATTATTACAAGTTCATCTACTTTTTTAATAGGTTTGGCTTCCGCAGGAATTATGGGAATTGGAGGTTATTATATGATGAATGAAACGATGACTTTAGGTGAATTTATTCAGTTTACTTTATTGTTAGGTTTTATGGTGGCACCAATTGTTCAAATGAGCAATATTGGAAGTCAAATAACCGAAGCAATGGCTGGTTTAGATAGAACTCAGGAACTTATGAATATGCCTGAAGAAGATAATCCTGAGCAACGAACTGTTGTATTAGATGAAATTAAGGGAGATATTATTTTTAAAGATGTTTCTTTTAGTTACGAAAAGGGAAAAGAAGTGTTGCATAACATTTCTTTTGAAGCCCCTTCAGGAAGTGTTACTGCACTTGTTGGTTCATCAGGTTCAGGAAAATCTACCATTGCAGGTTTGGCGGCTACTTTTTTAAATCCTTCAAAAGGAAAGATTACATTAGATGCGATTGATTTGTCGAAAGTGAATTTAAGTAGTTTTAGAAATAACTTAGGTGTTGTTTTGCAAGACGATTTTTTATACGAAGGAACGATTCGTGAAAACATATTATTCCCAAGACCAAATGCTACTGAAGCGCAGTTGCAAAAAGCTGTAAAAGGTGCGTATGTGAATGAATTTACAGATCGTTTTGATGAAGGTTTAGAAACGGTGATTGGAGAGAGAGGAGTGAAGCTATCAGGAGGTCAGCGCCAGCGGATTTCTATTGCCAGAGCTTTGTTAGCAAATCCTAAGGTAATTATTTTAGATGAAGCTACTTCAAATTTAGATACTGAAAGCGAATCGTATATTCAAAAAAGTTTAAGCGTTTTAATGAAAGATAGAACTACGTTTGTAATTGCGCACAGGCTAAGTACCATTCAACAAGCAGATCAAATTTTAGTAATTGAAGAAGGAAATATTGTTGAACGAGGTAAACACGATGAGTTGATTGCTAAGAAAGGTAGATATTTTGATTTATACACCTACCAAAGTAGAATATAAATGGAAAAATCCCGTAAAGTATATAAATTTCACAGGATATGACCAGACTATTTTTTAGACAGCCTCTTTTTAATATTATTTTTAAGGAATTAGCTTTTTCTTTCACAAGCTAACAAGGTGTTTTTCATGAGCATGGCAATAGTCATTGGTCCAACACCTCCAGGAACAGGTGTAATAAATGAAGATTTTGGAGCTACGCTATCAAAATGAACATCTCCCGCTAAACGATACCCTCTTTTTTTAGAAGCATCTTCAACTCTTGTAATTCCAACATCAATAATTGTTGCACCATCTTTTACCATATCACCTGTTAAAAATTCAGGAATACCAAGTGCAGCAACAATAATATCGGCTTGTAAAGTTAATTCTTTTAAGTTTTTTGTTCTACTGTGAGCAACGGTTACAGTAGCATTACCTGCAGGTCTTTTCTGACTCATTAAAATACTCATTGGTCTACCTACAATATGACTTCTTCCAATAACAACCACATGTTGTCCTGATGTTTCAACCTTATAACGTTCTAATAATTCCAAAATTCCAAAAGGAGTTGCAGGTAAAAATGAAGGTAAATCTAAGGTCATGCGTCCAACATTTGTTGGGTGAAAACCATCAACATCTTTATCTGGATGCACTGCCATTAATACTTTTTGTTCATCAATATGTTTTGGTAAAGGTAACTGTACAATAAAACCATCAATATCGCTATTGTTATTTAGTTTTTCAATTTCTTGTAATAATGTTTCTTCGGAAGTTTCTTCAGGAAGATCAATTAAAGTAGAATTAAAACCAACCAATTCGCAAGCTTTTACTTTGGCATTTACATAGGTCATACTTGCACCATCAGTTCCAACCAAAATAGCGGCTAAATGAGGAGTTTTTTTTCCTTTAGCTTTTAATTCTTTAACAGCTTCAGCAATTTCAACTTTTAAGTCTGCTGAAGTTTTTTTACCATCTAGTAATATCATAGGTTGTTAGTTTACAGTATAAAAAAAGGCAAACTTTATTAGTTCACCTTATCTTTGGAAATATTATTTTCCCATTCCTTTCATCATTTGCATCATTTGTCTGCTACCACCGCCTTGCATCATTTTCATCATTTTACTCATTTGAGTAAATTGTTTTAACAATTGATTTACTTCTTGTATGCTAGTTCCAGATCCTTTTGCAATTCTCTTTTTTCTACTTGCATTAATGGTACGTGGTTCTGATCTTTCGGTAGGAGTCATAGAATGTATCATAGCTTCAATACCTTTAAAAGCATCATCGTCAATATCAACATCTTTCATCATTTTCCCTGCTCCAGGTATCATTCCCATCAAATCTTTCATATTCCCCATTTTCTTAATTTGCTGAATTTGCTTCAGGAAATCATCGAAACCAAATTGGTTTTTGGCAATTTTCTTTTGAATTTTACGGGCTTCTTCTTCATCGTATTGTTCTTGTGCTCTTTCAACTAATGAAACAACATCACCCATTCCTAAAATTCTATCAGCCATACGGTTTGGATGGAAAACATCAATTGCTTCCATTTTTTCACCGGTACCAATAAATTTAATAGGTTTGTTAACTACAGATTTAATAGATAAAGCAGCACCACCCCGTGTATCACCATCTAATTTTGTAAGTACAACACCGTCAAAATTTAAAATATCATTAAAGGCTTTAGCTGTATTTACAGCGTCTTGCCCTGTCATAGAATCTACAACAAACAACGTTTCTTGCGGATTTACAGCTTTATGAATATTTGAAATTTCAGTCATCATCGCTTCATCAACAGCTAAACGACCTGCGGTATCAATAATTACTACATTTTTACCAGTTTCTTTGGCATGTTTAATAGCGTTTTGTGATATTTCAACCGGATTTTGGTTATCAACCTCAGCATACACATCAACTCCAATTTGTTCTCCAACAACTTGTAATTGGTTTATTGCGGCTGGTCTATAAACATCACAACCAACCAATAAAACGTTCTTTGTTTTTTTTGTTTTTAAGTAATTAGCAAGTTTACCTGAAAAAGTTGTTTTACCAGAACCTTGCAAACCACTCATTAAAATAACGGTTGGATTTCCTGAGAGATTCAATCCAA
>CBDUAL010000095.1:0-9835 GCA_965365125.1 uncultured Lutibacter sp.
TTTTAGCTTCACAATTAGTTGAAAAGATAGGATCTTCCATGAAGAAAAAATTGAGTCAAAAGTTGAAAATACTAAAAACACTACCCAAACAGCACCAACATCAGAATCACATCAATTCGATTTATTTTCAGCACCAAGCACTGCAACTGAAGTTGTTTCTGGATATCAGACTATTGAAAATAATAATCAGTTATATCAGTATGTAGACACAGCTTTTTCAAGAAAATTACTTTTACAGAAATTAACAGAACAACCATCCGTAGCTTTTCATATTGAAACTATAGGCGCCAATTGTTTTGACGCCGCAATTATTGGCATTTCATTTTCGTATGAAAAAGGCAAGGGCTACTTTGTTACCATAAACACCGAAAAACAAACTGAAATTTTAAATGAATTTAAACTGTTTTTTGAAAATTCAACCATTGAAAAAACAACAACTGACAGTAAATATTTTATCAAAATATTGCACAAATTTAATATTCAATTAAAAGGAAAACTTTTTGACACAAGGCTAGCGCATTATTTATTACATCCTGATATGCGCCATGATATAAGCGTACTCTCAGAAACCTATTTAAACTATCGTCCGCTAACTTTAGAATCACTAATTGGTAAAACTGGAAAAAATCAACTTTCACTTCAACAAATTGAACTTTCAAAACAAGCTAACTACGCTATTGAAATAGCAGATATTTCACTTCAATTAAAGCAAATTTTTGAAAAAGAGTTAGAACAAAACAACTTAACCAAATTATACACTGAAATTGAACTACCAGTACTTCGTGTGTTGGCTGCAATGGAATTAGAAGGTATTAAATTAGATGATGTATTTTTGAATTCATTGGCAAACGATTTAACAAGTGATATTAAAAAATTAGAAGAAACCATCTATAAAGAAGCTGATATTGAATTCAACTTGGCTTCACCAAAGCAATTAGGCGATGTGCTTTTTGAACATTTAAAATTGGTTGAAAAACCTAAAAAAACAAAAACAGGTCAATATGCCACAGGTGAAGAAATATTATCAAAATTAGCTCCTGAACATCAAATTGTTAAAGATATTTTAGAATGGAGAAGTTTGGTAAAACTAAAAAACACCTATGTTGATGCACTACCAAAAGAAGTAAACCCAATCACTGGAAGAATACACACAACCTATAGCCAATCGGTTGCAGCAACTGGAAGATTAAGTTCTAACAACCCCAATCTTCAAAATATACCTATTAGAACTGAGCGAGGTAGACAAGTTAGAAAAGCATTTGTACCAAGAAATGAAGAATATACACTAGTGGCTGCCGATTATTCTCAAATTGAATTGCGTATTATTGCCGCTTTAAGCGAAGACGAAACTATGATTGAATCGTTTAAACGCGGTGAAGATATTCACGCAGCAACGGCAGCAAAAATCTTCGGAATAAATTTAGATGAAGTTACTCGCGAGCAACGTGGAGATGCAAAAGCTGTAAACTTTGGTATTATCTACGGGCAAGGCGCATTTACCCTAGCACAACAATTAAACAAATCACGTAGCGAAGCAAAAGAACTTATTGACAATTATTACAAAACTTTTCCAAAGCTAAAACAATACATTGCTAACCAAATAGAATATGCACGAGAAAACGGCTATGTAGAAACTATTTTAAACCGACGTAGGTATTTAAAAAACATCAATTCACAAAATGCCATAGTTAGATCAGCAGATGAACGAAATGCCGTAAACGCACCTATTCAAGGTAGTGCAGCCGATATTATTAAAATAGCCATGATTAAAATTCAACAACTACTAAATGAAGGAAATTACAAGTCTAAAATGCTATTACAAGTGCATGATGAATTGGTTTTTGACATGCATAATAGTGAAAAAGAATCTTTAAAAACACGTATTAAAAATGAAATGGAACATGCCTTTAAACTTTCGGTTCCATTAACGGTTGATTTAGGCGAAGGACAAAACTGGCTAGAAGCACACTAAATAATTGTATTTTTAAAAAATTGAGAATCAAAATTATAGCTAAAAATACCACATTTAAAATATAAACAATTTACTGTTTGAATTATAAATAATAGTTTGTACATTTGCACTCCCTTTTTAGGGACAAAAAATAATGTTTAATTATAACAAAGAATTTAATTGTGAGTAAATTAAGTTACAAAACAGTGTCAGCTAACAAAAATACCGTTACTAAAGAGTGGGTATTAGTTGATGCAGACGGCCAAACGTTGGGTCGTCTAGCTTCTAAAATAGCGATGCTAATTAGAGGTAAGTACAAACCAAATTACACTCCTCACGTAGATTGTGGAGACAATGTAGTGGTTATCAACGCAGAAAAAATCAATTTAACTGGTAAAAAGTGGACTGACAAATCTTACATTCGTCACACAGGTTATCCAGGTGGTCAAAGATCATTAACTGCAACAGAAATGTTTGAAAAAGAACCAACTCGTTTGGTTGAAAAAGCAGTAAAAGGAATGTTACCTAAAAACATTTTAGGTAGTGCTTTGTACAGAAATTTATATGTTTATGCTGGTGCTGAACATAATCAAACTGCACAAGCTCCAAAAGCTATTAACCTTAACGATCTTAAATAATCATGGATACAATACACAAAATAGGTAGAAGAAAAACAGCTGTTGCCCGTGTTTATGTTTCTGAAGGAAAAGGAAATATTGTGGTTAACAAAAAAGACTATAAAGATTACTTTACTACACCTCACTTGCAATATAAAATTATGCAAGCGTTAAACTTAACTGATAATGCTGAAGCATTTGACATTAAAGTTAATGTATTTGGTGGTGGTATAACAGGACAAGCAGAAGCTATTCGTTTAGGAATTTCTAGAGTTTTAGTTGAACTAAATCCAGAAAACAGAACAATTCTTAAACCAGAAGGATTACTTACAAGAGACCCAAGAATGGTTGAACGTAAAAAATTCGGTCAAAAGAAAGCAAGAAAAAAATTCCAATTCTCAAAACGTTAATCGTTTTATTAGATTGGTACACCAAATTATTTGGTGTTTCATTGAAATTAAAAACAAAGTTGTCGTTGATCAGTCAATGACTGTAAAAAGTTTAGCATCCAAATAGGGAAGATCGCATAGCCGCTACTTCCCTATTGCTAAGTCTCAACGGAACGTAAACTACATACAAATGGCAAATATTGAAATTAAAGAATTATTAGACGCAGGTGTACACTTTGGTCACCTAACAAGAAAGTGGAGTCCAAATATGGCACCATACATTTACGGAGAACGTAATGGAGTGCATATTATTGACCTTTACAAAACTGCAGCAAAAATTGAAGAAGCTTCTGAAGCTTTAAACAAAATTGCAATCTCAGGACGTAAAATCCTTTTTGTAGCTACAAAAAAACAAGCAAAAGAAATTATTTCTGACAAAGCTAAAAGCGTAAACATGCCTTACATCACTGAAAGATGGCCAGGCGGTATGTTAACTAACTTTATTACTATTAGAAAAGCTGTTAAAAAAATGGCAACTATTGATAGAATGAAGCAAGATGGATCTTTTGAAGCACTTTCAAAAAGAGAAAAATTACAAATTAACCGTCAACGTGAAAAACTAGAAAAGAACTTAGGTTCAATTACAGATATGACACGTTTACCAGGTGCTATTTTTGTAGTTGATGTTAAAAAAGAGCACATTGCTATTGCTGAAGCTCAAAAATTAAACATTCCAATTTTTGCAATGGTTGATACAAACTCTGATCCAAGAGGTATTGATTATGTTATTCCTTCAAATGATGATGCTTCTAAATCTATCAACAAAGTATTCGGTTATATTACTGATGCTATTGCTGAAGGTTTATCTGAAAGAAAAGCAGGGAAAGATAAAGTTGCTGAAGTAAAAGCAGAAGAAACTAAATAATTAATGTAAAATAGTTGAATTTAAAAATTCAACAAAAATTATAATATTATGGCAAAAATTACAGCCGCTGAAGTAAATAAATTAAGAAAATCTACCGGAGCTGGTATGATGGACTGTAAAAACGCACTTGTTGAAGCAGAAGGAGATTTTGACAAAGCAGTGGATATTTTACGTAAAAAAGGACAAAAAGTAGCTGATAAAAGAGCTGACAGAGATACTTCTGAAGGTGCTGTTATAGCTAAAGTTAATGCTGATAACACTAAAGGTGCTATTATTTCATTAAACTGTGAAACTGATTTTGTTGCTAAAAATGACGATTTTGTTGCGCTTGCAACTAAATTTGCTACAATTGCGCTAGATTATGACTCAAAAGAAGACTTTTTAGCTGCTGATTTTGGAGGATTAACAGTTGCTGAAAAATTAATTGAGCAAACTGGAGTTATTGGTGAAAAATTAGAAATTGGCGCTTTTGAAAAAGTTACTGCTGACTTTGTTGGTTCTTACATTCACGTTGGAAACAAAATTGCTGCTGTAACTGCATTAAACACTAACATTGAAGGTGCTGCAGAAGTTGCAAAAGACCTTTCTATGCAAGCTGCTGCAATGGGAGCTTCAATTTTATCTTACAAAGATTTTGATCCTGCTTATATTGCTTCTGAAACTGAAGCAAGAATTGCCGTAATTGAAAAAGATAATATTGAATTAGGAAGATTAGGTAAAACACTTAAAAATGTTCCTACTTATATTTCTAGAGCACAATTAACTGATGAGGTTATTGAGCAAGAAAGAGTAAGATTACAAGAACAATTAAAAGCTGAAGGAAAACCAGAAGCTATTTGGGATAGAATTATTCCAGGTAAAATTGAACGGTTTATTTCTGACAACACTACTTTAGATACTGAACAATGTCTTTTAGATCAAGTATTTATTAAAGACGAAAAGAAAACAGTTGCTGAGTACGTAAAAACACTTGGTGAAAATGTTGCCGTAGTAGACTTTAAAAGAGTTTCAATAGCTTAATTCACAAGCTTAAATAATTTAAAAACCTCGCTTATTGCGAGGTTTTTTTTTGTTAAAAAAAGAATATCCCATTTACAGTTTACACCTAAACTTATAAACTATTTCATATATTTGCATAACTTTTTAAAATGATTATGGCTTATAAAAGAATTTTATTAAAATTAAGTGGTGAAGCATTAATGGGTGATCGCCAACACGGTATAGACCCAAAACGTTTAGCTGAATATGCTGAAGAAATTAAAACCATTGTAGATCAAGGCATTGAAGTTGCTATTGTTATTGGTGGTGGTAATATTTTTAGAGGTGTTGCAGGTGCTAGTAATGGCATTGACAGAGTTCAAGGTGATTATATGGGAATGCTTGCTACAGCAATAAATGGTTTAGCATTACAAAGCGCTATTGAAGCTGCAGGCATTAAAACCCGATTACTTACCGCTATTAAAATGGAGCAAGTTGCAGAACCCTTTATTAAAAGAAGAGCTGTACGTCATTTAGAAAAAGGACGTGTAGTAATTTTTGGGTGTGGAACAGGAAACCCTTACTTTACAACTGACACAGCTGCAGTTTTAAGAGCTATTGAAATTGGTGCTGAAGTGATATTAAAGGGAACTCGCGTTGATGGAATTTACAATGTAGATCCAGAAAAACATGAGGATGCCATTAAGTTTGATACCATAACATATAAAGATGTTATGAATAAAGGTTTAAAAATTATGGACATGACAGCATTTGCCTTAAGTCAGGAAAATAATTTACCTATCATTGTTTTTGATATGAATACTCAGGGGAACCTTGAAAAGGTTATATCAGGAAAAAACATAGGAACATTAGTTGATAAATAAATCATTAAAATTTTTCAATCATGAATGAAGAATTAGACTTTATAATAGATAGTACAAAAGAATTAATGCAAAATGCTATTACGCATTTAGAAAAAGAATTCAGAAATATTAGAGCTGGAAAAGCTAGCCCAGCAATGATTGGAAGTGTAACTGTTGATTACTACGGTTCTCAAACACCACTAACACAAGTTGCCAATGTTAGTACCATGGATGCCCATACAATTACGGTGCAACCTTGGGAAAAACACATGCTTCAAGAAATTGAAAAAGCAATAATGATTGCTAATTTAGGTTTCAACCCAATGAATAATGGTGAAATCATCATTATCAATGTTCCTGTATTAACTGAAGAAAGACGTAAAGAACTTTCAAAGCAAGCAAAAGCTGAAGCTGAACATGCAAAAGTAAGTATCAGAAATGATCGAAGAGAAGCTATGCAAGAAATTAAAAAAGCTGAAGCTTCTGAAGATATGAAAGCAAATGCAGAAGTTGATATTCAAAAATTGACAGATAAGTACAGCCTTGAAGTTGATCAACACTACAAAGTAAAAGACGAAGAAATTATGAAAGTTTAATTTTTAAAAAGTTAAACTTCTCACAAAAACAAAAGCACTCTAAAGGGTGCTTTTTTATTAAATTATATTTACGAGTTCGTGATAATATAAACAATGAAAAAATTTCTATTTTTTTTATTAATTCCAATTCTCACTTTTTCTCAAACACTCCTACAAGGAACTGTTGTAGATGCGAACACAAAAAAACCACTATCATTTGCATCTGTAACAACCAATACAACTATTAGAGTATTGACTGATATTGACGGAAAGTTTACTTTAAAAACAACCAACAATTTTAATGAAATTACTATTTCATACGCAGGTTATTCATCCATAAAAATCCCAATAAAAGCAACCACTAAATTTATTTCAGTAAAATTAAAAACTACCGTTGAAAATTTAAACGAAGTTTTAATAACAGCCCGAGAAAACCCTGCGCTTAAAATCATACGAAAAACCATTGAAAACAAATCGAAAAATAATATTGAAAAAGCATTAAACTCCTTCAAATTTAATGCCTATAATAAGGTGCTAATAACTGCAAACCCTGATTCAATCAATGGAAAATTAGATTCTGTTTATACCGTTCAAAAAGGAATAAAATCATTCAAAAAAATTGATTCGACCAATTATAATTTCAAAAAAGAAATAGATCAACAGCACTTATATATTTCTGAAAAAATTTCTGAATTTATTTTTGAAAAAGGTAAAAAAAAGAAAGAAGTTATTTTAGCATCACGAATGGCAGGTTTAAAACAACCTATTTATGAGCTTTTTGCACTATCGTTTCAAGGGTTTTCATTTTATAATGAAATTTATACAATTGCAGGGACCAACTATACCAACCCAGTTTCAAAAAATGCCATAAAACAATACCATTATAAAATTTTAGACACCGTTAATAACGGCCATGGAACCTCCTATATAATCCACTTCAAACCTAAAAAAAAGAAAGAATATTTAGGTATTGAAGGCGTTTTATATATTGACACTGAAAATTTTGCTATTACAAAAGCTGTTGCTGAATTAAAAGGAATTGTTAGCGTAAAAGCGGTTCAAAATTATTCGTTTAATACCAAATTTAATAATTGGTTTCCAAAAGACAAAAGTGTAATTATAAAGAAAGGGGCTATTAAAGAGCATGTTTCTTTACTTGGCGGATTAATTAAATTTAGTAAAAATAAGAACCATGATTCAATAGTAAGTACTTCAAAAAATAAACCTGAAGATGTTGTTTATTTTATTTCGACTTCAAAAAACTCAAATATTCAAATTAACACACCTTTAAACGTTAAAAGAGGGTCTTCAACAATACTATTTAATGATGATGCTGCAAACAAAACATTAAATTTTTGGAACAAACACCGACCAGATTCATTAACAAAAAGAGGGTTAAATACGTATACATACCTTGATAGTATTTCGGAAAAAGAAGGGGTAGAGAAAAAAATAAATTTAGCTAGAAACCTATTAAAAGGGTACTACCCTACAACATATATTAATCTTGATCTTGGTAAAATTTTAAATTTAAACAATCATGAAGGGTTTAGAGTAGGTTTTGGTGGAATAACCAATACTCATTTTTCTCAAAAAATTAAGATTGAAGCATACGCAGCTTATGGAACAAAAGACACTAATTTTAAATATAGTTTTGGTGGTGCCGTTCGTTTAAATAAAGATGCTAATACTTGGTTTGGCTTAAAATACACCAATGATATTAAAGAAGCTGCTTCGCTTGATTTTATTGCTGAAAACACATCGTTTTCCCCCATAAACCCAAGAAACTTAAACATTGATAAATTTTACAATTATAAAACTTTCAGTGCGCTTTTATATCATGATATTCAACCTAATATAGAAGCTAAACTTAGATTTAGCAGCGGTAAATACAAAGCATTGTTTAATTACCAATATAGTTCTCCAAATATTAACGTAAAAGAATATCAGCTTACAAATGCCGTTATTGGGATTAATTACACACCTAGAAATGAATATATGAATTCGCCTTTAGGAAAAATTAACGTAAAAAATGGATACCCTCAATTCTCATTTCAGTTAATTCAAAGTTTAAAAAATGTGTTAGATAGCGATTTTGGATTCACACAAATCAATATTCGTGCAAATTATAAAATTAAACGCCTTAGAAGAGCTACTACAAGTTTTCTATTAGAAGGTGGAATTGTTTTTGGTGAAACACCTATTTCTCACTTATACAATGCTACCCCAAACTACACCTATAAAAACCCGTGGACTAGCCGAATTACCTTTGCTGGTAAAAACAGTTTTGAAACAATGAGTTATAACGAATTTATATCTGATAGGTTTGTAGCATTACATTTAAAACATGAATTTAGAGTTTTTAAATTTAACAAACGTTTTAAACCTCGATTAACACTAGTTACAAGATTTGCTTTAGGAGACATAGAACATGCCAAATACCATCAAGAGATTTCTTTCAGTAAACTAAGTAAAGGTTATTTTGAAAGCGGTTTGGAATTTAACTCTTTATTTAAAGGCTTTGGAGTAAGTACCTTTTACCGGTATGGATTATATATTAAACCTGAATGGAGTGATAATTTAGCTGTTAAAATCACCTACAATATTCACTTAGGATTTTAAAAGATTTCACTTAATTAGCCCAACTATTTTCATACCTTTGCAAAAATTTTTTTTATGGGTTTTTGGGCTCGAGTTTCCCGGTTTATTTTAACTAAAAGATATTTTATCTTATTTCTTATTGCAGCTGCCACTTATTTTCTGGCTTCTCAAATGCAATATATGCGATTTTCATATACCGAAGCTAATTTGCTTCCAAAAGATCATCCCGTAAATGTTGAATACGATCATTTTTTAGACCTTTTTGGCGAAGAAGGAAACCTTATTATTTTAGCCGTTGAAGACCCTACACTTTTTACTCCTGATAAATTTAATGATTGGAACAAGCTTTCTAAAAAATTAGATTCATTTAGTCAAGTTGACTTTACTATTGCTGTTGGAGACATTAAAAAATTAGTTAAAAATAGTGAAACAAAATCGTTTGACTTAGAACCTCTATATGAAAAAGAGCCACAAACTACTGAAGAAGTTTTAGCTATTAAAAAAGAACTTTTTGAGAACCTTCCATTTTTTGATAATTTCTTATACAGCAAGGAGTCTAAAGTTATTAGAACTGTTGTATATATGGATAAAAACATTGTGAACACAGCAGCCAGAAAAGATTTTGTGTTCGACCAGTTAAATCCATTAATTGAAAAATTTGAAAAAGATCATAGTATGGATGTTCGTATAAGTGGTATGCCATATATACGAACTATGAATGCTCAAAACATTATTGATGAAATTGGGCTTTTTGTTGGGCTTGCATTAGGAGTTACTGCATTAATTTTCTTCTTCTTTTTTCGTTCAATTAGAGCTACATTTATTACTCTTTTATTTGTAAGTATTGGTGTAGTTTGGGTTTTTGTTTTTATTGGATTATTTAGGTATAAAATTTCCGTATTAATGGCCCTATTTCCGCCATTAATTATTGTGATT
>CBDUAL010000096.1:0-9817 GCA_965365125.1 uncultured Lutibacter sp.
TCTTCGCTTAAAACTGGAGCTTCTTTTGTTACTGTTGCAGCGTTTTTTTTATTTCTTTTGTTGGTGGCTTCTTCAACCTTTTTAACTCTACTAATACTTGTTAGCACTAAATCACTAATATCGTACTGTTTATTTGTATACAGCATAACCAATGCTGTTGATTTATCTAAAATAAAATCATATTTTCTTTTAACTGCAATTTCTTGAACGGCATTGTAAACTAAATCTTGAATTGGTTTTACAAGTTGCTTTCTTAAAAAGAACAAATCTCCATTGGTTCCAAAGTAAGCTGCCTGTAATTTTTTTAAATCTAATTCTTTAATACTTATATCCTCTTCTTTTTCTTCAATTAATTCTTGTGTTAAAAGAACTTTTTCATTTCTTAAATCAGCTTTTAAATCAGCTATTTCTGATTGTTTTTCATCAATAGTGCGCTGCCAGGTAAGTGCTTTCGCATTAATTCTGGTTTCAGCTTCGGTATATTCAGGAATATTTTCTAATATATATTCCATATCAATATATCCGAACCTTTGAGGTTTTTGTGCTATCACTTGTATGCTTAGCAGAATAAACGCAAATAAAACAACTTTTTTGGTCATTACAAATAAGTATTTAGAAATAATCGTGCCACTTTAAAATTTTAATTACAAATATAACTGATTTAGTTTAAAATTGTTGCCCAATAACAAAATGAGTTTGCCATCCTGATTTTTGAACTTGTCCAGTAGCAGGATCAAATCCATAAGCAAAATCAATACCTAACAATCCAAATGCAGGCATAAACACTCTAAGTCCAAGACCTGCAGATCTTTTTAAGTTAAACGGGCTCAATTCTTCAAAGCCATCATACGCATTACCAGCCTCTAAAAATCCTAAAGCATAAATAGATGCTGATGGTTTTAAAGTAATTGGATACCTAAGTTCCATTTGAAATTTATTGTAAATGGTTCCTCCAAGTACTGATGAGATTTGGCCGTTTTCATAACCTCTCAAAGCTACTGTGGTTCTTCCATCTAATTGGTATGAGGCCATTCCGTCACCCCCAACAAAATATCTTTCGAAAGGTGAATAACCTAATTCTTTATTATATCTTCCTAGAAAACCAAATTCAGTATTGGTCATTAATATTAAATCTTTGTAAATTGAAGTGTACCATTTTCCTGTAAAACTAGCTTTGTAATATTCTAGCCATCTGTACTTTTCTTGGTCAGTTAAGGTTGAATAATCTTTATCATTCATTAAAGACCAAGGCAACGTAAATTTACCTGTGATTGCAAATTCAGAACCTGTTTTTGGAAAAATTGGGTTTGGACCCGATGAATTTCTTGAAAGTGTAATGTTGTATGCCAAGTTGTTTGATTTTCCTGTGTCAAAACTAAAAGTTGAGATTGGGTAATCTTTTAAATCGTATAATTGATAACTAATACTTTGTGAAAGTGAGAAGTTATCATCAGGCCATGTTAATCTTCTTCCAATTCCTGCACTTGCTCCAAGAATATTCAATCGTTGATCTCTGTCTACATTATTTGTAGCGTAATTGTAACGATACTGACCAGAATAATAGACTGAAAGTGAAAGCGATTGTGGTTTTTTACCACCTAGCCAAGGTTCAACAAAAGAAAAACTTCCGGTAGTATAATACCTACTTCTTTGTAAACGTAATGAAAGTGTTTGCCCGTCACCCATAGGTAATGGCTTGTAAGCTTTTCCGTTGAAAATATTTCTAATTGAAAAGTTGTTAAACGATAAACCGATAGTACCAATAAATGAGCCACCACCGTAACCACCTTGCAATTCAATTTGACTTGCCCCTTTTTCGGCAATTGTATAATCAATATCTACGGTTTTATCCGCAAAGTTAGGCTTAATATCAGGTGTAATTGTTTCAGCATCAAAAAATCCTAACTGACCAATTTCTCTAATAGTTCTAATAATTTGACTTTTACTATATAAATAACCAGGTCTTGTTCTAATTTCTCTATAAACTACGTGATCATTTGTACGGTCGTTTCCATTAATAGTTACTTTATTAATTTTGGTAGGTTCATCTTCGTAAATCCTAATTTCTACATCAATAGAGTCGTTACTAATTTTAGTTTCAACAGGCATTACTCTAGAAAACAGGTATCCGTTGTCTTGGTATAAAGTAGCAATATCTTGCGAGTCTGGTGAGCCGTCTCCTGTAACACGTTCTTTTAAAAGAATTCCGTTGTAAGTATCTCCTTTTTGAATTCGCAACATACCTTGCAATTGCTCGTTGGTATATTTACTGTTTCCTAAGAATTTTATGTCTCCAAAGTAATATTTATTTCCTTCTTCAACATTAATATTTAGGTTTATAGTGTTGTCATCATTCCACGTAATTGTTTTATCTAAAACTCTGGCATCTCGATATCCTTTTTTGCTGTAGGTTGAAACCAATTTTTCAAGATCTTCTTTGTAATCAGCTTCAATATACTTTGAGCCTTTCCAAATACGACCAAACATTTTTTGCTTGGTGTTTTTCATTGAACCTTTTAGGGTTTTGTCGCTTAAAGCTTCAGTTCCAATGAAATTGATGTTTTTAATTTTTACTTTTTCTCCCTTGTCTACTCTAATAAGCATTTTTACAGAGTTTACATTTGAGGTGTCAGCTTTAGTGTCTAAAGTTACTTTTGCATTTAAATACCCTTTGTCTTGGTATGTTTTTTTGATGTAGTTTTTAGTGGTAACAATTAAATTGTCGGTTACCATAGTACCCACTTTTAGTTCGGCGTCTTTTTTAAGTTCTTTTTCTTTGCTGCTTTTAACTCCTTGAATAGTTATTTGACTAAGTTGTGGTAATTCTAATACATCAAATTCTAAATAAGCTGTATTGCCATCAATTTTAGAAATGTAAACATCAATTTTACTAAATTGATTGGTTTCGTATAATTTTTTTATGGCACTAGTAAGTTTGTCACCCGGTATTTTAAGTTCCATACCCACTTTTAGCCCTGTAAAAACTTTTACGGTTTGCTCTTCAAACTTTTTAAGACCAACTACTGTAATACCTCCCAATTCATATTTTGTATCTTCAACAAAATTTATGGGTCCCTTGGTTTTAGGCTGTAAAGTGTCTTTTGCTATAGTTTTATTTTCTACTGAAGTCTCTTTTAGTGTATCATTTTTTACTTCTTGAGCTTTCGCAAAAGTTGTAAAAATAACCACCAAAAGTAGGAGCGCTATCTTAAATTTATTCATTTAATTTTTCAATTTGTTCACTAGTTTTTCCAAACCGTCGTTCTCTGTTTTGGTAATCTATAATTGCTGTATATAAATTTTCTTCTCTAAAATCTGGCCAAAGTGTATCTGTAAAATACAGTTCTGCATAAGCTATTTGCCACAATAAAAAATTGCTGATTCTTTTTTCGCCACTTGTGCGAATCATCAAATCAACATCAGGCAAAGAAAACGTATATAAATGATTATTAATAATTTTTTCGCTAATTTCTTCTATGTCTAATTGTTTATTAACAACTTTTTTTGATATATTTTTGATAACATTAACAATTTCTTCACGAGATCCGTAGTTTAAGGCCAATGTTAAGGTTAAAGTGCTGTTGTTTTTGGTTTTTTCAATTACATCAGCAAGTTCAATTTGGGCTTTTTCAGGTAAATATTCTAGGTTGCCAATGGCGTTTAATTTGATGTTGTTTTTTTGAAGTGTTTTTAATTCTTTTTTTAAAGAAGAAACTAATAACGACATTAATGTTTTTACTTCTAATTTTGGACGGTTCCAATTTTCTGTTGAAAAAGCATATAATGTTAAGTAGTTAACACCTATTTCAGCTGCTGCTTCAATTGATTTTCTTACGGAAGTAACACCATTTTTATGTCCAAAAACACGCGCTTTACCTTGTTGTTTTGCCCAACGTCCATTTCCGTCCATAATAATGGCTACATGGTTTGGAACTCTGTTTTTATTTATTTGATCTTTTAAGTGTTTCATTAGTAGGGTTTTGCGTAACAAGGAGGTCTTCCAAAGGTGTAAACAAATGAAACGCCAGCTAACATATACCAATCGTTGTTATTTGGGTTTCCAAACTCTAAAGAAGGAATCCTGTTTGAACTTTCTTCGTAATAATTATAATCTATTTCATCAGTAAAGGTATAAGTAGCTCTTAATTCAAATGCTACTGCAAAACGATGAGCAACTGCGAATTTATATCCAACACCAAACGGAATAGCAAATGAAGTTTTTGAGCCGTATTCATATACTTCATGTGAAATTTCACGAGTTACAGCTTTGTAATTTAAAGCAGCAATTTCAAGTAAAATATAAGGGGTTTGACTTTGTTGGTAATTGTCTATGTTGTAATCAAAGTAATTGTATTCTAGTCCAACAGCTAATTCTTTTATTGAATTTGTAAAACGAAGTCCTCTTAATTTTCTGGCATTATTGGTAGCATTGGCATCATTTGATGAAAGTTCTAAGTATGTAAAAGTTCCTCTTAAAGCCATTCTAGGATTTGCATTCCATTTATAAATAATTCCACCCATAACATTATTTGGGTTTATATAGTATTCAGGACCAATATCTCCCACATAATTACTTCCTCCAGCAAATATTCCAATTTCATTAATTTGAGCGTTGGAAGTGGTTGTAATACAGATGAATGAAATAAATGCTATTAACTTTTTCATATAAAAAATTGCGAGCAAATATAATTAAATCTATTTGCATTTAGAAGTTAAACAAAGTCTTTTTTGATAAACTGTTTTTTTATAAAATTATTGTTTTGGGCTACAAGTACGTTTTTAAGGATCAATAAATTACTATTAATTACGTGTATCTTGTCCCCAAAGTAATTTTTCGCGTAAAGTTTTAATAAATGTTTGTTGATTAATTTCAATCATATTTAAACTAAAGGCTGCTTTTTTTATAGCAATTTCTGTACCACTTTCAATAGTGATAATTCTAGAATCTAGCGATAAAAAAAACTTATCTTCTCTTCCTGTGACTTTAAATTTAATAGTTGTTTCATCAGGAATTACAAGCGGTCTGGCGTTTAAATTATGTGGTGCTATTGGTGTTAAAACAAAGCTTTTTGCTTCGGGTGTAATTATGGGGCCGCCACAACTTAATGAGTAGCCAGTTGAACCTGTAGGTGTGGCAATAATTAACCCATCTGCCCAGTATGATGTTAGGTATTCATTATTTAAATAGGTTTCAATGGTAATCATTGAAGCAGTGTTATTTCTGCTTACAGATACTTCATTTAAGGCGAAATTTAAGTTATTTAATTCTTCTTTTTTTGATGAAGTGCTGATGCTTAGCAAAGAACGTTGTCTAATAATGTATTCTTTTTTCAATAACAAGTCTATTGAAGATGCAATTTCTTCTTTTTTAACCGTTGCTAAAAAGCCTAATCTTCCCGTATTAATTCCTACAATAGGAATGTTAGAATCTCTTAAATAGGTTACGGCTCTTAAAATTGTACCGTCACCACCAATGGTAAACATAAAATCAAAAGAGTTATCTAATTCTTCAAATGAGTTAAAAGTTTGTGCGTTTTCTAATTTTATACTGTTTTTAAAACGATTGTAAAAATACTCTTCAATTACAAATTCAATATTATTTTTTTGTAATAACTGAAATAATTCTTCAACATATATTTTATCATCAACTTTGTAATATTGACCGTAGATAGCAATTTTCATAGTTAAATGTTTAAATATTTTTGTAAGTATTTTGAGCGTTCTTTTAAATCTTCTAAATAAAAATCTTCTTCGTGACTTGAGATGATCGCATATTCATAGCGTCTAAAAGATTGTAAAATTTCGTTTACATCTTGAGAGTCAAATTTAACAGTAATTTTGACAGTGGTTTCATTTTTTTCAGAAATAAAAAGCCCTTGTATTTTTCCACTATTAGATTCTATAATTTGACATATTTCACTAAAAGAAAAACCTCTAACTTCTTTTTCTAAAACCGTAACGGTGCCATTAATTTTTAAAAATGGCGTTTCGTTGTATGCATGTAAAACATCAGTTAAGTCAAAATACCCGATGTAGTTTTTTTGAGTATCAATAACAGGTACAATATTGGTTTCGTTTGAAGCGAAAGTGGTAATAATTTCTAAAATATTTGTTGTTTCATGTGTATAAAATAGGTTGAATAAATATTGAAAATAACCTATCTCTTTTTCATCTTCATCAATGGCTTCAATGTCAGTTTTAGAAATTAAACCAATTAAATGATTTTCTTTAACAATAGGAAAATGGCTATAGGTAGTTTCGTTAAAAAAAGTTTTCACTTCATTAACACGGGTTTCTAAACTAAAAGCCTCAAATTCGTTTAGTATATAAGGAGCTGTTTCCATATAGTTTGTTATTATGCTACAAATTAATCAAAAATAAATCCAAAAACATATTCTTAGTTCGTAAATTTGCGCACTCATTTCAATTTTAAATATTTATAGAATGACAAAGTTAAGTGTTAATGTAAACAAAATTGCAACATTGCGTAATTCACGAGGCGCCGATTTTCCTAATGTAGTTAAGGTTTCTGCTGATATTGAGCGTTTTGGAGCTGAAGGAATTACCATTCATCCAAGACCAGATGAACGTCATATTCGTTATCAAGATGCTTACGATTTAAAAAAGAGTGTTATTACAGAATTTAATATTGAAGGAAATCCTATTCCAAAATTTATGGAAATGGTGTTGGCAATTCGTCCAACACAAGTAACGTTGGTTCCTGATGCAATTAACGCTGTAACTTCAAATGCAGGTTGGGATACTATAAAACATCAAGACTTTTTAAAAGAAGTAATTGCTGAATTTAAATTGAAAGGAATTAGAACTTCCGTATTTATTGATACCGATTTAAAATTAATTGAAGCTGCTGCAACAACGGGGGCTGATAGAATTGAATTGTACACCGAAGATTTTGCAACACAATATGCTTTAGGAAATAAAGATGCTATAAAGCCTTATGCTGAAAGTGCAATATTGGCTACAGAGCTTGGTTTAGGAATTAACGCTGGGCACGATTTAAGCCTAGATAATATTCAGTTTTTTGCGCAAAATATTCCAAACTTGTTAGAAGTTTCTATAGGACATGCATTGATTGCTGAATCTTTATATTTAGGTTTGGAGAATGTAGTAAATATGTACAAGTATAAGTTAAAGATTTAAGTCAAAAATCGAAAGTCTAAAGTCTAAAGTCTGAAGGTCAATAAGTAGAAAATCAACAACCAACAACTATATGCTATTACATTCAACAATTGTAGGAAACGGAGCGCCATTACTTATTTTACATGGGTATTTTGGTATGAGCGATAATTGGCGCGGATTGGGAAATAAATTTGCAGAAAATTTTGAAGTTCATTTAATTGATCAGCGCAATCACGGTAGAAGTTTTCATTCTGATGATTTTGATTACGAATTGTTAGTTGAAGATTTACACTATTATATTACAAGTCATCATTTATCAAAGGTACATCTTTTAGGTCATTCAATGGGAGGGAAGGTTGCTATGCTTTTTGCCGTAACCTATCCTGAACTAGTTGATAAACTAGTAGTTGCTGATATTTCACCTAAATATTACAAACCACACCACGAACATATTTTAGCAGCACTAAACGCTGTAAATTTTTCAATACAAGATTCAAGAAAAAAAGTAGAAGATGTATTAAAAATTTATATTGAAGAACCTGGGGTCTTGCAGTTTTTATTAAAAAATGTGTACTGGAAAACAAAAGGCGAATTAGCCTATCGTTTTAATATTCACAGTTTAACCGAAAATAATAGTGAAGTTGGTGAAGCTTTGCCTTCGTTTACGCATTTTAACGGACCAACGTTGTTTTTAAGAGGTGAAAATTCAAACTACATTACCAAAAATGAAGCATCTTTAATTGAAGCGCATTTTTCAAATGCAAGTATTGTAACTGTCAAAAATGCAGGACATTGGCTGCACGCCGAAAATCCTACCGATTTTTATGCTGAAGTTGTCACGTTTTTAAACAATTAAAAAACTGGCATCATTATAGCTAAATTTATAGTTCATTATAAATTTAAAAAAGATGAAATTAATATTGAAAATATTACTTACAGCCGCCGCTGTAGTAATTTTAGCAAACATTTTACCGGGTATCCATGTACAAGATTATACAAGCGCTATTTTTGTGGCCATTGTTTTAGGGGTGCTGCGTATTACAGTAAAACCACTTTTAATTATTTTTACGTTGCCAGTAACAGTACTTACTTTAGGGCTGTTTTTATTAGTTATAAATGCTATTATTATAATGTTGGCAGGTAATTTTGTTAGTGGTTTTGTAGTTGATGGTTTTTGGTGGGCACTATTATTTAGTTTATTATTATCCTTTCTTCAATCTGTTTTCTATTCGCTTTTAGGTGAAAATAAAGAAAATTAGTTGAATTTGAACGGGTTAAATATTTGTCAGGTGCGCAAAAAATAGTAATTTTGCAGCCAATTTTGAATGATTTAAGATAAAAACAACATAAAATGAATATTACAAAAGAGAATGTTGATGCATTAAATGCAGTAGTAAAGGTTGAAATTTCAGCAGCTGATTATCAAGATAAAGTAGAGGCTATTTTAGTAGATCACCGTAAAAAAGCTGATATTCCTGGGTTTAGAAAAGGGCAGGTTCCTATGGGGATGATTAAAAAGCAGTACGGAAAATCTATTATGATTGATGAAGTAAATAAATTACTGCAAGATTCATTAAATAACTATTTAGTTGAAGAAAAATTAGATATTTTAGGAAATCCATTACCTAGAATGCAAGAAGATTTTAATTGGGATGCAGATGATTTTGCATTTGAATTTGAATTAGGTTTAGTTCCTGAATTTGAAGTTAAATTAGACGCAAAAAACAAAATCACTAAGTATGATATTGTTGCTGATGATGAATTGTTAACTAAAGAAGTTGAAAACATTCAAAAAAGATTTGGTAAAATTGTTCCTCAAGAAACGGTTGTTGAAGGCGTAGCAATTGCTGGTACATTTGTAAATGAAGAAAGAGAATTAGAGAAAAAATCAACTATTGAGTTAGATTCAATCAAAGGGAAATCAAACCAAAAATTATTTATTGGCGCTAAAGTTGGTGATGTTATTGAATTAAATACAAAAGGTTTATTTGATGATGCTCATAAATTAATGGGAGCTTTAGGTTTATCTCATGATGAAATTCACGATTTAGACATTCCTGTATTTTTTACAATTGAAGAAATTAACGTAACTGAATTGGCTGAAGTAAACCAAGAGTTGTTTGATAAAGTTTTTGGACCTGATGTTGTAAAATCAGTAGAAGAATTAAAAGAGAAAATTAAAGAAGATGCTGAAAAGCAATTTTTAACACAATCTGACCAACAGTTATTAAACGCTGTTACTGAATATTTAGTTGAAAATACAACTTTTGATTTACCTGCTGAATTTTTGAAAAAATGGATTGCTGTTGCTGGTGAAAAACCAATGACTCCTGAACAAGCTTCTGAAGAGTACGAAAAATCTGAAAAAGGATTACGTTACCAATTAATTGAAGGGAAAGTTTTAAAAGACAATGATATTAAATTAGACTTTCAAGAATTAAAAGACTTTACAAAAGGTTTTGTAAAAGCTCAAATGGCTCAATACGGTCAATTAAGTCCTGAAGAAAAAGAATTGGATGATATTGTACAACGTGTTTTAAGTAACCAAGAAGAAGCTAAACGTTTACAAGAGCAATTAGTTAGTCAAAAATTATTAACCTTTTACAAAGAAGCAATTACTTTTAAAGTAAAAGAAGTAAACTATGAAGGATTTGTAAAAGAAGTTTACAAATAAAAA
>CBDUAL010000097.1:0-9686 GCA_965365125.1 uncultured Lutibacter sp.
CATATTTCTCATTAATAGTTTTAGTACTTAATTTAGCTCAAATTAATTCAGCTGCTTTAAAAACCTATTGAATATAAATGACATTATTTACATGGTTTAAATAATCAATTTCATTTTTTAAAACTCTTAACTGAAAGGTGAATACATTGTTCATTAAATCTTAAAATTTAAATTTTTTTTGAACGTATATAATTAATTCTATTTTTAAAAAAGAAAAAAAAATTGGAATTATTAATCTTAAAACATAAATTTACAATACCTAAAAGTTCAAGAACAATTTTTTAACATTATTTTTTTTTAATATGGTTAAAAGATTAGCAGTCGTAATAAATAGAGTATTAAAGAAATTATCGTGGGGACGACAGTTTTTTAACTATTATTGCGGCTGTTTTTTAATATATCACGTGTTAAACAGTTGTAAATAAAAGATCTTAAAATACTACCGTTGTGGGGACGACACTTATTAAGAAATTTTTTACAACTGTTTTTTTAGTTGTGGGGACAACAATTTTCTATTTATAACAGTACTGTTGTTGTGGGGAACGACAATTTTCTAGTTATAAATTAATGCTAATATTTACCGGTTTTACAATTTCACCTTTTTTATTTTTGAATTGAAAATATGGCACTAAAGTGTTTATATACACTTCATTTAATTTCTTTTTAAATTTGTTTTTTATTTCTCTTTCTTTAATTAAAATCATAATATATAGGTTTTAAATTAACGTTCAATAAAAATTTGAGTAAAGAAATTTCTTCCTTCTAAATTTTGTTCTGTTGAAATACCAAAATGTGTATAACTTGGCTTTTCAATTACCTGTCTATGTGTTTCGCTAGCTAACCAAGCTTGAAAAACTGCATCAGCAGTAATATAACCAAAACCTACATTTTCACCTACAAGTTTGGCTTTGGCATTTTTAACAAGTTGCTCATTTCTTAACTGAAAATTATCATGACTAACTTTACCTACCTCAGCCATATAAGTAGTATGTATTTCGGCTACTGAAGAAATAATGTTTAATTGTTCTAATGAATTTAATCCTTTAGAAATTCTATATTCATTCACTAATTCAAGAATATCAAGTTCTATTTTGGAATATTCTACATTTTCACTGGTTGCTTTATCAAAGTATATACCATCATCTTCAGGTGCACAGGAGTTAAATAAAAGACAAAGAACCATACAAGAGGTTAGGTAATTTTTTAAAGATTTCATGCTAGTTGAGGTTAATTTTTGGGGTTAAATTTTCTATTTACTTTTAAAATACAGCCGTAATTATCATCTTTTTAATAACCGTTGTGGGGATGAAAGGTTTAGATAAATAAATTACGGCTGCTTTTAGAATATTCTTCAACCTTACTATTCCATTTCTAAATAACTCAAGAAATGAAATAATAAGATTGATTGAATAGGAATGTTTCAAAAGTAGGGGTTGATTTAGTGTACTTTGAAACATATTACTGCTTAGAATTGCAGTATTGGGTGTATTTGGGTATATGAATTTAAAATTCATGACTTGGGGTTTAGGGTTTTGGGGTTGATTTAAATATTTTATTTTTTAAAATAAGAGGCAGTTTCAAAGTTCTTACTAACCATCTAACAATTAAAGTATTTTCAGATTACTTATAAGTGTATGTGACTACAGTGAGACTACCTCTATAACTTTAGGGTTGATTTAATACTTGTTTTTCATGTTTTATTAAGTTTATAATTATTTTTTTTAACTTTTGTTATTTCAAAGCAAAATAATTAGGGGTGTAACTATTTTGCTTTAAAACAACTTTATTTGGGGTTGATTTATTATTTTCTTATTTTTTCTAACAATTGATTTAGAGCTATTATTTCTGTCTGATTTAAATTACCAACAATCTCTTTTTCAAATTCTGTATGAACAATTTCAATCTCGGCTAATAATGTCAATCCTTCTTCTGTAATATTAATATCAACTTTTCTTCTATTCTCCTCATTCTGAATTCTAGTAATTAATCCTTTTAAACGCAATTTTTCAACTAAACGAGTTGTATTACTGCTTTTACTTACCATTTCGGATTGAATAGATTGAAGATTAGCTGGTGCTCCTTTCAATGCTTTTAATGAACGTAAAACTTGAAATTGTTGAATTGAAATAGCATATTGCTTTAGATGATCTGAAAACTTTTCATTCATCCAGTTACCTGTATGCAAAATATTTGCAATTGTATAATCAGGTAAATTTAGCTCATCTTTTTTTTCATTTATATTCAACTTCGGGGGGACAACATTTTTCTATACTACTATTGTATATACGTCAAATGTATATACAATTATTAAAACCACCAAATATTTTTGTTAAAAACTTTCGTTTTTCAGTTTAAATATCGAGGTTTTTAATATGAATCACCTTTACATTGAAAATGTATAACATATCAACACCCTACAATAAAAACCACGTTTAAAGACTGATTATCAAACCATTGAGAACCACAAGACTATAAATCCCATAAATTATACACCTTAAAAACTAGCTATTTAGCCAAGAAGAAAAAAAATCAAAATAAAAATTACTTTTCAACAAAATTGTTAATAACTTTTATTTTAAATCCGTGAGATTTAAGTGTTGTGAATAAAAAAGAACTCAATTTTGAGATAAAATCAATCGTTTTTAACTAAAAACAACCTTAAACCAACAAATTTTATGTTAATTTTAGATTTAAGCAAGTTATAACTAAAGTTGATTTAACCTAAATTAAGAAGTATATTCTAAAATATATATTGTAGCTTTTTATCTTAACTACTTTTTTGATTTGTTTAACTATAATTTTACCTAAAATTAGTATCATTGCATATGCTAAAGAATATTATATACATTGCTTTTATTTTAATTACTATTAAAGGTTTTGCACAAGAACCAAAAGCAACAGATACTGTGAAAAACAGTTTTGAAACTCCCACCCTATTAAAAGGACAAATTATTAGCAATTTAGATAAGACACCCTTAAAAGGGGCTCACCTATTTAATTTAAATTCTGTAATTGGCTCTGTAACTGATGATAATGGCGAATTTGGAATTTCAACGGTAGTAAATGATACCATTTATGTTTCGTACTTAGGATACCAATCAATTAAATTAAAAATCACTAACGATTTATTAAAAGGTAATGAATTGGTAATTGAATTACACGAACAAACCG
Organism: uncultured Lutibacter sp.; assembly: GCA_965365125.1. GTDB lineage: Bacteria > Bacteroidota > Bacteroidia > Flavobacteriales > Flavobacteriaceae > Lutibacter. The sequence continues at coordinate 3,172 of CBDUAL010000097.1, forward strand.
AACAGTTTAATGAGGTTGTTGTAAAATCGCATAAACTTGTAGGTGTTTTAGAAATTGATGCTAAAAATGCTCCTGTTGACAAATATGCTAGAATACATATAAATGGTATTGCACAAACTTATGAATCTGGTTCTAGATCTACTAAATCTTATAATTCAGCTGTAGATGCAATGTTTCAGCCTATCAATTTAATGTATAATAAGTTTGGTAAAAATCCGAAACAGCTAAAGAAGATAAAAAAATTACGCGATGATGATGCTTTGCGTGAAATGATGGAAGATAAATTTAATAGAGAATTGATGATGGAATACTTAAACATTAATGCTCAAGAATTAAATGATTTATTGAATGAATGTAATTATTCTGATTATTTTATAAAGCAAGCAAGTGACTTACAACTTATTGAAGCCGTATTGCTTTGTTATGAAAATTATAAAGCAATAAAAAAAGGAAGTACCATTAGAGATAATGAGAAAAAAAATTAAATGTTTTGGCAACTTTATGATTGCCTTTATAAACGTGGCGTTGAAACAATGTTGCAAGAAAAAATTGAAATTCATTTAGGGTATTAAAAAATAATAAAGGCCTCAAACCCCACAATCTACGCAATAGTTTCTGATAAAAAACACAGAAGCCACCATCACTTGTCAAAACAGCCTCTATAGAGTGTTTCATTTTATAACTATATTCAAAAATAGGGTTCAACTTGATAAAATTGAACCCTATAAATAAGTTTACACGCTTTGCGGCATAGTGTCTGGTTAAGACAACCAAGCATTTAACATCCAAATTGTTTTTTCTTGCTCGGAAATAAAATCGCTCATCATAGCATTTGTACCTTCGTCACTTGCTTTATCAGACGCTTCTAATATGAAACGCTCAATTTTCAACAATTCAGCTAAAGAATTTACTACTAAAGAAACTCCTTCAACATCATTTGTAACATTTTTTCCAACAGGTACTTTTGATGTTTCAATATAATCTGAAAAAGTATGTAAAGGTGTACCTCCTAAAGTTAAAATTCTTTCAGCAATCATATCAATTTTTTCTTGTGAATCTGTATAAAACTCTTCAAACTTCACATGTAATTCAAAAAAATTTTTCCCTTTAATGTTCCAGTGTAACCCTCTTAAATTTTGGTAATATACCTGAAAATTAGACAACAATTCATTTAAACTAATTGTTAATTCTGTTGCTTGTTTTTTATCTAAACCTATACTTATAGTATTCATATTTGTTTTGTTTTTTAATTATTAATCTTTGCTTTATTTCTAATACAAATTTCTTGAAAAAAAACATCCAATTATTATAATTACAATTGATAGTTTTAATATCTTTATCGGAAAAATTTATAGCCATGACTATCACACAATTAAAATATGTTTTAGCTGTTGCTGAATACAAAAACTTTACAACCGCATCAGAGCATTGTTTTGTAACCCAGCCAACATTAAGTATGCAAATTCAAAAGTTAGAAGATGAATTGGATACCAAAATATTTAATAGAAATAAAAAACCGATTCAACTTACTGAAATTGGTAGTAAAATTGTTGAACAAGCAAAAATTATTGTAGATGAAAGCAATAGAATTAACGATATAGTTGAACAACAAAAAGGGTTTATTGGAGGAGATTTTAAACTAGGAATTATTCCTACAGTAATGCCTACCCTACTTCCTTTATTTTTAAAGACATTTATTAAGAAATATCCTAAAGTAAATTTAAAAATTGAAGAATTAACCACTGAAGAATGCATTAAAAAATTAACTGATGGACATATTGATGTAGCTATCGCTGCAACACCGCTTGAAAATGAATTAATTAAAGAACGTGTATTGTATTATGAACCATTTGTTGGCTTTGTGCCAAAAGAGCATCGTTTATTTGAAAACAAATCTTTAAATATTGATGATTTAAATATTGATGATATTCTTTTATTAGAAGATGGGCATTGCTTTAAAGAAAGTGTCATTAATTTATGTAGAACCTTTGGAAGAACAAATCAGCACTTTCAGTTACACAGTGGTAGTTTTGATACGTTGATAAAATTATCTAAAGAAGGACTTGGAATGACTTTACTTCCTTATTTACAAACATTAGATTTAAACGATAAAGATCGTGTTTATTTACGCCAGTTTAAAGAACCCGTTCCTGCTAGAGAAGTTAGCATTCTTTATCATAAATCTCAACTAAAAATTCACTTAATTGAAACTTTAAAAAATACCATAGACGGTATTATTAGAGGAATAATTGCTTTTAACGACGTTAAAATAATAAGTCCTATACTACAAAAAAAAGGAGTCTAAGACTCCTTTTTTTTTATTTTTTAGATATTAACGCTAAACACGGATATAATTCGGGTTTGTTATAAGTAAATTCTTTTAACCAAATGTATAATTCTTTAATTTCAAATGGTAATAACCTATCTACTGCTTTTTCTAATTCCTTTTTAAATAACTCAGTGTTAAAGCTTACTTTTTTGAGTACCGTTTTTGTATACTCAAACATTTCTCTTGCCATAGGGTTTTATTTTTTTGTTATAAAAATATAAACGTTTTAAGCTATATTTTTAGTGTTATAAATATACAAAAAAAACATTACTTTAACATTTAACCACTACAATTTATTTACTCTAGCAATTAATTCTACAGCTTTAGCTTCTAATGCCGCTTCAATAGCTTTAAAATGTGCTTTTTTATTCTCAACATCTTTCGTGTTAATTAAGTCTATAAGAGAATCAAAAGTACTAACGGCCTCATCCATAACAGCTTCAGACTCTTTCTTATCTGCTTTCGGGTTTGATAATTCCCAAGAATAACATTCTTCAATAATATCTCCTAAAACGTAATTAATATCTTTTTTTAAGTTTTTAATGCTTCCCATAATTTTATGTATTTAAAATATTTTGCAAATGTACGAGAAATTGGTTTAGTATGTATTTAATTTTTATCTTTTTGATAGCTTGTTTTTTATGAAATGTAAAAACGCTCCTAGTTTATTGTGAATAATTTAACAAAAAGTTGAAATAACATAAAATTAACACCTAAAAATACAATCATTTTAAATAATATTATTATTTTTGTTGAATATGAACGTAATTAGTATACATACAGCAATTTTAAATAATGTCAAATCGGCTATGCAATCGATTTGCTCCCTGTATGCCATGCGTAATTTTAAGCAACAACATATACACGTACAAAAAAGCACTTTCAATAATTTTAGGAAATAAACTACAAATTATAACATATTTAAAAGGTGCTTTTTACAACAAAAAGCACCTTTTTTTATACACAAATTTTAATATTAATTTTAAATAAATACAATTATGAAACATTTAAACATCATTATTCAACAGGTCGCCAAGTCCATTCAAAATTTATGTAAACGCCTAGCTTACAACACAACAACAAGAGTACCCATACCATTGCGAATAAGAACTTAAAATTAAAAAAATTATGAACTCATTAAATAACATCAGTACAAACAATCCTACCACATACTTCAAAGTAACAAAAAATGACATTAATAATCACAAGGCATTGCTTCCCAATAAATTGTATGAAGTAATGGAACAATTTGTGACAAATATGATTGCTAACAACCCTGAATTGAGTGTGAATTCACCCAAATTATATAAGTTAGAAATTTTAAAAAATGCATTTTTAAATGATAAATTGCTAATACAATCTCAAATTACAAAATTAAACCATAACGAATTACAATTATTGGTTTTAGTTAATGATGAAACAACAACAACTACCACTTGTAAGGCTACATTTAAATTTCATTTAAAAGAACCTTTTTTAAAAGCTTCTTAGATTTTTAAATTAAATAAACTGTTTGAGAGTAATGGTTTAACACCGTATTTCAAACAGTTTATTTCAATAGTTAATTTTGAAACTGATTGGTTTTAGTTTTAAAATGATTGTTTAATAATTCACTCCTTTTTTCTAAAATATCACATTCTTTTAATGAAGTTTCATTTATATGATAAAATCTTAAATCTTGTTCAGACTGCCTGTGAGAACTAAAGCTTGAAATACGTTTTAAATAGCCAATTACCCGGGTTCCGTAATCTAAATCTGTACTATCACATTTACTACATTTGGTCAACGTTTGTTTATCAATATAATTACATTTATTACAAATAGTAATTTTTACGTTGAAACAAAAATAATTACAGCCTGCAACTGCTGCTGCATTAATTAACTTTAAAAATCCTTCTTTATTAGGAGCTTCTTCTAAATTTAAATGAAGCGCCGAACCACCATCTAAATATTTAATGGTTTCTTTTCCATGCAATAAAATTTTATCTAAAGTATTCATTGATGTATCTTCAACAGCATAAAAATACGAGTTATAACAATCTCTAAGCACCATTAATCCGTCTTCCTTATCCCATATTGCATTTTTAACACCTAAATTTTCAGCAGGTACAAATTCAGTATTAAACATATAACCGTATTTCTTTTTAGCCTCTTTATTGGCATCATAAATGACTTTCAATTTTTCTTGAACAAAAGATTTATAACTGGTAGAATTTTCAGCTTGTAAACCTAAACTCTCAGCGGCTTCAACCATACCATTAATACCAATAGTTAAAAACTGTTTATCTAATGAAATAAAACCAGCCTGATATACAGGCAACATTCCTGCTTGTTTATACGCTTCAATTAACTTTCTATATGCAACCTGATATTTGTGAATTTTTTCAATTTCAGTTTTTAAATGTTTCCCTTTTTGAACCAAACGATTCATATTTAAGGTAATTACATTTATTGATCCTGTTGCAACTCCCCCAGCTCCTAAAGAATAACTAAATGTGTTATCGCTTATTTCATTTCTAAGTCTGCAACACGAAGCCAAACTATCTGCATTTTCAGATTGATAGATAAAAAACGAATTGCCTTCACTTAATTCTTCTGCACACATATTGGCAAATTCATTATCTACAGGCTTACCATCTTTCACCAACATAGCAGCTGTAACTACAGGAAAAGTTAGCACCGCTTTTTCACGTTCTTTATTAAACCATTTCATAAAAAACTGTTGTGTTTTTTTAAGGTTTTCCCAAATAGGTTTACTCATATCTGGAAAAACAAATTCTCCAAACATACTGTTAAAATAAGCCTCATCATATAAAGAAATATTCCAAAACACCGACTGGTAACCTCTTGCTGCTGCTGGTTGATTTATGGCATATACTGCGTGTTGTAAATGATTGGCCACTAATTTACCATTGGTTTCTAAATAATTATCCCCGTAATCTTTTCTGGCAAAATAATCAAAATACATTAAAAACTCTACGGTTGCTAGTGCTCCTGCAAATTGTGAACTTATTGCAAAAACCAAGTTTACAAATTCACCACAAAAACTTTCTAAATGTTGAGGCGCTTTACTTTCTCCTCCTAATTTTGTTAAACCATCAAATAAAAAAGGATACATACTTATGGAAACGCAATATGGTTTTAATGATGTTTCATCGTGCACATAAATTTCATGACTTTCAATTTGGCGTATGTATTCATTCGCTAATTCTTCACCAAATAATTCGCTAATTTTATTTTTAACCAAGGTTCTATTTACCTGAATATTAATATCTTTATTCAATTCAGCCTCCATAGTTGCAATGTTTTTTGAAGTTACATTGGCATTGGCATCAACAGCTGAACCATCTGCTGCATTGTTAGAGTTGATGTAATTTTCTATAAAGTTGATTTTTTTTTCTAATTGTTTTTCTGTTAATCGTATCATAGCTTAGTTATTTTTGAAATAAGTGATTTAATATGTTGTTTGATTTTACTTCTATAAATTTTTGATTGGTAGTTTTTGACTCCAAACCTCCTAAATTTTCTACCCAAGGTCCTGTTTTAACCCACGTTAAATATTTTAGTACTTTATTTGAAACAGTAGTAGCCCCAGTATATAAACAAGTTTTGTAGTTAAATTCTTTGGCTACTTTTAAAAATTCTTCTAATTCATTTTCGTGCCATTCACCTCCCATAAATAGCACACAACTTGCCAAATTTTTATATTCAATTAAAATTTCTTTATATTTTTGAAGTGTTAAAGAAGCTCCATTTTCTTTTTTCCACAGGTATGCGGAATGACAGTTATTACACATTAACTCACAACCAGTTATTGTAAAACAAATGCTAATCTCACCTGGAACCTCCTGTAAAACAATACACAAATCGGCGTAATTCATCTTAATTTTAAATTAAATAGTACCATATTGTTTAGAAAATATCCAAACAATAGAACCTATAAAAACAAATTTTGTTATCTATTAGAAATATGTAAACAAACTTTTCTCCCGAAAGTTTATGTTATTTTGAAAAAGGCAGGTCTTCTGACTTACTTCTGTTTTACGCCTTCCCATCCAATAACTATTGATAGTGGCAAAAGATTGTAAAACAACTACTGAGTTTACAGCTGCGGGAACAGTTTAAGATTTACACTTAATTCCCTTTTAATCTATTTTAAATTGAAATTTAATAAAGAACCTAATTC
>CBDUAL010000098.1:0-9602 GCA_965365125.1 uncultured Lutibacter sp.
TTCGTCCACAATTACTTTTTGAAACCTTCGCTCTAAAGCTTTGTCCTTTTCAAAATATTTTTGATATTCATCTAGGGTAGTGGCTCCAATTGCACGTAATTCTCCACGCGCTAAAGCAGGTTTTAAAATATTGGCAGCATCCATTGCGCCTTGACCTCCACCAGCACCCACAAGCGTATGTATTTCATCAATAAACAACACTATTTCTCCGTTTGCTGATGTTACTTCCTTAATAACCGCTTTTAGTCGTTCTTCAAATTCACCTTTGTATTTCGCACCAGCAATTAAGGCACCCATATCTAAAGAATAAATTTGTTTACCCTTCAAATTTTCAGGAATATCACCTTTTATAATTCTGTGTGCTAAACCTTCAGCAATGGCAGTTTTACCCGTACCTGGCTCACCAACAAGCATTGGATTGTTTTTGGTTCTACGTGAAAGTATTTGAAGAATTCTTCTTATTTCTTCATCACGACCAATTACAGGATCTAATTTTCCGTCTTTGGCTAATTGGTTTAAATTTTTAGCATATTTATTTAAAGAATTGTAGGTTTCTTCAGCACTTTGTGATGTAACATTACCACCTTGTCTTAATTCATCAATTGCCGCTTTTAAATGTTTTTCGGTAACCCCCTGATCTTTTAAAAGTTGAGATACCGTGTCTTTATTATTTAAAATAGCGATTAATAAATGTTCTATTGAAACATACTCATCCTTCATTTTTTTTGCTTCATTTGAAGCATTGTTCAGCATTTTTGAGGCATCGCGAGAAAGCATAATATCTCCTCCTGAAACCTTTGAATAGCTTTCAATTATTTTGTCGATCAAGCTTTTAAGCAGATCAATATTTACCCCTAGTTTTTTTAAAATAAACGGAGTAACATTTTCATCAACTTCAAAAATACCTTTTAATATATGTGAGTTTTCTATCTGTTGATTTTCAAAACTTTGCGCAATTTGCTGTCCTTGCTGTACAGCTTCTTGCGATTTAATTGTAAATTTATTAAAGTTCATAACGTTTTATATTTTTTGTATTTATATTTGTCACTTCAATTAATATTCCATTTGAGTGAAATGACGTAAAAACGACAAAAAGTCTTGTTTTACAGGGGTTTAAATGTCATTTTGTCTTTAGTAAAAAAATAAAACAATGAGTTTTCTAAAAAATATATTTAATTCTGGCAATTCTAATAATAAACAACCAAGTATTAATTGGATTCCCTTAACAGAAGTGAGGCAATTAGATGAAATTATGAATGCGTCTAATAAAAAACCTGTTCTTATTTTTAAACACAGTACCAGATGTGGAATTAGTAGAATGGCGCTTAAAAATTTTGAAAGAAGTTTTGATATTGATAATGAACAGTTAGCTATTTATCTTTTAGATTTAATACAATTTAGAACTATTTCAAATGAAATTTCTTCAATATTTAAGGTGCAACACCAATCACCACAAGCGATTGTAGTTTATCAAGAAAAAGTTGTTTATCACGATTCTCATTATGGCATTTCAGTGGAGGCCATAAAAAAAGCGATTTAAACAAATCGCTTTTTTAAAGTTAAATTTTATGTCGAATAATTATTTGTCGTATTTTTTCTTTTAAATTTTCACCACTATCATACACCATTTGTTCATTACTTGGAAAAGGAATAAATTGGTTTCTTGTTAAGTATAATTCATCTTTATTTAAAGCTCTTTTATCACCTCTAGTATTGGCGAATATATTTTCAAAAATAAACTCACTCGCTAAAGGAAAGGATTGAGTTGTTTGTTGGTTTGCTAGGTTTAAATAATTAATTTGACCAACAACTTGTGTAGACTTAGTTTGTGTTACCATGTTTAATTTACACTTCACTCTTTTATAAACATCAACTTTAATCTTATTTCCTAAAGAATCTTTTTGAATTTCTCCTTGTTTATTTTTTAAATATTCCCAACCATCAACTATGTTATTTTCTCTAATAACCTCCTTTTCTTTCACAAATTCAGGTGAAATATTAATTTCTTGTAAAAATATTTTTAAACTGTAATCGTAAGTTAAATTGGATTGTTTTTTTGAATGATAAACGGTCCATAAATCATTTAAATTGTAGGTGTTGAAATTTAATAAATCTGCTTCTAACTTTATAGGAATAATTTTATTTGAATTATTTAACATAGAAACAATCACAAAATTAGTACCTAAGGTGTGCGCTTCATTTATTAATGAGTTGGTTTCTTTATAATTAGGGTTGATACTTTGTAGGTAAATTAAATCATCATAAACAGCTCTAAAATCATATTTATTTTCAGAAGAATTCAAAATCGAAATAGCGTTGGTGTACAAGTGTTCTGAATATTGGTTTTTGGCAGTTATTAGTTTTGTAGAATAATTCGAAAACTTAAAATTAGCTTTTCTATTACTTTCAGCAATTGTAAGCGGAAGCAAAGGTCTTATTGATTCTTGTCTATTATTTAAATTCTTGTATGTGTTGTATATTTCCTCTAAATTAGAAGGATTTCCTTCTTGTTTTAAAAAATCCAATCGTCTTAAATCTCTTTCGTTAGCTTTAGCGTAGGCCTCTTCTAACATAATTATATAAGGTTGATTTCCTTTTTTAAATTTATTTTCACGCAAATTTTTTAATGAAATAGCGATAGCGTTATCAAAATTTCCATAATTAATAGCTTCTTGAGTTTTTTTAATACTGCTACAACTTAATAATGCAGTTCCAATAAATAATAGGAGTAATTTTAATTTCATAAGTAGGGTTTAATGGTTTGAAGTTTGTTTAATTACAAATTCAGTGCCAAAATTAAACTAAATAACCCTTAAAAAAAATGAATTTTCAGGGTTATTTAGTTTAAAAAAAGAGTTGCTTGTTAAAACTCAATTGCTGGTAAGATTTTTCCAGTACATTTTCCAAAACCTATACGGCCTTGTTCATTTTTACAATAGCCTCTAATAATTACATTGTCGCCATCATTTAAAAAGCTACGTTTAGTTCCATCTTTTAAGGTAATAGGTTCTTCGCCATCTTTGGTGATTTCTAATAACGAGCCATAACTATTATTTGTTGGACCAGAAAGTGTTCCGCTAGACATTAAATCGCCCGCTCTAACATTACAACCGTTTATGGTTAAATGAGCTAGCTGTTGAGGCATAGACCAATAAATATCTTTAAAGTTTGATTCACTTAAATTATTTAAATCACCATTTTCTGTTTCAATAAAAGTTTGAAGTTTTATATCGAAGGCGTTTTTTTCAGACGTTTGTTTTAAATAAGGCAATAACTGAAGGTTTTGTATTTCGTAGTTAGGGTTTTCACATCTAAAAGGTTCTAAAGCGTCTAAAGTAACTATCCAAGGAGAAATGGTAGTTGCAAAGCTTTTACTTGCCGCCGGACTTAAAGGTTTGGTTTCCCATTTTTGAAAATCTCTAGCGCTCCAGTCATTCATTAAAACCATTCCAAAAATGTACTCTTCAGCTTCATTTACAGGAATTGGCTCACCAAAATGGTTTGCAGCAGTAGTTATAAAAGCAGTTTCAAGTTCAAAATCTATTTTTTTTGAAGTTCCAAAAATAGGAGTCGTTTTTCCGTTAGAAATAGTTTGTCCTAAAGGTCTTTTAATACTTGTTCCTGAAACAATAACGGTTGATGAACGTTGGTTAAACGCTAGTGGCATATGCAACCAATTAGATTCAATATCAGTATTTTTAAAATTAAAGATATTAGAAATGTTGTTTGCATGATGTTTGCTTGAAAAAAAGCCTGTAAAATCGCCTACATCAATAGGTAACAACATTTCAACTTCATTTACATCAAATATAATTACATCTCTATGTTCGGCATTATCACGTAATATTGGATTTTTTTCATCAAAAACTTCCGCAATTCTATTGCGCACCAAACGCCAAGTTTTCCTTCCGTCAGCAATAAAATCATTTAAAGAATCTTGCATAAAAATATCATCGGTCAAAGCAATACCTTTAAAATATCCTAATTGATGAAATGCGCCTAAATCTATGGCGTATTCACCAATACGTGTTCCTATTGTAATAATATCATCTTTTGTTATAAATACGCCAAATGGTATATTTTGTATTGGGAAATCGCATTCAGAGTTGCCATTTAACCAAGATTTTCTGTTTGGGTCGTTAGCTGCTATTTTCATATGTTGATAAACTAAGGTGTTTAGTTAATATATTTCTTATCAAATATATAAGTTTCTTATTAAAAGCAAAATGAAATTACTATTTTTGCATGAAATTTAACTTTTAAAAAAGTAATATACAATGCAACGTGATCAAATTATTTTCGATTTAATTGAAGACGAAAGAGAAAGACAAACAAAAGGATTAGAATTAATTGCCTCAGAAAACTTTGTAAGTGAGGAAGTTATGGAGGCGCAAGGCTCAATTTTAACCAATAAATATGCTGAAGGTTATCCTAACAAACGTTACTATGGTGGTTGCGAAGTTGTTGATATTGTTGAGCAAATTGCAATTGATAGAGCCAAAGAACTTTTTGGAGCTGAATATGTTAATGTACAACCACACTCAGGATCACAAGCAAACGCTGCGGTATATCACGCAGTTTTAAATCCAGGAGATAAAATTTTAGGATTTGATTTATCTCACGGTGGACATTTAACACACGGGTCTCCTGTTAACTTTTCAGGAAAATTATACAAAACTTCTTTTTATGGTGTTGAAGAGGAAACAGGAGTTTTAAATTATGATAAAATTAGAAAAACTGCTATTGCTGAACAACCAAAGCTAATTATTGCTGGTGCATCAGCATATTCAAGAGATATTGATTTTGAAAAATTCCGAGAAATTGCTGATGAAGTAGGAGCGTTGTTAATGGCTGATATTTCACATCCTGCAGGTTTAATTGCAAAAGGTATTTTAAACGATCCTATTCCTCATTGTCATATTGTTACTTCAACAACACATAAAACATTGCGTGGACCTCGTGGAGGAATTATTATGATTGGTAAAGACTTTGAAAATCCGTTCGGACAAAAATTAAAAAACGGAAATTTAAAGAAAATGTCTACACTTATTAATTCATCTGTTTTCCCTGGGAATCAAGGTGGACCTTTAGAGCACGTAATTGCAGCAAAGGCAGTTGCATTTGGAGAAGCTTTAACTGATGAGTTTTTACATTACCAAATTCAAGTAAAGAAAAATGCAGCAGCTATGGCTGAAGCTTTTGTTGAAAAAGGATATAAAATTATTTCAGGTGGAACGGATAACCACTGTATGCTTATTGATTTAAGAAGTAAAGGTATAAGCGGGAAAGATGCTGAAAATGCATTGACAAAAGCTGATATTACTGTAAATAAAAATATGGTTCCGTTTGATGATAAATCACCATTTGTAACTTCAGGTATTAGAATTGGTACTGCAGCTGTTACAACGCGTGGTTTAGTTGAATCTGATATGCCTTCAATAGTTGAATTAATTAATGAAGTTGTTGAAAACCATGAAGATGAAGCAGTATTAGAGGCTGTTGCAACCAAAGTAAACGATATGATGTCTAACAGACCATTATTTAAAATGTAAAAAAATGATAAAAAAAATAGTAATATTAGTCGCAATTATATGTTTTTCTTTCACTGCAAAAGCACAAGATGAAGCATTTACAAACGATACAGCAAAATTAGTTGAAATAATTTCAGAAAATGCATTTAAACCTTATGTAGCTCAATTTACAGCAATGATTCCTGCTGAAAATCAAGGAGCTTTTAAAGAAGAGCTGCTTGCTAGTTTTCCTGATTTATATAATGCAATGGCAGTAATTTATATGGATACGTTTACCCATGAAGAAATTAAAGAATTATTAGCGTTTTATGCAACACCAATTGGAAAAAAAATGGCTGATAAATCTGGAGAGTTAGCTCAAAAAGGTATGGTAGCTGGGCAGTCTTGGGGTATGAAAGTACAAGAGATTATGGCAAAATATAAGTAATAAACACTTATTTGTAAATATTAAATCCCGCCAATGTGCGGGATTTTTTTTAATTTATTTCAACTTCGGAAAGAATATAATATAGTTAAAACTATAAATTTAGAGGCTTTTTTAATGAAGTAATGTTAATAAACTTGTAAATATTTCATTTTTACTATTATATTTGTTTAAATAAAAAATTGAAATAAATTATGAAAAACTTTTTTAATAAAGCAGTGTTACTTGTTGTTTGCTTAATTATGAGCAATAGTTTAAAAGCTCAAATTACGTTTGATTACGACAAGGATGTAGATTTTACACAATATAAAACATATAGTTTTGGTGGTTGGCAAAAAGACAGCGGTAAGTTAATTAATGATATTGATAAGAAAAGAATTTTATCTTCTTTTAAATCTGAACTTTTACAAAGAGATTTAGATTATGAATTAGCTGAAGCAGATTTAGTGATTACATTATTCTTAGTAGTTGATGAAAAAACCAGCACAACTGCTTATACCGATTATATGGGAGCAGGTATGGGGTATGGATATGGATACGGAGGTGGACGTTATGGAGGATATTATAGACCAGCTTGGGGTTGGGGTGGAGGATACTCTACGACTTCTTACAGTGAAAACGATTATAAAGTAGGTACTTTTGTTGTTGATATTTACGACGCAAAAACTAAAAAATTAATTTGGCAAGGAGTTTCTCAAAAAACAATTAACGAGAATGGAAGTAAAAGAGCTAAAACTATTCCTAAAAATGTAGGGAAGCTTATGAAAAAATATCCTGTTGCTAAAAAGAAAAAATAATTTATAACTTTTTTAAAAACTCCCAAAGTATAATGCTTTTGGAGTTTTTTCGTTTATTTAAACTCGTTATGCATTCAAGCTATATTTATTTTAATATTTCTAAATTTTAATAAATCAAGTTGATATTTTGTGGAGAACCAGTTTTTTATTTGGTAATTTATTTGTTCTAATTTGAGGTGAAAAAAATGATTCAAACTTGTTTAAAACCTACAATATTTTATTGTAATTTAGTTGGAAGTTGTGCATCTTAAATTGTTTTGTCGAAACTACAATTTACTGTTATTTAACAGTTTGCACAACTTTTTCTAAAAGCACAACGGGTTAAGTAATTTAGCCTAAACTAAAGTGATATTTCTTTAGTTTCAATAAAAAATGTATTGTTTAGAAAATAATTTTAAAAAAATAGTTATTTTAGCTACTAAAACCTATTCTATGAAACTAAGATCTATTATTCTTGTACTACCACTTTTCTTAATTATTTCTTGTAAAGAAAAAGAACCACAGAAATTACCACCACAACAAATTAAGGTAGTTAAAGCTGTAAAAAAAGATATTCCAATTTATAATTATTTTGTAGGAGAAGTTTTTGGGCAAGAAGATGTCTCTATAAATGCGCGAGTTGAAGGGTATTTAACAAGTATTTTATTTACTGAAGGTACAAGAGTAAAAAAGGGTGATGTATTATACACTATAGATCCAGAACCTTTTAACGCAGCCATTGCTGGTGAAAAAAGTAAAGTAACTGAAGCGCAAACAAAATATCTAAATTCTGAAAATAATTTAGCAAGAATAAAACCATTGGCAGAAATGGATGCTGTAAGTAAAAGTGATTTAGATTTTGCGCTGGCAGATAGAGACGCCTCCTTAGCAGCTAGAAAAGCTGCAGAAGCATCTTTAAAAATGGCACAAATTAATTTAAGTTATACTCAAATTAAAGCACCAATTAACGGTTTTATAGGTAAAACACAGGCAAGAGTAGGAGATTTTGTGGGAAGAAGTCCAAACCCTGTAATCATAAACACCATTTCAAAAGTTGAAAATGTTAGAGTACAGTTTTTTATTAATGAAACAAACTACTTAATTCTTGCAAAAGCATTTGCTGAAGCACATAGCGATTTAGCTGTTGAAGAAAGAGTTCAAAAAGCAGAAATAGAGTTGTTACTTACTGATGGATCTACACATCCACATAAAGGTGTTATAGATTTTGTAAACAGAGAGATTGACGCTTCAACAGGAGCTATTTTAGTACAAGCTTCTTTTCCTAATCCCGAACTCATTTTAAAGCCAGGTCAGTTTGCGCGCGTTAAAATAAAAAGTAAAGTAGAAAAGGGAGCATTAATTGTACCTCAAAGAGTTGTTTCTGAATTACAGGGTGAATATTCTGTTTTTATAGTCAATGCAGAAAACAAAATTGAATCTAGAAGCATTGCTATTGGGAATTCTTTTGATGATTATTATATAGTTAATGAAGGGATTGTTGAAGATGATAAAATTGTTTTTGAAGGTTTACAAAAAATAGGCACAGGCTTAGAAGTGGTGCCTGAAATCACTGTTTTTCAAAGTCAATTTAAAAAACAATAACTGATATGTCTGAAAATAAAGGAAACTTTTTTGTCCACCGACCAATTGTAGCCATTGTAATAGCCATTGTTATTGTTATTGTAGGAACAATATCTTTAATTGGATTGCCTATAGAGCAATATCCAAATTTAACACCTCCAATTGTTCAGGTTAGTGCTAAATATACTGGGGCAAATGCCATTAATGTAGAAGAATCTGTAGCAACACCATTAGAACAACAAATTAATGGAGTTGACAATATGATTTATATGAAATCTACCAATGCAAATGACGGAAGTATGAATATACAAGTGTCATTTGATGTTGGTACTGATCCTGATATGAATACGGTTTTAACACAAAACAAAGTGTCAGCTGCTTCGGCAAAACTACCTTCTTCTGTAACTAAGTTAGGTGTAACCACCCAAAAAGCTTTACCAAATATTTTAATGTTGGTAGCTATAACTTCCGAAGATGGTAGGTATAATCAAGACTTTTTAGGAAATTATGCTTTAATTAATATTAAAGATCAATTGGCTAGAGTTAAAGGAATAGGTAAAGTTGATGTTTTAGGAGCGTCTGATTACTCTATGAGAATATGGATTAAACCAGATAAAATTTCACACTTAGGCTTAACGGTTCCTGAAATAATAAATGCGATTAATGAGCAAAATATTATTGTTCCAGGTGGTAAATTTGGAGCTGAACCAGCTCCTGTAGGTACAGAGTTTACCTATACAGTTCGTTTACCTGAACGATTTAATTCTCCAGAAGCCTTTGAAGATATTGTTGTTAGAACTCAATCTGACGGATCTCAAATTAAGTTAGGCGATGTTGCTAGTATAAATTTAGGGGTAGAAACCTATAATATGATACCTAGAATGAATGGTAAAACATCAGCAATTATAGCTTTATATCAAGCACCTGGGTCTAATGGTTTAGAACTGGCAAAAAAAATAAAAGATGAAATGGAGATGCTTTCTGAAAGTTTCCCCGAAAGTATTAAATACGACGTTTCTTTGGATACTACCAAAGCCATTGAGGCCGGTATTAAAGATATTGTGGTAACTTTAATTATAGCTTTAATTTTAGTTATTTTAGTTGTTTTTATCTTTATTCAAGATTGGCGAGCAACTTTAATACCAACATTAGCTATACCAGTTTCATTAATTGGAGCATTTATTTTCTTTCCAAGTTTAGGTTTTACAATCAATGTATTATCCCTTTTAGGATTGGTATTGGCCATTGGTATTGTGGTTGATGATGCCATTGTGGTGGTTGAGGCTGTAC
>CBDUAL010000099.1:0-9534 GCA_965365125.1 uncultured Lutibacter sp.
GCTCTATAAATTATGAAGGAAATCCTAAAGATATAGATAAAGACACTTCTTCAGGAGGCAGTATATCAAGCAACTAACTTAAAATAATTACTCCTTTAAAAAAAACCAGCTTCATACATTTAAGCTGGTTTTTTTGTGTTAATGTTATAATAATTTACATGAAATATGATAACTATCACTAAATTTGCATTACTGTTACTTATTTTTGCAGTTAACAATCATTTTAAATTAAAGTTATGAGCAATAAAACTCAAACTCATTCATTTCATATACCAGTAATGGGGCTAGCATACACTATTGATAGTCCAATTAAAGTTGCCGAATATGGTATTTCATCAGTAATTTCAATTGTTGATGATTTTTTAATTGAAAAAATGAATGAATATTATTCGAATAAATTTAAACTTCCATATAAAGAAATTTCAACTAAAGTAGAAGATTACAGAGCAAAAAGAATCACATCGTATTTAAATACGGTTGACACTATTGTGAAACAAAAATTCGAAAACCTTAAAAAAAGTTACGAAGATAAAAGTGGAGAATTAGAAAAATACATTGAAATGTTGCCTGATTTTTCTGAGTTGAAACAAAATTTTAAAAAGAAGTTTGAAAATTACAATCTTAAAGAAGATGCTATTCACTGGATTAATAACAACCTAAAACCGGGAAGTATTGACGTGAATATTATGACTAAATTAGACAAAGCTAATTATCGTAAAAACGAACAACTTCCTACTGAATTTAATGATGCACATGCTGCTTTAAGAGGATTTGCAAACAGTAATTTAGAATCTTCAATTATATTATCAGCAGGAATGAATCCTAGATTATATAGTTATTTTGAAAATTTTGAAGACTTTTTTCCTAACGAAAATAATTACTTGAAAAAGAAAATTATTTTAAAAGTGAGCGATTATCGTTCAGCGTTAATTCAAGGTAAATTTTTAGCAAAAAAAGGATTATGGGTATCTGAATATCGTATTGAATCTGGATTAAATTGTGGTGGCCACGCCTTTGCATCTGATGGTTACTTATTAGGTCCAATTCTAGAAGAATTTAAAAACCATAAAGAAGCGTTAATTAGTGATGTTCATGGTATTTTAACTAGCGCACTTGAAGCTAAAGGTAAACTTGTTCCTACTGAAGCTCTAAATTTAAATATTACCGTACAAGGTGGTGTGGGTACTTCAGATGAGCACGAATTTTTATTAGAAAAATACAATGTAGATTCTGTTGGTTGGGGAACACCTTTTTTATTGGTTCCTGAAGCTACTACTGTTGATGCACAAACAAGAAAAACATTAAGTGTTGCTAAAGAAAAAGATTTATACCTTAGTAATGTTTCGCCATTGGGTGTTCCATTTAATAGTTTAAATGGAAATACAAATGATATTATTAGAAATGTAAGAATTGCTGCTGATAAATCTGGAAGTTCTTGTCCAAAAAAGTTTTTAGCACTTGGTTTAGATGAAAATGGAAGACCGTTATGTACGGCTTCTAAAAAATACCAGTCAAAAAAATTAGAAGAGTTAAAATCTGAAAATTTAGATTCTACTGAATTCGAAAAACAAAAAGAGCTAATTACAGATAAAACTTGCTTATGTGAAGGCTTATCTAACGCTGCGTTTATTGATTATAATATAGAGAAAAAAGGAGAAGATCAAGGAGTTGCTATTTGTCCTGGACCTAATATGGCTTATTTTGATAAGGAATTATCTTTAAAAGAAATGATTCAACATATTTATGGTAAAACAAATGTAATTTCTCATAAAAACAGACCACACATGTTTATCAAAGAACTTAGTATGTATGTTGACTATTTCTCTAATAAAGTAAATGAAGTTAAAGGTGCTTATAACTTAAAGCAGCAAAAATATTTAAAAACATTTCAGAAAAATATGGTTGAAGGTATTGAGTACTATCAACATTTATTTTCGACATTTGAATTAAATAAAGAAGCTTTATTGAACGATTTAAATCGTTTGAAAGACGAATTTTTAACTATTCAAATTCCAGTTTTTGAAAAAGCATAAAACTAAAAAAGGTCTTTCATTTCTGAAAGACCTTTTTTTATTCGTATAAATTAAACTAATGATCACCGCAGTGAAAATTTGCTAGTGTTTTATTTTCTAGTATTTTAAGTGTACTATCTCTAACTTCTGCCATTAAAATATTTAAGCTACAACGCTCTTCACTAGTGCAGTCATCACATTTTTGATAATAGTTTAAACTAACGCAAGGCAACATGGCTATTGGTCCTTCTAACATTCTAATAATAGATGATATTTTAATATCCTCGGGTTGCTTTAGTAAATAATAACCACCACCCTTTCCTTTTTTAGAGGCAAGAACTCCACTTTTCTTTAAAGTTAATAATATACTTTCTAAAAATTTCTTTGATATATTTTCTGATTCTGAAATTTCAGAAATTAAAACAGGCGTATGTTGTTCCTGTCTAGCTAAATAACTTAGCGCTTTTAACCCGTATTTTGTCTTTTTTGAAAGCATCCCTAAATTTACAACTTTTTGAATATTTTTTATACTCTTTTTGGTAAAAAAACTTCAGCCATCATACAACGCGCACTTCCTCCTCCACAAGCTTCAATTGTATCTAAAGAACTTGAAATAATTTTACAATGCTTTTCTATCGCATTAATTTGTTGTGTAGTTAAACTTTCATAAGCTGAGTTAGACATAACAAGAAACCGCTCATCATTTGCTCCTAAAACTTGTAACATATTTCCTGCAAAATTTATGACCTGTTTTTCAGAAATAGCGATAATCTCTTTGCCGTCTTCTTTTAGATTTTTAACGATATTTTTACGCTCCTTTTTATCATCAATACATTCTAAACAAATAACAGCAAAAGTTTCAGCCAAACACATCATTACATTGGTGTGATAAATTGGCAAGCGTTTTTCATTAACTGTTTGATAGGCTACAAACGTAATTGGAGTATATTCAAAATCTTCACAAAACTCTATAAATAAATCTTCATCAGCTCTTGGAGACAAAGCGCAATAAGCCTTATCATTTTGCCTATCTAATAGCAAACTTCCTGTACCCTCTAAAAATAATTCTTCATCTTCTGCCGAAGTATAATCAATTACATTTTCAATACTAAAACCAGCTTCCTCCAAGCTATCTAGAATATCTTCTCGTCTTTCTAAACGACGATTTTCAGCAAACATAGGGTATAAACCAACATCTCCGCTTTCGTGAAAGGAGATCCAGTTATTAGGAAAAATCGAATCTGGAGTATCAGTTTCTTTTGTATCACTTACCACAATAACATTCACTCCAAAACTTCTTAGTTTATCTACAAAAGCATCAAATTCTTGTACGGCTTTAAATTGCACGTTTTCAGGAGTTAGAGTGGCTAAAACTTTTTGATAATAATTATTCACAGCTGTTTGTTCGTTCATTCTAAATGAAACTGGTCGAATCATTAATATGGTATTGGTAACTTGTTTCATAAATTAATCTCTTACTAGTGGCATTGTTGAACACCTTAATAAACCTTCTTGTTTTCCTATTTCAGCATACGGAATTTCTTCAACTATAAACCCTTGTACCCTTAACCAATTATTTAATCGTGTAAAATTTTGTTCAGAAACTATCACTTCAGGTGAAATAGAAAAAATATTAGAAAACATTTGATACATTTCATCTGCAGTAATATGAAATAAATTTTCAACTCCAAAAAGGTTTACTAAAAACTGATAATCTTCTTCATTTTTAAAACCTTCTTTATGAATAATGGCTTTGTTTTTTCCCACTGGTTGAAAACAACAATCTAAGTGTAATGCATTTATTTTAGCATTGGTGTTTGATTTTACCAAATCAAACTCTTTAACAATTTTATTTGGAAACAATTCTTTAATAAAATTTACACCTTTCATATTTGTTCTAGCTGTAATAATATTAGAATAATCATCGCCTTTATAAGTTCCTATAAAAATATAATTATTCCACAACATTACATCTCCTCCTTCAAAATGAACATCTTCAGTAGTTGTTATAATATTTGATGCATCAACTTGGTCAATTACGTATTTAATTGCTTCAACTTCTTTTTCTCTGTCAGGAAGTATATTAGAGATAATTAATTTATCTTCAACCACAAATGCAATATCTCGCGAGAATATTTGATTGTAATTCTCAATAACACTTGGTCTATATACTTTAACATTGTATTTTTCAAATACCTTATTAAATGCTTCCATTTCTATACACATATCCTCTTCAGAAGGATAGGTTCCTGCCTTAATATTCTCAATTGATTTTGGATCATAAGCGTCCTCAATTTTAGGTATAGGTCCGCTACTTGTAGCGGTTCCTAAAACAACAGCTCTTAGACGAGAAGTTTCATCTTGAACATTTAATTTTATCATATATACAATATTAGCGTGTAAAAATAATAAAACCCCATAAATTAATATGAGGTTTTATTATTATATTAATATACTATAATAACCTTATCTTTCTTCCAAAGGAACAAAAGATCTTAATGTATCTCCAATATATAGCTGTCTAGGTCTTCCAATAGGTTCTTTGTTCAGTCTCATTTCTCTCCATTGCGCAATCCAACCTGGTAAACGTCCTAAAGCAAACATTACCGTAAACATTGGAACAGGAATACCTATTGCTCTGTATATAATACCTGAATAGAAATCAACGTTTGGGTATAAATTACGAGATTTGAAATACTCATCATTTAAAGCAATTTCAGCTAAATTTCTAGCAATATCTAAAACTGGATCATTAACTTGTAAATCATTTAAAACTCTTTCGGCAGTTTCTTTAATGATAACTGCACGAGGATCAAAGTTTTTATAAACTCTATGACCAAATCCCATTAGGCGGAACGGATCATTTCTATCTTTAGCTTTATCAATGTATTTTTGGTAATCTCCACCATCAGCTTTAATATCTTCAAGCATTTCAATAACAGCTTGGTTAGCACCTCCATGAAGAGGTCCCCAAAGTGCAGAAATTCCAGCAGAAAGAGACGCAAATAATCCTGTATGTGCAGAACCTACAACTCTAACAGTAGATGTAGAACAATTTTGTTCGTGATCTGCGTGTAAAATTAATAATTTGTCTAATGCTTCAACAACTAAAGGATTTACTTTATAATCCTCAATTGGTGACTCGTACATCATTTTTAAAAAATTCTCAACAAAACCAAGTGAATTGTGACCATAGGCTAAAGGTAACCCTTCTTCTTTTCTATAAGTCCAAGCAACTAATACTTGAAATTTCCCTAAAATTTTACAAACAGCACGATACATATCGCCTTCAGAATCAACATTTACACTTTTAGGGTTAAATGCTGTAAGCGCACTTGTTAAAGCAGACAATACACCCATTGGATGGGCTGATTTAGGAAAACCGTCTAAAATTTTCTTTACATCTTCATCTACCAAAGCCGTTTTTTGAATATCCTTATGAAATTGATTCTTTTGAGCAATTGTTGGTAACTCTCCAAAAATTAACAAATAAGAAACTTCTAAAAAGTCAGATTTTTCGGCTAGTTCTTCTATTGAATAACCTCTATAACGTAAAATTCCTTGCTCACCATCTAAAAATGTAATTTTACTCTCACAAGAACTTGTATTCTTATATCCAGGATCGTAAGTAGTTATACCTCCTGTTACAGATCTAAGACTACTAATATCAATAGACAGTTCATTCTCAGAACCCGTTTTAATTGGAAGTTCATATTTTTTACCATCTATTTCTAATATTGCTATTTTTGACATATTGTTTTTAGTGATTTTAGTTATTAGTTTAGTTTTACCTACGAGCGAATTTAATGATTTTTAAATTATTCTAAAAGTTTTTTAAACAATGTTTGGTAAATATGTATATATTGTTACAAAAGCAAAAAAGCCGAGATTTTATCTCGGCTTTTTATATATTCAATATGAATTATAGTATTAAATTTTGAATGCTTTAGCTTGAGGATAGTAAGCTACGCTTCCTAATTCTTCTTCAATTCTTAATAATTGGTTATATTTCGCCATTCTATCAGAACGAGAAGCAGAACCTGTCTTAATTTGACCACAATTTAACGCAACAGCTAAATCAGCAATTGTGTTATCTTCAGTTTCACCTGAACGGTGAGACATAACAGAAGTATACCCAGCATTGTGTGCCATATTTACTGCAGCAATAGTTTCAGTTAAAGTTCCAATTTGGTTTACTTTAATTAAAATTGAATTTGCAATCTTGTTTTCGATACCTCTTGATAAACGCTCAACATTGGTTACAAATAAATCATCACCTACTAATTGAACTTTATCTCCAATTTTTTCAGTTAAAGATTTCCATCCTTCCCAATCGTTTTCATCCATACCATCTTCAATAGAAATAATTGGATATTTAGCAGATAATTCAGCTAAGTATTCAGCTTGTTCTTCTGAAGTTCTTATTACACCTTTATCTCCTTCAAATTTTGTGTAATCGTATTTTCCATCAACAAAAAATTCTGCTGCCGCACAATCTAATGCTAACTTCACTTCTTCTCCTGGCTTGTAACCAGCATTTTCAATAGCTTTTAAAACCGTTTCAATAGCATCTTCAGTACCATCAAAAGTTGGAGCAAATCCACCTTCATCACCAACTGCAGTACTTAAACCACGTGCATGAATTAATGCTTTTAAGTTATGGAAAATTTCAGAACCCATTTTTATAGCTTCTGTGAAGTTTTTTGCCATAATTGGCATTACCATAAATTCTTGAAATGCAATAGGAGCATCAGAGTGAGAACCTCCATTAATAATATTCATCATTGGAACTGGTAAAGTGTTTCCACTTACTCCACCAACATAACGGTATAATGGTAATTCTAATTCATTTGCTGCTGCTTTTGCAACTGCTAATGAAACACCTAAGATAGCATTTGCACCTAATTTAGATTTATTTGCAGTACCATCTAGTTCGATCATAGTTTGATCAATCAAATTTTGTTCAAAAACTGAATAACCTACAATTTCTTCTGCAATAATCTCATTTACATTTTTAACAGCGGTTAAAACACCTTTCCCCATATAATCACTTCCACCATCACGTAACTCAACAGCTTCGTGTTCTCCAGTTGAAGCTCCTGAAGGTACAGCTGCTCTTCCTAAAATTCCGTTTTCAGTAACTACATCAACTTCTACAGTTGGGTTTCCTCTTGAATCAAATATTTGACGTGCATGAACACTTAAAATCATACTCATTTTCTTATTGTTTTTAAATTATTATTCTCAGTCAAAGTTACGAATAAAAAGGTAAAATCATCTCAGAAATTTCATCTTTTATACGATAACGTTTTCGGTTTTATTCTCTAAAAAAAAAGCCATTAACTTACTTAGTTAGTGGCTTTTAAATTTATTTTTTTACTTTTTGAATGTTCGCTATAAACTGATCAAACAAATAGGATGAATCATGTGGTCCTGGACTAGCCTCAGGATGATATTGTACTGAAAAACAATTTTTATTTTTCATTTGCATCCCAGCCAATGTATCGTCATTTAAATGTATGTGTGTAATTTCAAAATTAGGGTGCTTCTCAACATCTTCTTTATTAACCACAAAACCGTGATTTTGAGAAGTAACTTCTCCTTTCCCTGTCAACATGTTTTTTACAGGATGATTAATTCCCCTATGTCCATTATGCATTTTGAAGGTTGAAATTCCGTTAGCTAATGCAATTACTTGATGTCCTAAACAAATACCAAATAACGGTAAATCGCGCTTAATAATTTCTTTAGCTACTTCTTGTGCTTCTTTTAATGGATTTGGGTCACCAGGTCCGTTTGATAAAAAGTAACCATCTGGATTAAACGCTTCCAATTCTTCAAAACTTGAGTTGTATGGAAATACTTTTATGTAACAACCTCTTTTAGCTAAATTTCTTAAAATATTCTTCTTAATTCCTATATCCAGTGCTGAAATTTTAATAGGAGCATCTTCTTCTCCAAAAAAATAAGGTTCTTTCGTAGATACTTTTGAAGCTAACTCTAACCCGTTCATTTCAGGAATGGCTTTTAATTCCTCTTTTAAAGCTTCAATATCTGTATTTGTAGATATCACAGCATTCATAGCTCCTTTATCTCTAATATAACTAACAACAGCTCTTGTATCAATATCCGAAATTGCTAACAAATTTTCCTTTTCAAAGAAATTCTCTAGTGAATCCTGCGCATTTTCTCTTGAATAATTAAAACTGAAATTTTTACAAACCAATCCTGAAATTTTAATGGAATCAGATTCCATTTCATCATTATTAATTCCGTAATTTCCAATATGCGCATTGGTGGTTAACATTAATTGGCCAAAATAAGAAGGATCAGTAAAAACTTCCTGATAACCTGTCATACCTGTATTGTAACAAATCTCTCCAAATGCTGTTCCATCGGTCCCAATAGATTTTCCTTCAAAAATTGTTCCGTCTGCTAAAAGTAAAATCGCTTTTTTACGTTTTGAATATTTCATAAATAAACTTATAACTTGTTCTTGTTTTTTTTAGTTTTCAAATATAAAAAAAAGGATAAACTAAAAATAGTTTATCCTTTAATGTTATTAACGAATTATCATTAATTCTAATCTTATTTTTCTTCTGTTGATTCTTCTGTTTCAACAACTGGTGTCTCCACTTTTTTTGCTTTACCTCTACGGGTTGTTTTCTTTTTCTTAGCACCATTAGGGTTGTAAGTTGTATTGTAATCAACTAGTTCAACCATAGCCATAGGAGCATTATCTCCTTGACGGTTTCCTAATTTAATAATGCGAACATATCCACCTGGTCTATCAGCAACTTTTACAGAAACTTCTTTAAATAATTCTGTAACCGCGTATTTATTTCTTAAATAACTAAAAACAACTCTACGATTGTGTGTAGTATCATCTTTAGATTTTGTAATTAGAGGCTCAACAAATTGACGTAAAGCTTTCGCTTTAGCAACCGTTGTATTAATACGCTTGTGCTCAATTAATGAACAGGCCATATTAGCAAACATAGCTTTTCTGTGCGCAGTTTGTCTTCCTAAATGATTAAATTTCTTTCCGTGTCTCATCTGTCTTTATATCTTATCTTAACTAAAGTTTCCTTTAATTAATCTTTGTCTAATTTATATTTACTTAAATCCATACCAAAGTTTAAACCTTTATTGTGAACTAATTCATCTAATTCAGTTAAAGATTTTTTACCAAAATTACGGAACTTCATCAAGTCGTTTTTATTGAACGATACTAAGTCTCCTAAAGTATCAACTTCTGCAGCTTTCAAACAATTTAGTGCTCTTACAGATAAATCCATATCCACTAATTTTGTTTTAAGCAACTGTCTCATATGTAAAGATTCTTCATCATACGTTTCAGTTTGTGCAATCTCATCAGCTTCTAATGTAATACGTTCATCAGAGAACAACATAAAGTGGTGAATTAAGATTTTTGCAGCTTCAGTTAATGCATCTTTTGGAGCAATTGATCCGTCAGTAGTAATATCAAATACTAATTTTTCATAATCAGTTTTTTGTTCTA
>CBDUAL010000100.1:0-9373 GCA_965365125.1 uncultured Lutibacter sp.
AAGCTGCAAGAAAAGTTGATGAATATTTAATGGGTTATAGTAACTTACCTACTAAAGGTAATGGAGATTTACCTGCAATGTAATAGTTAACTTACTATTGTTTAAATAGTGTACAATATTCTAAAACCATCTTTATGCAAATAAAGATGGTTTTTTTATGCTTATTAACGCACTAAAAATACATTACAACCACCTTCTTAAACACCTAAAAACCTTATTAATAAGCATTTAATGAAACTTAAGTCACATAATTATTTTCTAGTGAACTGATATTAATCATCATTTCCCATTTAAAACACTTCTATTTTAGTAGCTACATTTTAAAATTTAACCAGTTTATAATAATAAAAAAAACAATGATGAAAAATATTTTAGTAGTATTTACAATTAGTTTATTTCTATTTTCTTGCAAAACAACAACAAAACAAGAAGAAAAAAATGCTGACACTGCAGCTATAGAAATTGTTGAAACTCCAGTACTAACTTTAGGCGAATTCGACTCAAAAGCTGGTGACTATATAAGTAAAGAAATAAAAGTGCAAGGAATTGTTGACCACGTATGTAAACATGGTGGTAAAAAGATTCTACTAGTTACAGACGAAGGGGATGCGCATATTTTTTCAGAAGAAAGATTTGATGAAGCTTTAAAAGGGAGTGAAATTACCATTACAGGTGTTGTTTTAGAAGAACGTATTGATGAAGCATATTTGTTGAAAATGGAAGAAGACAATATTAAAAGTCATTCCGAAGGAAAATCTAACGAAGAACAATTCAACAATAAAAAGAAACACCTTCAAAACTATAGAGATCAAATGAAGGCTGATTCTACAGATCATATTTCGAATTACTCGTTACAATATGTATCTCATGAAATAGTAGAGTAATTTTATGAAACTTTTGCGTAAATGGAGTAGAATTCTTCATAGAGATATTGGCTACTTTTTTATAGGAACAACATTAATTTACGGACTTTCAGGGATTGCTTTAAACCATATGAGCGACTGGAATCCGAATTATTCTGTAGAAGTAAATCGTTTTACAACTGCTATTCAATTAAAAAAAACAGCCTCGGTAAAAGAAAATATCCTCTTACTATTAGATGACGTTGACAATAGAACTAATTATAAAAAACATTATTATCCAAATACCAATCAATTAAAAATATTTTTAAAAGGAGGTTCTTCAATTATGGTAAATGTTCATAACGGAAAAGGAAGGGCCGAATATTTAAAAAGGCGTCCTGTTTTTTATGAAGTAAATTATTTACACTACAACCCAAATAGGTTTTGGACTTGGTTTTCAGATATTTTTGCAACTGCATTAATACTGTTTGCAATTACTTCTTTGTTTATGGTGAAAGGTAAAAAAGGACTGAAAGGACGTGGTGGAATTTATACCGCTTTAGGTATTTTAATTCCCTTGCTATTTTTAATCTTAAGTTTATAAAAAACAAAGGCTGAAATTTAAATTTCAGCCTTTGTTTTTTTATTTATTCAACAACATAAAATCGGTTAACACCATTGCTGCCATAGCTTCCACAATAGGAACTGCCCTAGGCACTACACAAGGATCGTGACGGCCTTTACCGTGCATTTCAACAATGTTACCTTCTTTATCTATCGTTTGTTGTGCTTGCATAATTGTAGCAACAGGCTTAAAAGCTACACGAAAATAAATATCCATTCCGTTACTAATTCCACCTTGAATACCACCTGAAAGATTTGTTTGAGTACTTCCATCTTCATTAAAAATATCGTTATGTTCACTACCTTTCATTTTAGCACCACAAAAACCACTTCCGTATTCAAAACCTTTAACTGCATTAATTGAAAGCATTGCTTTACCTAATTGCGCATGTAACTTATCAAAAATAGGCTCGCCTAATCCAACAGGTACATTTTGAATAACACAAGTAACTGTTCCTCCAATAGTATCACCTTGTTTTCTAATCGTGTCTATTTTTTCAATCATCTTCTCTGCTATGTCAGCATCAGGACAACGAACAATATTATTTTCTGTTTGCGTAAAATCTAAATCTTGATATGGTTTTTCTAAAAATAAATCACCAACGGAAGATGTGTACGCATTAATTTTAATTTCAGGAATTACTTGTTTTGCTACTGCACCACCAACAACCCAGTTAGCAGTTTCACGCGCTGAAGTTCTTCCTCCCCCTCTATAGTCACGATTTCCATATTTCTTATCATACGTATAGTCTGCGTGAGAAGGCCTGTAAGAATCCTTTATATGCGAATAATCATTAGAACGTTGATGTACGTTTTCTATAATAAAACCAATAGAAGCTCCTGTAGTTTTACCTTCAAAGATCCCAGACAGAAAGCGAACCGCATCTGGTTCCTTACGTTGGGTTACAATTTTAGATTGGCCGGGTTTTCTTCGATCCATTTCTTTCTGAATAAACTCAAAGTCTAGCGGTACACCTGCAGGGCAACCATCAATTACACCACCTATAGCTTCGCCATGAGATTCTCCAAAAGTTGTTATTGTAAATATTTTTCCAAATGAATTAGACATATCATAAATTTAAGTGACAAATGTAAAAAAAAGAATCCTATTGAAGGTTGATTTATACTTTGAAATAATTTTAAAAAAACCACAATTTTATTGCCATTACAACAATCATAACGATTAAAATATTACGAATAAGGCCATCTCCCTTTTTAACAGACCACCTACTTGCCAACCAGCCACCAACTGAATTACCAATCGCTAAAGTTAAGCCAACTTTCCAATCAATTTTATCGTTGTATGCAAATACAGCAACGGCAGAGAACGTGTAAATTAACGCTACCGTTACTTTAATAGCATTACTTTTAACTAAAGAAATGTTATTTACTGAAGACAAAACAAGTAACATAATAAAACCAACACCTGCTTGAATAAAGCCTCCGTAAACACCTACAAAAAAGAACAATATAATACTTAACCACAAATGTTTACCTGTTGTTTTTTCAAGAATATTAAGTTGTCTATGCTGTGATTTCAAAAGCATATAAACAACCACAATTACCATAATAATGGCTAAAATTTTATTAAAAGTATCCCCTTTTATGTCAACTGCAATTTGAGCTCCTATTATTGATCCAAATAAGGCTGAAATACCCACATAAATACTAAAAGGAAAAGTAACTATCCCTTTACTTTTAAAACCAGCTGTTGTAAAAATATTTTGAAAAAGGATTGCAATTCTATTTGTTCCATTTGCAATAGTTGGTGGTAAGCCTAAAAAAATAAGAATTGGTAAAGTTAACAAAGAACCTCCACCTGCTAATGTATTTATTGATCCTGCTACAAAACCTACGACTATTAATACTATTATTTCGGTTATTGAACTCATTTAATCATTTGAGCATCAAAAGTAATAGAAAAAATATTAAAAAAAAGTGTGAAAATGTTTTATCAAAACAAAAAAGCGTTTTATATTTGCAACCGCTAAGGGAGAAATGGCAGAGTGGTCGAATGCGGCAGTCTTGAAAACTGTTGAGGGTCATACCTCCGGGGGTTCGAATCCCTCTTTCTCCGCTAAGAGAATCACAATTCTCAACAAAAGCCCATAAACGTAATGTTTATGGGCTTTTTCGTTTTACTACTTTAACAATAAATACCATCTAAACACAAATAAAAAGGGGATCAAGTCCAAAAGTTGTGGGATTTTGGTTTTAAGCAAAAATAGTTGAAAGTCTAAAAAGGAAAAATTCTACGTTTCTAACACCTCTAAATTGAGCTCTAAACGCTTTAATTTTAGCATTGAAAGATTCAGGGATCAAGTCCAAAAGTTGTGGGATTTTAAATTTTAAGCGAATATTATAGCTAATCTAAAAAGGACACTATCTAGTAAAGCGTGTGAACTGATTATCTTCCTTACAATACATTGCTATTGAATGATTCATTTTTTGTTTATTGCTAATTTTCAAAATTTAGAAAATATAATTAGTAATTAAAAAATGGCTTATATGAGAAATGTAGTGCCGTTTAAAACAACCCTACACTTCACAAATCAAACCCCAATAATTATACTTTACTATTTATTCTTTTTAATCAATATTTAAAGTTTTTTTCCAATTACCACGTACATATGGCAATCTTCTGGCACATCTCCATCACTATTACCTGCCATAATAATACTTTCTCCGGCTTTCGCTTCTCTTTTAAACAATGAGATCGTACGATTATCTATTTTAAAATCATCACCTGTATCTGTATAATCTTTTAATAAGAACTCTGGTCTTTTTACAGCATCATCATGACCTACATAAATAACCATATCAACTCCTGCAATAAATTGCAACAGATCACGTGCCCAATATCCTTTATCTGAATTTGGTGTGCGAATATATTCAGCTTTTCCATCTCTTAAATAAGACGGGATAACGGTATAGTTAAACTCTAAATCAGTATGTGCTTTTTTACCCCACATTAAAGTTTTTCTTAGCATTGCTTTTGAATCACCGGTATAGCTAAAGTTAGTGAATAATTCACTTTTATTTTGCTCACTTGCCACGTAAGGCTCTGTTTTAGGAGTATAAGCTGGCATTGGTTCTTCTGCTATTTCACCATCATTAAATACTTGTGGAAGCTCTGTTGTAAGTCCGTTTGTAATAGCAACTAATTGTGATGTAATATCAATACTAGCCACTTCAAAACCATCTTTTGAAGCTGTAACTGTTACAGTTCCAGGCGTAAGTAAAGAACGTACTGCAACTCTATTAATTCCGCTTTCTACATCTAAATAAAGGTTATTAGTGCTATTTGCTTTTCCGCTATTGTAACCACCTCTCCATATTGCAGGACCCGAAATTGTAAAATCAACACGACCTTTTTCTAACGGACATCTTAACCCGTTTTCATCAACAATTTCAACATCAATTAAAGCAATATCAGACCCGTCTGCACGCCATCCTTTTGCTCCTGTAATTGAAGTTAATTTGATAGCTGCTGGTTCGCCTACAGTTACTTTTGTTTGTGAAGTTTGTAATTTACCATCAATATAGCCTTCAACTTTAATTGTTCCTTTTTGCCATTCAACATTTGAGAATTTAAATACATAGCCGTCTTTTGGAGTATTATCTATACCGACTAATTCATCATTTATAAATAGCTTAACCATTTCACAGTTTGAGATAACATAGATGGGTTTTTGAATAGCTTCAGTGTAGTTCCAATGGCCAATGATGTGCACTTGAGCTTCGGGACGCCACATGGCTTTTAAAGCATAAAAAGCTTCTTTTGGAAGACGTACCGCATCTACTTCTCCACTAGCTCTTGTAACTTCAGTTTGTCCACGACCTCCGTGAGTTCCATCAGTAAAAATCCAGTTTGCGCCACCACTGTGGTATGCTTTTTTACCCATTTTATTCCACCAGTGCTCTGCTTGCCTTACCGCAAACGTCTCAGAACCGAACTTATAGGTGTTTTTGCTAAGATTTGGATTGTTATAAAAATTATCATCAGGTGAGTATTTATCCCAAATACGTCTTGGTGCTTCATCACGACAATATTCACTTTCAATAAGTGGTAAATGGGCATATTCACGTTCCCAACCTTCAGTACCAACTTCAATAGAAACATATTTTTCAGAGTCCATTTTCACATCGGCTCTTCTGTTCCCCATCAATCTTTTTCCATTCGGGTCTAAAGTATTAATTACATCTAAAATTTCTTCGTAATGAGCAGCTGTTTCAGCCCAGTTTCCACCTTCCCAAATAAAAATTGAAGGGTTATTTCTATAATAAACAATCATATCACGAAAAGCAGCAATACGAATATCCCAGGTTTCACCTTCATCTTGAGATTCTCCTGAAACACCTGGCATTAAAGTTACAAACCCATATTTATCTCCCATTGCTACTTCAGCAGGTGAACCAGCACAGTGTCCCCAACGAATGAAATTTCCACCTGCTTCATCCATTAACTGAAATGTAAATTCATTCAACCAGTTAGGCAATGCAGCTCCTAAACCAGCCCAACCATTGGTAGGTTTTTGTCCCCAACCATGTAATTTGGCATATTCACCATTATTCCAAAATCCAGTATCTTTATTAAATTCAAAATTACGAATTCCTAATGGTGTTTCGTAAGTATCAATTATTTGATTACCTTCTTTTAAAATAGAAAGTACTTTATACATATAAGGTTTACGCGTATACCAACGGTTTGGATTTGCTAAACTTGTTTTTGTTGAGAATGTAATTTTTTCTCCGGAAGGTATTGTTTGTTGCTCATTTACAATAGCCACTACTTTACCTTCGTTGTCAATTATTTGAGCTTCAAAAACAATAGTTTTATCTACATTATTATCATTTTGCACTTCAGCATTTACAAAAATATCGGCATTTTTTTCTGTGATATTTTCAGCATACACATACGTTCCAACTGTTTTTAAATTATCATATAATGGTAAAGTAATATGTACAGGATCCATGGTGTGTAAAAACACATTTCTGTATATTCCACCGTGTGTTGGATGCCAGTGTTCATGATTCCAAACAAGTGGGAAATTATCTCTAAAATCGTCACTATTACGATCGTTGTTTACTTTCACCGCAATTACATTGTCTACATCTCCAAATTTAATATAAGGCGTTAAATCAAATCCAAAAGGAATAAATCCTGTTTGGTTTTGTCCAACATGCTGTCCGTTCACATAAACATCAGCTATTTGACGTACAGATTCAAATTCAATATATATTTTTTTTCCTTCATCAGAAGCTGGTAACTTAAAATGTTTACGATACCAAACGGTACCTCTCCATTGATTTTTTTCGCCATTGTGATGCCCAAGACTTAAATCATCAAAAGTATCAACATCATTAAATGTATGTGGACAACTTACTGTAGACCAAGAAGCATCGTCATAATCTAATGATTCAGCAGGTCCTGGATTATCTTGAAGAAACTTCCAATCTGGATTGAAATTATATTTAGTTCTATTTCCTGTTGGCAAATTTTCGCCTTTGTAGGAAATTTCATTTTTAGTTTCACAACTTGTAAAGCTGATTGCTAAAACTAATAATGCACAAGTAATAATGTGTTTAATCATTTTTAATTTTTTAAATATTGATGTGATATTTTAATTTGATAACAAGAATATGAAACTTCATAAAAAAACCTGTCCTGTACTGTGCTGTGATGCTGAGAACTGATTTAATTATTTGACCCTATTTTCAGTTCAAATATTTAACAAGATTGGCTAAAAAAAGGGAATTCAGGTTTTAAACCCAAAACTAAAAATATATTTGAATAAAAATATAAGAACAGGCATGTTTTTACTCAATAAAAAAACCATAACAAATTAATCTTTAAGGTATTAAAAACTTCTCTATGGTATTTAATTCTGGTTTACCTCCTCTATTTCCACTTCCTGCGGAAATATAAATTGCATTTTTATAAACAATAGCTTGTGTACCATGTCTTCCTCGGTTTAATGTAGCAAAGTTAGTCCACAATTTTGATTTTATATTAAAAGCTTCAACAGTATTGTGGGCGTTTTTTTGAGAAACACTTTCGCCCCCTATAACAATTAAATTGTTTTTTACAAAAACCGATGACGCACCTGCTCGCATTGTTGGAATGTTATTTTTTACCTTTAGCGTACTCCAAGTATTGGTTTTTATATTGTAAACATCAACCTCTGGAATTGTTAATTCAAAAGTTTGGTTGGTTGCAAACGATGAATTTCTTCCGCCAGCACAATAAATTTCATCATTTTTAATAGCTGCATGAAAGTGATCTCTTGATCTTGGAGCATCAGCTAATATTTCCCAAGTTTGTGTTTTAAAATTATAGGTATCTACCCAAGGCACATGCGTACTATTATGACCATCAACAATACCACTTAAAATATATGCTTTGGTTCCTTTTATTGCAACACCTGAAGAGCCTCGCCTTCTACTTTCTGGTATTTCAGCTCCTTGCCCCCATTTATCTTCTTTAGGATTGTATACTAATATATGTGACAATGGTTTTTCATAGGGATATTTCCCCGTCATAGCTCCAATAACGTAAATTTTTCCTTTATAAGAAACCCCTTGAAAATGATGAATTTCCACCGGTGGCGCAGCTCCTTCAAACCAAGTTTTTGTTGTTGGATCAAAAATATTAATAGGTTTAATTCCTCTTCCGCCTAACAAATAAAATTGATTTCCTGCTGCTACAAAACTATTTTCATGACGTGCCTTACATATTCCTTTGGTTGAAAGAGTTTCCCAAGCTCCTTGTTGGTTAGTTTGTTGTGCATTTATTTTCTGAGTAAATACAAACTGAAGAATACATATTACAAAAAAAGCATTGATTAGGTTAACTCTCTTCATTCTTTTTATTTATTAAATATTAAAATGCTGAATTACTATTTCCCACAAAATTTATCCATAATCTCTGCTACAATGAACCCCTCTTCTACTGAACAAGGATTGCTCTCATTCCCTAAAAAATAAGCCACCGTTTTTTCAATCATTGGTTGTTGCACATGTGTTGGATTTTTAAATTGGTGTACTTCCTTTTTTCCATTAATAACCGTTTCAACTTCTTCTCCGTAAAAAGAAAATGAAATAGTGCCTTTGCTTCCAATTATGGTGCAATTGTCTTTTTGCATTTTAACTGGAGCGTTAAAATTCCAAGTTCCTTTAAACTGAATGCCATTTTCAAAATTTATGATCCCATTAACAAAATCATTTGACTCATTATTTTGAGCTACTGTATAACCTTCAGCAACTTTCACTTCTCCAAAATAATAACACATTAAATCTATTTGATGCGGGGCAATGTCATGAAAATAACCTCCACCAGAAATGGAAGGATTTACACGCCAATTTGTATCAGATTTGGCGATCATTCCTGTATTTTTTGGTTGAAAAATCTGAATCTCAGCTAATGAAACAGTTCCAATGCTATCTGCATCAATCAATTGTTTTACTTTTAAAAATGCTGGCAAACACCTGCGGTAATGCGCCACTGTAACTTTAGAGTTTGTATTTTTTACCGCCTCACAAAGCATTTTTGCTTCTATTGAATTAAGCACCATTGGCTTTTCTATATACACATTTTTACCTGCTTTTAAAGCTTCTAAAGCATACTGCAAATGTGTTGAAGGTGGTGTGGATACATAAATTGCATTGATATTTTCATTATTCAGAAGTTCGGCTGCAGTTGTATACCAATTTGCGACTTTGTGTCTTTTAGCAAAGTCTTTTACTTTTTCAGCATCTCTTCGCATGACAGCTGTTAATTCTGAATTTTTTACTTTTTGAAAAGCAGGACCGCTTTTAACTTCAGCAACATCTCCACAACCTATAATTCCCCAATTGATTTTTTGTTCACTCATAATTCAAACAACAAGCTTTTTAGTTCATCTATT
>CBDUAL010000101.1:0-9373 GCA_965365125.1 uncultured Lutibacter sp.
CAATTGGCACGTGCTTGCCTGCAAACTTTAATTCCTTCAAAAGTTGTGCTTTTTGGGAAATTAACATTTAAAACTACACCATCAGGCAATCCGTTTTCTAATACATTACGGGTAATTTTTTCAATATATTCTTTTAAAGGTTCAAAATCAGCATTCCAAGAATAATCTAACAATGAAAAACCTATCGCTGGAATTCCTTCAACACCCGCTTCAACAGCTGCGCTCATAGTTCCTGAATAAATAACATTGATGGATGAATTTGATCCGTGGTTAATTCCTGAAACACATAAATCAGGTCTTCTACCTAAAATTTCACTGACGGCTAATTTCACACAATCAGCCGGAGTACCAGACGACTGATACTCTTCCTGAGGCCCGTTATCAATGGTTATTTTGTTACAATACAGCGTGTCATCAATGGTCACTGCATGTCCCATTCCACTTTGTGGACTGTCAGGCGCAACAACTACAACATCTCCAATTTTATTCATTACCGAAATTAATGTTCTAATTCCAGGAGCAGTAATACCATCATCATTTGTAACTAATATTAAAGGTCTTTTAGGCATACATATTAATTTAGAAAACAAAACTACTATATTTTATTTGGTTTTATAAGGTTAAACTTTAACATTTTGTAAACTAAATTGCACTAATATTTCAGTAATATTGTGAATATTTAGCCTAATAAATAATTGTAATTAGTTGACTTAAATTTGCTAGATAATTAATACAGTTACCTACTTATACAAATTTTTAATACCATTTGTAAAAATAATCTAAATAGTAAAAAAGATTTTAAAGCAGTTTATAAAAAAACGTTAATTTAGACATGTTTAAAATAAATGGCACTGTTTTAGTAGTAAAACATTTATAACATAAAAACTAGCACCGAAAGATGATGATTAGAAAATTTAAATTTTTGTTACCCGTATTTTTTGTTTTTAGCTTATTTACAAGCTTTAATTCTGTAGCAAATTCAGATCCAAAAGACAAAGTATTATTAACTATATTAAGGTATGTTTTAACGGAAGGACATTATCAACCACAAGAAATTAATGATGATTTTTCTAAAAAGGTATATGCTAACTTTTTAGAAAGCTTAGATCCCTCAAAACGATATTTTTTACAATCAGATATTGATGAATTTTCAGCTTATGAAACGTTGATTGATGATCAAATTAAAAGTGAAGATTTATCTTTTTTCTATTTAGTATATAACAGATTTAAAGAAAGAACTAATAACGCGAAACAACTTCATCCAGAAATTCTTAACCATGCTTTTGATTTTTCTAAAGACGAAACATTAGATATTGATTATAAAAATGCCTCGTATGCGCTAAATAAAGAAGAGTTAAAAAATAAATGGCATCAGCAATTAAAAACAAGTACCTTATCTAGACTTTATACAAAAGTGAAGGAAGAAGAAGATACTAAAAAAGAAGACCCTGCTTACATAAGAAAAACTATAGACGTATTAGAAAAAGATGCAAGAACTAGTATTTCTGAAAACATGGAAGATTTTTTTGAACGTGTTGAGGAACTAACGCACCAAGATTGGTTTTCAACTTATATCAATTGCATTTCTGAACAATTTGACCCACACACAAACTATTTTGATCCTAAAGTAAAAAAAGGATTCGACCAAAGAATGTCTGGAAAACTAGAAGGTATTGGTGCTAGACTTCAACAACAAAATGATTATACCAAAGTAATTGAATTGGTGTATGGCGGACCGGCTTGGAAACAAGGTGATTTAGAAGTTGGTGATCTTATTATTAAAGTAGCTCAGGCTGATGGTGAACCTCTTGATATTGTTGGCATGCGCTTAGACAAAGCCATTGAATTTATCAAAGGAAAAAAAGGCTCTAAAGTAAATTTAACGGTTAAAAAAATTGATGGTTCAACCAAAATAATTACCATTATTAGAGATGTTGTTGAACTTGAAGAAACTTTTGTAAAATCGAGCGTTATTGAAAAGGATAATCGCAAATTCGGTGTAATTCATTTACCTAGTTTTTATATTGATTTTAGCGAAAAAAACAGCAGAAATTCTGCTACTGATATGGCTCTAGAAATTGAACGTTTGAAACAAGAAAATGTTGAAGGTTTGGTGCTAGACTTAAGAAATAACGGCGGTGGATCATTACAAACTGCTATTGATATTTCTGGGTTATTTATTAAAAACGGACCTGTAGTTCAAGTTAAATACCGTAATACCGATGCCGAAGTTCGTAAAGATAAAAACAATCAAATTCAATGGGACGGACCGTTAGTTGTGTTGGTAAATGAATTGTCTGCTTCAGCTTCTGAAATTTTTGCCGCGGCTATGCAAGACTACGGAAGAGCCGTAATTATTGGAGGAAAACAAACCTACGGTAAAGGAACTGTTCAAAGTGTATTAGACCTAAACAGATACCATAATTTAAGTGAAGATATTGGGGCTTTAAAAATGACCATCCAAAAATTCTATAGAATTAATGGTGACTCTAATCAATTAGAAGGTGTACATTCTGACATTATGTTGCCAAGCAGATATACTTATTTAGAAATTGGAGAACGCGATTTAGAAAACGCTTTAAAATACGACAAGGTTCCTGCAGCAACATATACGCTTTGGAATAAGTACGATAATTTTAATGACGTTGTAAATAACAGTAAAAAACGTATTGCTTCAAATTCAACCTTTAAATTAATTGATGAAAATGCAAAATGGATCAAAAAATCTCAAGATGAAACCTTGATTTACCTAAACCTGGATGCTTATAGAGCAGACATTGAAAGTCATGAAACTGCATCTAAAAAGTACAAATCTATTAGCGATTATACGAGTAGCTACACATTTATTTCGCCTTTATACGAACAAGCTTTAACTAGTTCAGACGAAAATTTAGCTGAAAAAAGAGAAGTTTGGCATAAAAATTTGAATAAAGATATTTACATAGAAGAAGCTTTAAACGTTGTAAGTGAATTAAAATTGAAACCTAATTACCTTTTAGTTAAAAAATATTAGTTAAAGTTGTAACTTTACTTTTTTAAGTTGAACTATTGAAAACTACACATAACTCATTAAGCGCATTAGCACTCCAGAAGTTTAAAAAAAACACTCCTGGAGTGCTTAGTTTTTGGTTTATAGTTATTTGTGGTTTAGTCGCTATTTTTGCTTACGCACTAGCGCCAGACAATAGCAGCAATGCAAACCAAATGCATTTAGAAATCCATTCAAAAAAACCAGGATTTCAAGTACTTACACTTACAATTCCTTCCAAAGAAAAGACAACACAAACCACATATAGTAAACTTTTAAATGGTATAAAAAATCAGAAAACAGTAATTCCAATCGCTAATTATTCCCTTTCTAAAGAAGAATTAACCATTGAAACTTATTCTGAAAACAACATTCCAAGTTTAACAAAAACATTCCCTATTACTCTTTTTGAAGGAAAAGATATTTCAGAATACATTTCATTAAAAACCTTTTATTTAGGAACTGACAAATACGGAAGAGATCTATTAAGCCGAATGCTCATAGGTACACGAATTTCATTTTTTATAGGATTTATAGCCGTATTTATTTCATTAGTTATAGGTATTTCAATAGGTGCAATTGCAGGTTATTTTGGCGGTAAAGTTGATGCATTTATCATGTGGCTTATCAATATTACATGGTCAATTCCAACGTTATTATTGGTAATTGCAATTACATTAGCTTTAGGAAAAGGTTTTTGGCAAGTATTTATTGCGGTAGGTTTAACTATGTGGGTTGAAGTTGCAAGAGTGGTGCGCGGACAAATTATGAGCACCAAAGAAATGCAATATGTTGAAGCTACTAAAGCCCTAGGTTATTCAAACTTCCGAATTATTTTTAAACATATATTGCCCAACATTATGGCGCCTGTTATTGTAATTTCAGCAGCCAATTTTGCAGGAGCTATTTTAATTGAAAGTGGTTTAAGTTTTTTAGGAATTGGTGCACAACCACCTACTCCATCTTGGGGTGCAATGATTAAAGATCACTACAGTTATATTATTTTAGGAAAAGCCTATTTGGCAATTATTCCTGGGGTAGCAATTATGAGTTTAGTAATGGCTTTTATGCTTATTGGAAATGCACTGCGCGATGCATTGGATGTTAAAAATTAAGAGTTATTTTAATTGTTAACTTCTTATTCAAAATAAAACAATTAGTTAAATTAGCAGCTTAAAAATTTAGTATGAAATTTCAAGTTACCTTTAATACAAAATGGTCAGATTTTGATCCAAACAGACATATGCGTCACACTGCATACAACGATTATGCTGCAGAAGTACGTGTGCGTTTTTTTCAAGAACACGGTTTATCAATCAATGAATTTGCCAAACTAAATATTGGCCCAATTTTATTTAAAGAAGAAACTACTTTTTTAAAGGAAATTCATATTGGAGAAAATATCACCGTTTATATGGAGTTAGAGGGCGTTTCAAAAGGCATTGAACGTTGGAGATTTAGTCACCAAATTTTTAATAAAGACGGTATGCTCTCTGCTGAAATTAAAGTGTATGGTGCTTGGATAGATTTAGTGAAACGAAAATTAACGGTACCTCCGCCAGAATTTTTAGAAATATTTGAAGCGCTTCCAAAAACTGAAAACTTCATAGAAATACCATTAAAAAGTGAGAAATAGGAAATTTATTTACACTTTAATCTCAATTATATTTGCTGTAGGTTTTTATGTGTACGACAATTATGATGCTGAAGAAGTTTCAGTTAGCAATAACACTAAAAGCACCTCAGCAACTAGCTTTTTACCAACTTCAACCACAGGTGAAATAGCGC
This sequence comes from uncultured Lutibacter sp., assembly GCA_965365125.1. Taxonomy (GTDB): domain Bacteria; phylum Bacteroidota; class Bacteroidia; order Flavobacteriales; family Flavobacteriaceae; genus Lutibacter. The sequence continues at coordinate 4,817 of CBDUAL010000101.1, forward strand.
ATCACAATTTTTATGCAGTTTCTTACAATGAAGATTTTGAACAAGCTGAATGGGTTGCTTATGAATTAGAAAGTTCACATATAAAAAGTGCTAATTTTAAACGTCCTTATTTTGTTGAAGACCCTCAAATAAGCACCAAAAGCGCTTCGTACAGAAATTATAAAAACTCGGGTTACAATAAAGGTCATTTATGCCCTGCAGGTGACCGAAAATTTTCTAAAGAAGCCTTTGATGAAACTTTTTTAATGAGCAATGTTACGCCTCAAACTTATGAATTTAATAGTGGCGTTTGGAATAGACTAGAACAAAAAGTACGTTATTGGGCAAAAAAACATGGAAAATTATATGTGGTTACTGGCGGAATATTAACTCAAAATTTAAAACGTATTGGAAACGAAAAAGTTGCAGTTCCAAAGTACTTTTATAAAATAGTTTTAGACTACCAAGAACCTGAAATTAAAGCAGTTGCTTTTTTAATTCCACACAAAGATTCAGAAAAAGGATTGCATCAATTTGTGGTTTCTATTGATGAAATAGAACAAAAAACAGGCATCGATTTTTTCCCTGAATTGGAAGATTCTTTAGAAACTAAATTAGAAAGTTCTATGAGTTACACCAAATGGAATTTTAGGTAAACTAACCACCAACTGTAGCTATTATACCCTTATTTTTAAAGAGTAAAATAAGCTCTTTAATCTTAGCTTCCGAAGGTGTTTCAAAAACTTCAAAATGAGCTGACTGTCCTAATTTTACATGCTTATTTTCAGCAATATTATGATAAGGAAGTAAATTAACAACGGTTCTATTTCCTTCCAAAGAATTCATAAAGTCAGCGGTTTTTAAAATATTTTCTTCTGAAGTATTTACGCCTTCAATTAAAGGAATTCTAAAAATAATTTCACAATCTGTTTTCGCTAGTTCAGTAATATTGGATAAGATTTTTTCATTACTAACACCCGTAAACTCTTTATGCTTTTCAGTATTCATTACTTTTAAATCTATCAAAAATAACTCCGTATGTTTAGCTACTTCTAATAGCGTTTCTTGTGATGAAAAAGCGGTAGTATCTACCACTCTATGATACATTCTTTCCCCACAAGCTTTCAATGCTTCTAATAAATAGTTTGAATGCATTAAAGGTTCACCTCCAGAAAATGTAACGCCACCACCTGATTGATCAAAGAAAACGGCTTCGTTATCAATTTCTTTCATTAAATCTGAAATTAAAATAGAGGAGCCAAGCATTTCAAATGCTTTTGTTGGACAAACCTCAGCGCATTTTCCGCATAAATTACAACTATTAAAATCTGTAACTATTCCTTCTGAAGTCATGACCAACGCATCATTTGGGCAATTATCCAAACATTTTAATGCACCAATACATTTAGAAGCATTGTACATTTTTTGCACCTTTGGAGACATACTTTCAGGATTGTGACACCATTTACACGATAAATTACAGCCTTTAAAAAAAACGGTTAAACGTATTCCTGGGCCATCATTAATGGCGTATTTTTTTATATCGAAAATTAAACCTGTATTCATTTATTCACTTTGATTATTATAGTTCATACTAAAACCTCACTTCAAGTGCTTCAACCTCGAGAGAAGTGTATCGAAAAATCATCATCAAAATCAAACAGTTCTCAATCCTTTTTTTCTTCATTTCATTTCGAAAAACCACTCGAACTGACGTTACATATTAATTAAACCTGTTGTCATTTAAAACGAATCATTTTCAGTTCTATCAATTACTTCTTGTTGTAAATCGGCATTCATATCGTTAAAATAATCGCTATAACCAGCCATTCTCACCAACAAATCTTTGTAATCTTCTGGGTTTTCTTGGGCTGCATATAATGTTGCGGTATCCACAATATTGAACTGAATATGATGTCCGCCCAACGCAAAATAACTGCGCACCAAACTGCCTAATTTTAGAATATCTTCATCGCGCTTTAACAAGCTTGGTAAAAACCGTTGATTTAATAAAGTACCACCCGATTTGGTTTGATCTAACTTTGTTAATGATTTAATAACAGCCGATGGTCCATTGGTATCAGCACCGTGCGACGGAGAAGTTCCGTCTGAAATAGATTTATGTGCCAATCGCCCATTTGGAGTTGCTCCCATTACTTTTCCAAAATATACGTGGCAGGTGGTAGACAACATATTTAAATGAAATGATTCTCCTTTTATATTTGGTTTTCCATCAATAGCTTCAAACAAATCGTTATAAACTTGCAAGGCTATAGCATCGGCATAATGGTCATCATTTCCATAAAAAGGTGTTTTATTTAAAATAGTTTGACGTAAAATTTCTTCGCCTTCAAAATTCTTTGAAACGGCATTTAAAATGGTTTCCATAGAAAAGTTTCGCTCTTCAAACACATGTTTTTTTAAGGTTGACAAACTATCGGTAACCGTACCTAAACCAGTACATTGAATGTAATTTGTATTGTAACGTGGCCCACCGTTGTAATAATCTTTTCCTTTTGAAATACAATCTTCAATAACCACCGATAAAAATGTAGCCGGGCTGTATTTTGCGAACATGCTGTCGATATAATTACTCACTAAAATCTTTTGATTTACAATATAATTCAGTTGTTTTTTAAAAGCATTGTACAACTCATTGTATGTTTTAAAATTTCTAGGATCACCAGTTTCAATACTTGCTCTTTTTCCTGTTAGTGGGTTGATACCGTTATTTAACGTGATTTCAATAATTTTTGGAACATTTAAGTACCCCGTTAAAATATAGGCTTCTTTACCAAAAGCCCCCACTTCAATACAACCACTACAACCGCCTTCACGAGCATCTTCTAACGATTTCCCTTGGCGCAACATTTCAGGAATATAAATATCTGGGTTAAAAATAGAAGGATAACCATGTCCTTGACGAATAACTTTACAAGCTGCTGTTAAAAACCGATTGGGAGTTCTTGAACTTATATGTACCGAATTCCCTGGTTGTAACACATGTAATTCTTCAACAATTTCTAACATAATGTATGAAACTTCACTTACACCATCTGAGCCGTCTCGTTTTACTCCTCCAATATTTATATTGGTAAAATCGTTGTAAGTACCACTTTCTTTTGCGGTAATCCCCACTTTTGGAGGCGCTGGATGATTGTTGACTTTAATCCAAAAACAGCTTAATAATTCCTTTGCTTCTTCTCTGGTTAACGTGCCTTCTGCAATTTCTTTTTCATAAAAAGGTGTTAAATGTTGATCAAAATGACCGGGATTCATCGCGTCCCAACCATTTAATTCGGTAATAGTTCCTAGGTGAACAAACCAATACATTTGAATGGATTCGTGAAAATTACGAGGAGCGTTAGCAGGAACCCAACGGCAAACCTCAGCTATTTTTAACAGTTCAGCTTTTCGTTGTGGATTCAACTCTTTTTTCGCTTGCTCTTCAGCCAACGCAGCATGACGTTCAGCAAATACAATTACGGCGTCACAAGAAATCTTCATTCCTTCTAACTGCTCTTTTTTATCTGTAGCCTCAGGATCATTTAAGAAATCAAGTTTTTCAAGTTCCTTCTGAATTCTCTCCTTATAACCAAGCATTCCCGTTTTATAAATGGCTCCATCTAAGGCTGTGTGCCCTGGTGCGCGTTGCTCCATAAATTCGGTAAATAAACCTGCTTCGTAGGCTCTACTCCATTCCTTAGGTACATGACTAAAAATACGTTCGCGCATTGTTTTACCAGCCCAATACGGAATTACTTCTTGTTCATAGGTATCAATATCTTTTTGTGAAATGGTATAACGCTGCATTTCGCGTGTGTTTAATACCTGAAAATCTTCAACACTATGACAGGTAAGTTCAGGAAAAGTTGGAACAGATTTTGGTTTTGGACCACGTTCACCAACAATCAATTCTCCTTCACCTAAGTAAATGGTTTTTTGCTTACATATTTCTAAAAAATTCAAACCTCTTAATACCGGAATGGCATATTTTCCGAAGTTTTCTTTATAAAATTTTGTTTGAATTAAAGCTCGTTCTATAGATAATGAAGGCATTGTTTCAAAACTTAATTTTCGCAATTTTTGAATGCGCTCATTCATTCCTGGACCAATAGCGCTTGTTATTGGTTGATAAAAATTTCCTTCAGCAGAAGCTGGTCTTTCTGGATTTATTGCTGTGTGTACTGTTTTCATAATTAAATAAATACGTTAATCATCAGAAAAATCTGAATAAATAATTTAAAATGTAGTGCTATGGAATTATGAAAGCGAATTAAAGAACATTAAACATTCAAACAACTGTCTGTATGTTTTTGTAAGGCTTGTTATGTTCTTATTTTGCAACATTTAATATAAAGATTAAATCGTCTCAAATATACACAAATGAATTCAATTTAAACAAAAAAATTTTATGTCCTTATTTTGCATACTCAACAAATTTTGACTCGATTAACTTATAAACAACTTTATTCGATTTTTTTGTGTTTTCAAAAATAATTGACTGATTTTCAACCTCTAAATATTGAAAATCAACCGTTTCAATGTAATCTATAAATTGATACGATTGATTGTTTT
>CBDUAL010000102.1:0-9350 GCA_965365125.1 uncultured Lutibacter sp.
AAACTTCTGGATGAATGGAAATCCGGAAATTGGCGCTATTCTTTGAAACTGGGCCGCCAGATGTTTTCCAAAGGACGACTGTCACTCTGGCCATCATCGATCAGCGAAATTAGTGAAGTTCGTAAATCTTTAGTTCAACAGCAACAAAAAATGGGCTTGAAAAAAGGTGTTGTAATGGATGGTCGTGATATTGGAACGGTTGTTTTTCCAAATGCTGAATTAAAATTATTCATGAATGCTTCAGCTAACACCCGTGCACAGCGTAGATATGATGAATTGATAGAAAGAGGTGATCAAGTAACTTATGATGAAATTTTAAAAAATGTTGAATACAGAGATTTTATAGATTCTACAAGGGAAGATTCACCTTTGTTAATGGCTGAAGATGCTATAGCAATTGATAATTCAGATTTAACTTTAGAAGCACAATTTGAAAAGATTTATGCTTTAGTGCTTCAAAAGTTAAAAACTATTTAAGGAATATTTAAATATTTATGTGTTTGTAATGAAATTTTCCATTGTGGATTTTTCATGACATATTCAACAATACTAGGTGTAATTTTATCTCTTTTACTCCACTCAGGTTGTAAAAATAATTCACAAGTACCAGCAACTTTAGCAGCCTGTTCTTCAGCAAATTTAAAATCGTGCTTGTTCGAAATAATGATTTTTAATTCATGGGCTTCTGGATAAATACCTTCCAGAGGTAATTTTGTTTTTTTAGGAGATAAACAAATCCAGTTCCATACACCACTTAATGGATATGCTCCTGAGGTTTCAATATGAGTTCTAAGCTTGTTACTTTGAAGTTTAGTTGTAATGTAATCTAAACTCCACATTAAAGGCTCTCCACCTGTAATAACAACCGTATTTGCCTCTTTTTTTACATTGTTAACAATAATATCTGTAAGTGTTGGAGGGTGTAAATCAGCATCCCAGCTTTCTTTAACATCGCACCAATGGCAGCCAACATCACAACCACCAATTCTTATAAAATATGCCGCTTTTCCCGTATGAAATCCTTCGCCTTGAATGGTGTAAAACTCCTCCATTAGTGGAAGCATTTCACCTTTATTAATTAGTTGCTGTGTTTCTTCATTAATCATGCTGCAAATATAGTGATAACTAGTGATAAAGAAATTTTTCAACTTAATTTCTATTCAAATTTTTAATTTGGTTTATATATCTTATTTTTATCAAAAATATTAAGAATGGACAGAAAGGAAGTTTTTTTTAATCATATTACTGAAGGCTACAAAACAAAAGGAGATTATTTAGTGTTTGGGTCGGCAATGTTAGATGGTAAAACCGTTAAAGATGCATTTGTTAAGGTTCCTTTAAAAACATTGAATAGGCACGGATTAATTGCAGGTGCAACAGGTACAGGTAAAACAAAATCTTTACAGGTGATGGCTGAAAACCTTTCAGAAAAGGGGGTTCCTGTATTATTAATGGATATTAAAGGAGATTTAAGTGGTTTGGCACAAGCAAGTCCTGGTCACGCAAAAATTGATGAACGACACGAAGCAATAGGCTTGCCTTTTGATGCTAAAAATTTCCCTGTTGAATTATTAACGATTTCTGAGCAAAATGGAGTTCGTTTACGTGCAACTGTATTACTTTCTAGAATATTGGATTTAACAGCTACTCAAACAGGTATTGTTTCTATTATTTTTAAATATTGTGACGATCATAAATTACCATTATTAGATTTAAAAGATTTTAGAAAGGTTTTACAATTTGCTACTGCTGAAGGAAAAGAAGAATTACAGGCTGAATACGGTAGAATTTCTACAGCTAGCACCGGAGCTATATTAAGAAAAATAATAGAGATTGAACAACAAGGTGGTGATTTATTTTTTGGAGAACGTTCGTTTGACGTACAAGATTTAGTTAGAACTAATGAAGATGGGAAAGGGATTATTTCTATATTGCGCTTAACAGATATTCAAGATAAACCAAAGCTATTTTCTACATTTATGTTGCAATTGCTAGCGGAAGTTTATTCAACTTTTCCAGAACAAGGTGATAGTGGAAAACCAGAATTGGTTATTTTTATTGATGAAGCGCATTTAATTTTTGATGAAGCTTCAAAAGCTTTATTATCTCAAATTGAAAGTATTATTAAATTAATTCGTTCAAAAGGAATTGGAATATTTTTTGTAACTCAAAACCCAAAAGATGTTCCAGAAGATGTATTGGCACAATTAGGTTTGAAAATTCAACATGCTTTAAGAGCGTTTACCGCTAAAGATAGAAAAGCGATAAAATTGGCTTCAGAAAATTATCCAAACTCTGAATATTACGATGTTGACGAAACGCTTACTCAGTTAGGAATTGGAGAAGCTTTTATATCCGTTTTAAATGAAAAAGGTAGACCAACCCCTTTAGCAGCAACTATGATGCGTGCACCTATGAGTAGGATGGATGTACTTTCAACAAATGAAATTAAAGAATTAATCGACAATTCTCGGTTATTTTATAAATATGATGAAGCAATTGATAGAGAAAGTGCTTATGAAATATTGAATGATAAGATTGAGAAGATAAACGAAAAGGAAGAAGTTGAGGCTAGAAAAAAAGAAATGGAAAAAAAATCGAGTGCTTCCTCAAAGAGTAGAAGAAGTACCCGTATGAATCCAATATTAAAAGTAGTTACAAGCGCTACATTTATTAGAGGAGTGTTAGGGATTTTAAAAAGAGTGCTATAAAGGTCTAATATTTTAAAAAATTAGACGTTATTACTATTTATAAGAAACATATTAAATTGCTTATGGTTGCTATAAAAAATATTTTTTACATTTTTATATTATCAATAATGTTGGTTCAATGTTCAAATGAAAACAAATATTTAATTAAAAAGGGAAAAGTTGGACTTTTAAGTACAAAAACAACGGTTCAAGATTTAAAATCTATTTTTGTGAATGATTCTATTGTGACCCATTTGGCAGATTTAGATGAAAATGAAGAAGATTCTTTTTTTAATGCGAATGATGAATATGAAATTTTTTCTGAAGAAGGACAAAAATTACTATCTATTGTTCCTGTTGAACAAAATGATTCAACTTCGAGATTGAAAAGTATTCAATTATTTGGTATCGACTTCATCACCGAGAAAGGAATTGGTTTACAATCGACCTTTAAAGATATTAATATCAATTATAAAATTAATAAAGTTGAAACTACCTTAAATTCGGCAACGCTTTATATTGATGAATTAAATGCAACAATTGCCATTGATAAAGAAGAACTTGGAATTAGTAAATTTAGTAGAGAAGAAATTTCTCTTGAGCAAATACCTGACATTTCAAAAATTAAATACTTTACCATTTGGTTTAATTAAGGTTTAATTTAAATAGTAAACGGTATTCATTTTTGCAACGGTACAATTCCAGTGTAATTCACTTTTTATTTTTATATTCAACGCCTGACTTTCGTGTGGTTCTCCATGATTTATGAATGTTAGCTGTGGAGGGGATTTAAAATGTTGCAACCAATCAAGCAATTCGCGTTGATCTGCATGTCCTGAGAATTCATTTATTTTAAAAACTTCAGCATTTATTTTATGGTATTTTCCGAAAAATTTCAATTCACTATCTCCAGAAAGTAAAGATCTTCCTCTGGTACCATTTGCTTGGAAGCCAACTAATAATATTGAGTTTTTTTTGTTTTCAATTAAATGTTCTAAATAGTGTAAAACGCGTCCACCAGTAATCATACCACTTCCAGCCAATACAATTTTTGGGTTTTTGTCATTTACTATTGTTCTTGAAGTATGTATATTACTTATTAACTGAACTGTTAATCGCATATTAGTAATATCTTTTTGAGTTAGTTTATGATGACTTGGGTGTGAATAATAAATTTGAGTTGCATCTACTCCCATTGGACTATCTAAATAAATAGGTATTTTAGGGAGTTGTTTATTTTGTTTTAAAATGCTTAGTAAATAGATGATTTCTTGTGCTCTTTCAACAGAAAACGTTGGAATTATTAAGATACCACCTTTTGAATAGGTGTGATGTATGTATTTTAATAATTCATCAGAAATTATTTCATTTTTATGAATTCTATTTCCATAGGTAGATTCAACAACTAAATAGTCGGCATGTTCAATATATTCAAAAGGATTTAAGATGATCGGATTTTTTCTTCCAACATCACCTGAAAAAACAATGATTTTTTTATTAATTTTTAAAAGAATAAAAGCACTTCCTAATATATGTCCGCTATTTATAAATTTAAACTGAATATGTTCATCTATAGAATGCCACTTATTAAATTCAAAACATTTAATTCTATCAATGGCTTCCTTTGCATCTTTAATGGTGTACAATGGTTTTGCAGGGTTGTGTTTGGTATAATTATATTTATTGGCTCTTTTGGCATCTTCTTCATGAATTTTACCACTATCTAACAGTATTACTTCGGTTAAATATTTTGTTGGTTTTGTGCAATAAACAGCACCTTTATAGCCATTTTTAATTAATAAAGGTAAGTATCCTGAATGATCAAGATGCGCATGTGTTAATAGAACGCAGGTTAAATTAGTTAAGTCAATAGGAAGTGCTTCCCAATTTTTTTTTCGAAGTTCTTTTATACCTTGAAAAAGACCGCAATCAATCAGAATCTTTTTATAATTTACTTCTAATAGAATTTTTGACCCTGTTACGGTTCCTGCTCCACCAAAAAATGTAAGTTTCATCTTAACGGTATTTAAATTAAATTGAAATAGTTGGGCGAGAGGTATACTAATTTACTACTTTTAAAGGAATTTTTAATAATTATAAAGCAATAAATTTATTTATAAGACACTTTATGGGAGGGTTTTAAAATAACATAACTTACTTAAATACCCATAAAAACTTAAAAAAATAGTTCAGATTAACTTTTCTATTTACATAATTTACCTGGCATTACTACAGAAAATTATTGATCATTAAATTCTATAAGTTTATAAATAGTTTTTAAAAGTAATTCTTTATTAATTGGTTTCACAATATAATCATTACAGCCAGCTTCAATTGCTTTTTCTTTGTCTCCTTGCATTGCATAAGCAGTTTGCGCTATAATAAGTAAATTTTTGTTGAACTTTCTTATTTCTTTTGTGGCATCATATCCGTTCATTACGGGCATTTTAATATCCATTAAAACCAAATCAACATCTTGATTATTTTTACAGTATTCAATTGCGTCAATACCATTTTCTACGATGTTAATTTTTTTGAAATCATCTTCTAAAATTGTTTCTAAAAAATAAGAGCTTACAACATCATCTTCAACAATAAGTAAATTTAAATGTTCTATTTTTGAAATAATATTTTCAGTGTAATCAAATTGTTTTTCCATTTCAATGTTTTTATTATTATGGGGTATTGTAAATTTAAATGTAGAACCAATGCCTTCTGTAGACTCAACTGAAATTTCTCCTCCAAGCATATTGGTATAAGCCTTTGATATTGCCAGTCCTAAACCTGAGCCTTCAAACACGTTAGCGTCTTCAATATCAGCTTGCTCAAAACGATTAAATATAGCTTGCAACCTATTTTTAGGGATGCCAATTCCTGAATCTTTTACATAAAATTCAATAAAATTCTGCTTAAATAAATAACCCAATGTTATGGTACCTTCTTTGGAATATTTAATTGCATTTTTAATAAGGTTTGTTAGTATTCCATGTAGTTTATGACTATCCGTATTTATAGATAAATTTTCTTTTGAAATTAAAGGTGCTAATTTCAATGTTAAACCTTTGCGGGTTGCTTCAGGTAAAAAGAAAGAATAGAGTTCTTCAATTAAAGTGTTTATAGGAGTTTCAGCTATAGAAATAATAACTTCACCTGCTTCAATTTTCGAAATATCAATAATATCGTTAATGGTATTTAATAACCGATCACCACTTTTGTTTATAATGGCTGAATATTCACTAATTTGAGACTGACTTAAATTAGGTTTGTTAAGCAAATTTATAAAACCTAAAATTCCATTCATAGGAGTTCGTATTTCGTGACTCATATTAGAAAGAAATGCACTCTTAAGCCGATCACTTTCCAATGCTTTTTCTAAGGCAATAGTAAGTTTTTCTTCAGTCTTTTTTTGCTGAGTAATATCTTCACCTATTTTAATGAAATTGATAATTTTTCCTGATTCATTCAAAATAGCAGAGATTGAAGCTGCTTCCCAAAACAATTCTCCGTTTTTCTTTTTATTACGAAATTGCCCTCTCCATACGTTTCCAGATTCTACAGTTGTCCAAAGTTCTTTATAAAATTCGGCATCTTGTTTGCCTGATTTTAGAATATTTGATGCTTGGCCAATTGCTTCAGAGCTAGTGTAACCCGTTAATTCAGTAAATTTTGGGTTTACGTACTCTAACTTTCCTTTAGTATCAGCAATAACTATTATTGATGGGCTTTGTTGTACGGCTGTAGAAAGTTTTCTGATATTACCTTCGGCTTTCTTTTGCTCGGTAATGTCAGAAGCTATAGCTGTTACAATTCCATGTTGATCTGCTTTTGTACTGTGCCAAGCCAACCATTTATAAGAACCATCTTTACACAAATAGCGATTTTCAAAAAAAGTTGTTTTATTGCCATTCATTTGCTCTGTAATTTCATAAAGGGTTCTTTGTCTATCTTCTAGATGAATAAATTCCATGAATGGTTTGGATGTAAATTCTTCAATAGAATAGCCTAATATTCTTGTTACTGCTTGGTTAACATCCACAAAATAACCTGTTTTTACATTAGCTTTAGCAATAATACTAGGTGAAATATCAAATGTGTTTTTTAGTTTTTCTTCGGCAGCACGTACTTTGCTTTCGGCCTTTTTTTGTTCAGTTATATCTTGAAATATTCCTGTTAATTTTATTGGTATTTCATTCCATAGAGTTACTTCTGCTGTAACACGTACATTAATAATACGACCTTTATTAGTCTTAACTTGAAGTTCTAGATCAAATGCTTTTCCTTTTTCTATTGCTGTGTTTACAGCTTCAGATATAATTACTTGACATTTAGGTAGGTAAAATTCAATAGCTTTATCTACTGTACAGGTAAACTCTTCTGGAGATGTATCGTGAATACGATATGTCTCAGCTGTCCAAAATAATTTATTGTTGGAAAGGTCTAATTCCCATCCGCCAACTTTAGCAATTGACTGTGAGGCTTCGAGTAGTTGAGTGCTTTGACTTAGTTTTAATTGTGCTATTTTATAGCCTGTGATATCAGAGGCTATTGTTGTTACTATTCCATGTTGATCTGCTTTTGTACTGTGCCAAGCCAACCATTTATAAGAACCATCTTTACACAAATAGCGATTTTCAAAAAAAGTTGTTTTATTGCCATTCATTTGCTCTGTAATTTCATAAAGGGTTCTTTGTCTATCTTCTAGATGAATAAATTCCATGAATGGTTTGGATGTAAATTCTTCAATAGAATAGCCTAATATTCTTGTTACTGCTTGGTTAACATCCACAAAATAACCTGTTTTTACATTAGCTTTAGCAATAATACTAGGTGAAATATCAAATGTGTTTTTTAGTTTTTCTTCGGCTTGTTTTCTAATTGCTGTTTCCCAAGCAAGATCAGCTAAACGTTGAGTTATTTTAACATCTGTATCGTTGTAATTTGAATTTTTATTTCCAACACCAAGAACTGCAACAATTTGGTTATCTCTTATTACAGGAACAACTAATTCACGTACAATGGGTACATGTCCTTCAGGTAACCCTTTTTTATGAGGTAAATTTACATAGTGATTATGAATTACAGGTTTACGCTCTCTTATACAATCAACCCAAACTCCTGCTTTAGAAATAGGGTAGTGATGTTCAACGTTAGTAGTTCTATTACACATGGAATTTATTGTATTTGAAGACCATGTTTGAAGTGAAATAGATTCTTGATCTTCTTCAATATAATGGTAAAATCCAATAGTGCTATTGGTGAGTTTTTCAGCTTCATCTAAAAATTTCTGAAGTAATTCTTCTTCAGAATGGTTAACTGCGTATTCAAATAATTTTAATTCAATATCAAGAATTTTTTCTTCGAGCTTTCTTTCTGAAATATCTACATGAGTTCCCACCATTCTAATGGTTTTGCCTTTATTATTAAAAACAGCTTCAGCACGCGAAAGAATATCAACCCAATGCCCGTTTTTATGCTTCATTTTATATTCTATTTCAAAACGGTTGCGTTGATTGTTTATTAATTGCTGTATTATATTCCAAGACCGCTCAAGATCTTTTGGTTCGGTTAATTTTTTCCATACAGCTAAATTATTAGGGAGTTCATCATCATTATAGCCTAACATATTTTTCCATCCTGGAGAATAGTAAATTTCGTTTGTTTCAAAATTCCAGTCGTAAATACCATCTTTGGCAGCAGCCATTGCCAACTCAAATCTTTCTTTACTTTCTTGAAGTGATTGTTCTGATATTTTTTGTTTAGCAAGTAATTTAGATTGTTGTATAGTACTGTAACTTAAGTTTGATATAAGTTTAGCAAGTTTAGAGTAGAATTTCATACCAGCATTAACTTCTTCTTTACTAAAACGAGGTGCCCGGTTAAGTGCAGTTAGATATTCTTTTTCATTAAATCCGTATTTTTTGGCTTGCTCTTTAAAAAAGTCAATATCAGGTTCTTCATCTTGTAAAAAGTACTGTCCCATAAAAACATTTCCAACATGCTTTTCTCCAACTATAATAGGAGTAACAATGTCCCACATATTATTTTTACAGCGGTAAGCTTTAAATGTACCTTCAGGTACTCCTTTAGTAAGTATGATATCACTTTCTATACAGTTTTTAAGCGTATCGGAATTACAACGGTGAAATTTAGTACAGATATCTTGCCACCCTACGGCAACAAGCACATTTCCTGATAGATCAACTACAGCGCCCAACATTCCTGTGAGTTGATAAAAATCATTCATAATAGATTGTAACACTTCAACATCAATAATATCCGATAGTTCAAGTTCTCCAATAGTTCCCTGAGGTTCTGTGATGGCTTTTAGTTTTGTTTTAACATTAGCTTCACTTTGTTTTAAAACCTTTTTAGCTTCCTCCTTTTTGTGTATTGCACGATTAGTTACTTGCCGTTTTGATTTAAGAAATTGATTGTTTTCTATTATACTATCTTCAATTAGTTTTTGAGAAGTTGTATCTAAAGATTCTTCTAATTGAGAAACTTTAGACTCTAATTGGTTAATTTTAATTAGAAGTTCCTCTTTTGTTAGACTAGAGTTATGTTCCATAAGTTCATTCTTTAGAAGAAGTATTAGTACAACAATATACAAATTTTTGATGAATTTAGAGTACAAATAATTTCTATACTAAATTATATAAT
>CBDUAL010000103.1:0-9140 GCA_965365125.1 uncultured Lutibacter sp.
TACTCTCCTTTTTCATTAGGTGCAAAACCAAAACCGTCTGCCCCTATAATTGCGCCTGCATTAATAACACAGTTATTTCCAATTACGGTATCTGACATAATTTTAGCACCTGCAAAAATAACAGTGTTATCACCTATTTTTACATTATCATCTATATAAGCATTTGGAAAAATCTTTACATTGTTACCAATAGTAACATTGTTACTTATATAAGAAAAAGCTCCTAAATATAAGTTTTCTCCAACTGTTGAAGACTCATTTATGTATGAAGGAGACTCAATTCCAGATTTATTCATTTTAACTTGATTGTAAAATTCTAGCAATTTTGAAAATGCTTTGTAAGCATCTGGAACTTTAATAAGTGTTGCTTTAATTTCTTTTTCAGGTAAAAAATCTTTATTTACAATAGCTATTGTAGCCTTTGTAGTATAAATGTATTCCGTATATTTTGGATTTGATAGAAAAGTTAATGATCCATTTTCCCCTTCTTCAATTTTAGAAAGCTGGTTTACTTCTGCATTTTCATCGCCTACAACCTCTCCTTCTAAAATTTCTGCTATTTGACTTGCTTTAAATTTCATTGTGACAAAAGTAAAAAAAAACTTCAATTCTACCTATTTCTTTGGGTAACACATGTAGTACTTATACACAGGTTTTGATAAAGCCTTTATATTAAGGTGGTCTGAAGCTGCTGTGATGTCTTTTATATCACCATTTTTGAACAAAATTTGAATATTATTTTGGGTTGCATCATAAGCCTGATTGCTAATTTCTCCATGGTACACAAAATAATCTAATTCTTCTGTTGAAAGATGAAACGTTTCCTTTACACTAGTATTCACTTCATTAATTTCTAATTGAGAAAAAGGAGTATTTTGAATAACAACCTTTGGTAACTGTCTGTTTATTAGGGTCTCACAAAGTTTAGAAAGCACCATATCTTCATTAGCAATCCACTCTTTAATTGCTGATAACACATCATAATCATCTAATCTTGAAAATATTTTTAAGGTATTAAACGTAAAATTATCATTGTTTATTTTGTGTTCTAGAAAATATGTAAATGCCTTACTTGCAGGCAATTCAACACCTTGAGATACCAATTCCTTAGCACGTTTTAATACTTTTACCAATAATTTTTCGGCTACTAAACCTGTTTTATGTAAATAAACCTGCCAATACATCAATCTGCGAGCTACAATAAATTTTTCAACGGAATAAATTCCTTTCTCTTCAACAACTAATTTATCGTCTTTTACATTTAACATCACAATTAAACGTTCAGAGTTGATATTTCCTTCAGCAACACCTGTATAAAAACTGTCACGTTTTAAATAATCTAGTCGATCCATATCTAACTGACTAGCTATCAATTGATATAAAAACTTACGATGGTAATTACCCTTAAAAATTTGAATAGCCAATGCTAATTGCCCATCAAATTCATCATTTAAAGCTTCCATAAATTTTAATGAAATAGCTTCGTGATGAATGCCTGTTACAATACTTTGTTCTAAGGCATGTGAAAAAGGACCATGACCAATATCGTGTAATAAAATTGCAATATAAACGGCGTTTGCTTCATCTTCGGAAATTTTTACACCTTTAAATTGTAATATTTGGACCGCTTTTTGCATTAAATGCATACAACCAATGGCATGATGAAAACGCGTATGATGCGCACCTGGATATACCAAGTACGATAAGCCCATTTGTGAAACCCTCCTTAAACGTTGAAAATAAGGATGTTCTATCAAATCGTAAATTAAAGCATTCGGAATCGTAATAAAACCGTAAATTGGGTCGTTTAATATTTTGAGTTTGTTCGTTTTTTTTTCGGTCAAAACTATTTTATTTTAAAAGTACTACAAAGATAACAATATGAGTGAGATAAACATTTTATGGGTTGATGATGAGATAGATTTATTAAAACCACACATTCTTTTTTTAGAAAAAAAAGGGTATTCAGTAACAAAATGTACCAATGGTGCTGATGCTATTGATATGTGTGATGTACATAATTACGATATGGTTTTTTTAGATGAAAATATGCCAGGATTGAGTGGTTTAGAAACATTGACTGAAATAAAAAGTAAGCTTCCTAATTTACCTATTGTAATGATTACCAAGAGTGAAGAGGAGTATATTATGGAAGATGCCATTGGTAATAAAATTGCAGATTATTTAATAAAACCTGTAAATCCACATCAAATATTGTTAAGCTTAAAAAAGAATTTGGATCATTCTCGATTGGTTTCTGAAAAAACAACTTCCAATTATCAACAAGAATTTAGAAAAATTGCAATGGATTTAGCCATGGTAAATTCTTATGAAGAATGGATTGATGTGTATAAAAAATTAGTGTATTGGGAATTAGAACTCGAAAACATTAGTGATACTGGAATGGTTGAAATTTTGGAAAGTCAAAAGCAAGAAGCAAATTCTTTGTTTTTTAAATTCATTAAAAAAAATTACATTGATTGGGTAAATAATGAAGAGGACGCTCCTATATTATCCAATAATTTATTTAAAAAATTAATTCTACCAGAAATATCAAAATCAAATGGAACCTTAGTTGTAGTAATTGATAATTTACGTTATGACCAGTTTAATATTATTGAAAAAACCATTAATAAATTCTATAAAAAGCAAGAAGAAGTTCCTTATTTTAGTATTTTACCTACCGCAACTCAATATGCAAGAAATTCAATTTTCTCAGGTTTAATGCCTTTAGAAATGGCTCAACAACATCCAATGCTTTGGAAAGATGACACGGATGAAGGTGGCAAAAACTTACATGAAGAAGCATTTTTACAAGCGCAATTACAACGCTTAAGAAAAGATATAAAATTTAGCTACCATAAAATTACAACGCTTAAAAACGGAAAACAATTAGCCGATAATTTCAACAATGAAAAAGAAAATGATTTAACGGTTGTTGTGTATAATTTTGTAGATATGCTTTCACATGCCAAAACTGAAATGGAAGTTATTAAAGAATTGGCAAGCGATGATAAAGCGTATAGATCGTTAACTAACAGTTGGTTTGTAAACTCTCCGTTGTTAGAAATGATTCAAAAGGCACAAAAATTAGGAATGAAATTAATTATTACTACCGATCACGGTACAATAAATTCAAAAGTTCCTTCAAAAGTTATTGGAGATAAAAATATCAGTTCTAATTTACGCTATAAAACAGGCCGAAGTTTAACCTACGAACAAAAAGAAGTGTTTGCAGTAAAAGATCCTAAAGACATTAAATTACCTGCTATTCATATGAGTAGTTCGTTTATTTTTGCTAAGGAAGATTATTTTTTCGCATACCCAAATAATTACAATCATTTTGTGAAATATTATAAAAACACCTACCAACACGGAGGTATTTCATTGGAAGAAATGATTATTCCGTGCGCTATATTTGTTCCTAAGTAACTTATATTGTTTATTTGTATTATTGTTAAAAATAACTAAAATATATTTTGACAAGAATAGTGGTTAACTAAAAAATAAGAGCATTAAGTATGACTAAAAACTATACTTTAGACGAATTACCTAAAATTGCTTCCGAAGTAATTAAAAACGCTAAAAACAACGTATTGCTTTTTTATGGAAGTATGGGGGTTGGTAAAACAACTTTAATAAAAGAAATTGTAAAACAATTAGGAGTTGCTGATAATGTAAGCTCTCCAACTTTTTCATTAGTAAACGAATATCATGCTGAAAATGGCGAGAAAGTATTTCATTTTGACTTTTATAGAATTGATGATGAAGAAGAAGCTTTAGATATGGGAGTAGAAGAATATTTTTACAGTAATAGTTGGTGTTTAGTTGAATGGCCAAATAAAGTGGAAAATTTACTACCTTTAAATGCTGTAACAATTACCATTACAGCGAACGAAAATCAACTACGAACCATAGAACTTAGTAATAATGAGTAAAAAAATTACTTCACCATTTAGTCATCAAGAACTAATACCACAAGAAGAAACCCTTGAAATTATTCGGCAAAAAGGTGAATTGGTTATAGGCATACCTAAAGAAACCCATTATCAAGAAAAACGTGTTTGCTTAACACCTGATGCAGTTGCTGCTTTAACAGCACAAGGACATAAATTTGTGATTGAAACCGGCGCTGGTGATGGTGCTAATTATACAGACTCACAATATTCTGAAGCTGGAGCAAAAATTTCTTACGATGTTAAAGAAGCCTTTGGTTGTGAAATTATTTTAAAAGTAGAACCACCATCGTTAGATGAAATTGAAATGATTCATCCGCAAAGCACTTTATTCTCTGCGCTACAACTAAAAACACAAACAAAAAAATATTTTGAAGCCTTGGCTAGCAAACGAATTACTGCCATTGCTTTTGATTATATTAGAGATGAACACGGAATTTACTCTGTAGTAAAATCTTTAAGTGAAATTGCTGGTACAGCATCTATTTTAATTGCTGCTGAACTAATGAGTACTGTAAACGGTGGAAATGGCTTATTAATGGGAAACATTAATGGCGTACCTCCTACTTCAGTAGTAATTTTAGGCGCAGGAACTGTTGGTGAATTTGCTGCCAGATCTGCCATAGGTTTAGGTGCTCGTGTAAAAGTTTTTGACAATTCCTTAACCAAATTACGCACATTACAACAACGCTTAGGACATCCAATTTATACTTCAACTATTCAGCCAAAAACCTTACAAAAAGCCTTAATGCGTTGTGATATTGCCATTGGAGCTATTAGAGGTGTATCAAGATCTCCAATTATTGCTACTGAAAGTATGATTGAAAAAATGAAAGATGGTGCTGTAATTGTTGATGTTAGTATAGATAGAGGTGGGTGTTTTGAAACTTCTGAAGTTACCACACACGCAAACCCAACCATTACCAAACACGGTGTTATTCATTATTGCGTACCAAATATACCTTCAAGATACTCTAGAACAGCTTCAGTATCAATAAGTAATATTTTTACACCTTACCTTTTAAGTATTGCTGAAGAAGGTGGTTTTGAAAATGCGGCACGTTATGATAGAAGTTTGCAAAAAGGAATGTATTTTTACCACGGTATTTTAACAAATAAAACCGTTGCAGATTGGTTTAACTTACCTTACCGAGATATTAATTTATTGTTTTTATAAACTATGACTTTTAAACAACGCTTACCTTTTTTTTTGGGAGGTTTAACTATCGGAATTATTATTGTTATTTTTATTTTTGGTAAAAAAAATACCACTTTTGATTATGGTCCAAATGCTCGTGTACTAAAAACACTTAGAACAAAAGAACGTGTTTTCTCTAAAGAAGCCATAGCTACAATGCATTATTATCAACTTGACACTACTACTGTTTCAAAAATATTAAACAGCGGAAATGTAGATTTAGGAAATAAAATAAAGCTAGATAGTTGCTTGTATCAATACAGTATTAAAGGTTCTAAAGAACTAAAGAATATAGAGCTTATTGTTAAAAATTGTGATTCTATTGCTATTATCGATAAAATTACTGTTGAATAGCAATTTTCTCATGGTAATGCGCTTCAATTTTTTTGATGCTTTTTATAGTTTTCTTTAACCACTTTAAATAAATTTCACTTTTCTCTAAATCTGATAATTGCCAATCAATATCCGATTTTTTTAAGCGATCGTTTAAATTTTGAAGAATAATAGCTACCGCAACCGATATATTTAAACTTTCAGTAAAACCAACCATTGGAATTTTTAAAAACCCGTCGGCATTGTTCATTACGTGTTCAGATAAGCCTTGTTTTTCAACCCCAAAAAAGAAAGCCGACTTTTTACTAATATCAAAATCTTGTAAATAACACGATTCGTTATGTGGTGTAGTTGCTATAATTTGGTAGCCTTTGCTTCTTAAATCATCAATACACGCTAATGTATTGTTGGTGTCTTGCTTGTTGTATAACGAAAAATCAATCCATTTTTGGGCACCTTTAGCGACTTGGTTTGAAGCATAAAATTCATACTTACTTTCAATTACATGCAAATCTTGTATTCCAAATATATCACAACTTCTAACAATTGCACTAGAATTATGAGGTTGAAAAATATCTTCAATAGCTACCGTAAAATGACGCGTTCTGTCATTCAATACTTTTTTAAATAAATTTTTTCTGTTATCCGTTACAAAATCTTCTAAATATTCAATAAATTTATAATCTACCATTAAAATATATATTTTTTCAAAGATAAAATTTTACTTTTGAATTATGAAGAAAATTGTAGTACTTACTGGAGCTGGTATTAGTGCCGAAAGCGGCATTAAAACATTTAGAGATGCTGATGGTTTATGGGAGGGCCATGATGTTATGGAAGTAGCCTCACCTATGGGGTGGCAACGTAACCAACATTTAGTACTCGACTTTTACAATAAACGAAGAGCGCAATTATTTAATGTGCAGCCAAACTTAGGTCATTTAGCCTTAGTTGAATTAGAAAAACACTTTGAAGTAAATATTGTTACCCAAAATGTTGATGATTTACATGAACGTGCTGGAAATTCAAACATTACCCATTTACACGGTGAATTATTAAAAGTAAGAAGTACCAAAAATAAGAATTTAATTTACCCTTGGAAAAAAGACTTAAATATTGGCGACGTTTGTGCTGAAAATTTTCAATTAAGACCTCATATTGTATGGTTTGGAGAAGAAGTACCAATGTTAGATACTGCAGTTGAGATTGTTTCTGAAGCCGATGTGTTACTTATTGTAGGAACGTCAATGCAAGTGTATCCTGCAGCCAATTTAGTAAATTACATACAGCAAAATACGCCTATTTATTTTATAGATCCAAAACCTTTAATTACTAAAAACAGCTTTAATAACTTAACAATTATTAATGAAGTTGCTTCTACAGGAGTGCCAAAAGTAGTTACCGAATTAATTGACTTATTGAAGTAAACAAGTTTCCTTTTGTAATATGCCCCCCCATTTCAATCAATTCAAAAAGCTCCATATTTCTTTCTTTTTGATATTTTTTAATAGCTTTAAAGTATTCAATTGAGTCACTTAAAGGATTTTGCATAAACCAATTAAAATCTACTTCATTTAAAAAACTTTTTGAAACATCGTTTAATTTAATATAAATGCGAATAATCTCTTTTGAATTGCACTTAAATAAATTGATATGATTTGCTGAAATATGCTCAATATATTCAGTTTTATTTAACACATTTTCCCACACAATATCACTAAAAATAGCCAATTCTTCGTCAGCCATTTCTGGTTTCTCAGTTTTAATGGTTTCCCATTCCTTCACATCAATTTGTTGAGTAGCCAAAAATTCAGCAAATTCTTTGTGTAATTCTAAAAATTGTTCTTTAGTAAGTTGTCTGTATTTCATAAATAATCATAAAAATTGCTCAAAAGAGCGGTTCAAATATACTATATTTTCTAAGTTTAGAAAGAATAACGCAACCCAAATTGAACTTTTAAAATAACGACAAACTACCTTAAAACAATATTTTAGTTACATAATCCCAAGAATAATAAACATAAAAAAAGACCCACTATAAAAGTGAGTCTTTAGTATTGTTAAGTAACTAATTAATTAGTTAGCTTCACTTATAATTTCAATAGGTAATTCAACAATTACAGCTCTGTGTAAACGAATTGTTGCATTGTATTTACCAAGTCTCTTAATGTTTCCACCTTCAACTTTAATGAATTTTTTATCAACTTCTTGACCTGCTTTAGCTAAAGCTTCAGCTACATTACCATTATTTACTGATCCAAATAATTTAGTACCGTCACCTGTTTTAGCTGTGATTTTGATTTCTAATTCTTTAATTGCATTTGCAATTTTTGTAGCATCTTTTATTAGTTTCTCTTCTTTAAAAGCTCTTTGCTTTAAAGTTTCTGCTAATACTTTTTTTGCTGAACTAGTTGCTAATACTGCAAATCCGTGAGGAATTAAGTAGTTACGTCCGTAACCATTTTTTACAGTTACAACATCATCTATAAAACCTAAGTTTTCAACGTCTTGTTTTAATATAATTTCCATGATTCCTTTCAGTTTTATTTTAACATATCGCCAACATAAGGCATTAAAGCTAAGTGACGCGCTCTTTTAATAGCAACAGAAACTTTACGTTGAAATTTTAATGATGTACCAGTTAAACGACGAGGTAAAATTTTACCCTGTTCATTTACTAAATATAATAAGAAATCAGCATCTTTATAATCAATATACTTGATACCATTCTTTTTAAAACGACAGTATTTTTTTACTTGTTTTGTGTCAATATCTAATGGAGTTAGGTAACGAACATCACCTTGTTTACCTCCTTTTGCTTGTTGTTCTATAGACATAACTTTTATTTTTTAGATGCGTTATTTCTTACTCTTCTCTTTTCAGCCCAAGCAGCTGCATGTTTATCTAAACCTACAGTTAAATAACGCATAACGCTATCATCTCTTCTGAACTCTAATTCGAATGGAGTAATTGATTGTCCATCTACTTTGTACTCAAACAAGTGGTAAAAGCCACTTTTTTTGTTTTGAATTGTGTAAGCTAATTTTTTTAGCCCCCAGTCTTCTTTTGAGATCATTTCGGCACCTTTGGAAACAAGATAGTCCTCGAACTTCTTTACTGTCTCCTTTATCTGAGTATCAGATAAAACGGGATTCAAAATGAAAACAGTTTCGTAATGATTCATAATTTTCTGTTTTAAATTTTACTTTTAAGGGTGCAAAAGTACAACTTAATATCAAGAAGACAAGCCTTTATTTAAAAATAAATATTATTTATTTGCTCTTGGAAGTGTAAATTTAAATGAGTGCCCGATAATTCTTCAACATTATTTAAATTTGAAATCCTGTAGTATCAATAATTATCTACATCAATATTCAACCGAATGGATCTAAATTCTTTTACCGATTGAAATGCATTTTTTACGCGAACAATATTGTTTTTAGTAGTTGCTAAATGTTGCTTTTGAGGTATTTTTATAATAATATGTCGAATATAATAGTTTCTTATTTTTGAAATTGCTGGTGTTGTAGGACCTAACACATGGTCTTTAAACATTCCTGTCAATGATTTACCAAACCAATTGGCGCCTTCTTCTACCCTATTAAAATCTTTATGACGTAAGGTTATTTTTATTAACCTATAAAAAGGAGGGT
>CBDUAL010000104.1:0-9066 GCA_965365125.1 uncultured Lutibacter sp.
TTACAGTTTTATGTGATTTTTAACAAACTCAGAATAATGAACTTTTTAAACTTATTTTTCTACTTTTTCAAGTAAGGTAAAATCTAAATGTTTACGTTCTAAATCGGTGTGTTTTACTTTAATTAAAACGTGATCTCCTAATTGGTATAAATTTTTAGTTGATTGCCCAACTAAAGCATATTGTTTTTCGTCGAATAAATAATAATCGTCTTTTATTTCACGAATACGCACCATTCCTTCACATTTATTTTCAATAATTTCTACATAAATTCCCCATTCGGTTACTCCTGAAATTACACCTTCAAATTCTTGATCTTTATGATCGGCCATGTATTTAACTTGCATGTATTTGATAGAATCTCTTTCAGCTTTTGAAGCTAAATATTCTTGATCAGAAGCATGTTTACATTTTTCTTCATACCCTTCGGCTTTTGGAGATTTTCCACCATCTAAATAATGTTGTAATAAACGATGTGTCATTACATCAGGATAACGACGAATTGGTGATGTAAAATGACTGTAATAATCAAAAGCCAATCCGTAATGTCCAATATTATCAGTGGTATAAACGGCTTTACTCATAGATCTTACCGCTAAGGTTTCAATCATATTTGCTTCGCCTTTTCCGTGTACATCTTTTAATAACTGATTTAAAGTAGAAGACGTTGTTTTTTTATCTTTTGTATCAATAACATTTTTATACCCAAATTTACTTACAATGGTTTGTAATGAAGCTAGTTTATCTAAATCTGGCTCATCGTGCACACGGTATACAAATGTGTTTTTACTGGGTACTCCTTTTTTACTTCCAATAAATTCAGCCACTTTTCGGTTTGCTAACAGCATAAATTCTTCAATTAATTTATTAGCATCTTTAGCTTCCTTAAAAAATACACCAATAGGCTCTGCTTTTTCATTTAAATTAAATTTAACCTCTACTCTATCAAAAGTAATGGCGCCTTGCTGTAAACGTCTCTTTCGAAGTTTTTTTGCTAATTCGTTTAATTTTAAAATAGCGGTTACAATTGCTGGCTGCACTGTGTATGCTTCACCAATTATTGAAATTTCTTGTGAAACGTTACAATTTAATGATGAGATTCCTGCCTCGGCAGGAATGACAGTATTATTTTCAATTAGTTCTTGTGCTTCTTCATACGCAAAACGCTTGTCTGAATACGTTACTGTTCTTCCAAACCACTCGTTTAACACGTGCCCTTTTTCATTCATTTCAAAAACGGCTGAAAAAGTTAATTTTTCTTCATTAGGACGTAAAGAACAAACTCCGTTAGACAACACTTCAGGAAGCATTGGAACCACACGATCTACTAAATAAACCGATGTTGCTCTTTCATAAGCTTCATCTTCAATAATTCCTTTTTCTTCAACATAATGTGACACATCGGCTATATGAATTCCTATTTCATAATTTCCATTTTCTAATACTTCAAAAGATAAAGCATCATCAAAATCTTTCGCATCTTTTGGGTCAATGGTAAAGGTTAAATCTTTACGCATATCTCTTCTTTTTGAAATTTCTTCTTCAGTAATTTCAAACGATAATTCACTTGCTGCAGCTTCAACCTTATCAGGAAATTTATACGGCAAACCGTATTCTAATAAAATAGAATGAATTTCGGTTTCGTGATCTCCAGGCATTCCTAAAACCTCAACAACTTCTCCAAACGGATTTTTAGAATTTGCAGGCCAATCGGTCATTTTTGCCAATACTTTTACACCATCTTCAGCACCTCTTAGTTTATTCTTCGGAATAAAAATATCAACATACATTTTTGGATCATCGGGTACTAAAAAACCAAAGTTTTTATTGAGTTGTAAAACCCCAACAAATTCGGTTTTTGCACGTTTAATTATTTCAACAACATCACCTTCTTGTTTGCTGCTATTTCTACGGTTGTATAAATAAATTTTTACCGTATCCTTATCTAAACCTTTGTTTAAGTTTCGGGATGGAATGTAAATATCTTTCTCTAAATCGTCACAAACAAAATAAGCATTTCCATTACTGGTAGCATCTAAAACACCAATATAATATTTGTCTAATGGAATAATTTTAAACTTTCCACGCTCCACTTCATCAACTTTTTGCTGGCCTTTTAATTCTTCTAATTTTTGAATTATTTGATTTCTTCCATTCGCATCAGTTATTTCTAATTTTGCTGCTATTTGCTTATAATTCAAACTTTTATTAAAATCTTGATTTAATAGTTTTAGTATATTTCTAGTTAAATCTTTGATAACGTTTCCTTTCTTTTTATATATTTTTTTCTTCTTCGACATTAATTTCATTTTTTAATTATATCAAAAGTACCATTTTTTAAACTTGATTGTGTTAATAAAACCTTATATAAACTTGAATTTGTATTTTGCATTAAATTTGATTTTTTAAATTATGCTAAATAAATGGTTTGTAATTGTGAATCCTACTTCAGGAAACGGTGCTTCAAAAAAGCAATGGCCAGCTATTTACAAGGAATTAAAATTAAAACAATTTCAATTCGAATATGTATTTACTGAGCATGAAAATCACACAATAGAGCTAGTAAAAAATGCCATTGATAATGGCTTTACAAAAATAATTTGCGTTGGCGGAGACGGCACGCTTCATAGCGTAGTTAACGGAATTTTACGATTAAATATTTCAATTATTTCCGAAGTAAAAATTGGTGTAATTCCTATTGGAACTGGAAACGATTGGGTTAAAACTTATGGTATTTCAACAAATTATAAAAAAGCGATTGAAATTTTAAAAACTGAACATACTACACTACAAGATATTGGTAAAATAACTTTAAACAACTCTAATTCAGTTATTTATTTTAATAATTTAGCCGGAATTGGTTTTGATGGTTACGTTGTTAACAAAGTGTATAGATTTAAAAATTTAGGATCTTTAGCTTATTTGGCTGGTGCATTGTTAAGTTTATTTAGTTATAAAAAACCGCTACTCGAAATTAGTTTTAATAATACCGTTTTAAAACATAAAACCTTGTTACTTTTTATAGGTATTGGTAAGTATTGCGGTGGCGGAATGCAATTAACGCAAAAACCTGATCCTTTAAACGGTTTATTTGATATTTCATTTGTTAAAAACATTTCATTAGTACAATTACTTATAAATATTTCAGGTTTTTTTAATGGCAACATTACCCAACATAAAATTGTTGAAAACTATAAAACGTCTGAATTAAAAATTAAAGTAGCAACTAACCAAGAAACCTATATACAAGCAGATGGAGAATTTGTTGGTTCAGG
Organism: uncultured Lutibacter sp.; assembly: GCA_965365125.1. Taxonomy (GTDB): domain Bacteria; phylum Bacteroidota; class Bacteroidia; order Flavobacteriales; family Flavobacteriaceae; genus Lutibacter. Next base: position 3,274 of record CBDUAL010000104.1, read on the forward strand.
TAGTTTTTCAGTAAGTTTACTTCCAAAAGCATTGACTTTTATTGTACCTAAAAAATAAATTGTTAAATTTTTCTTAATAAAATTGTAATGAACTCATAATTATTTCGTCTTTACTATATACAAGACATTAATTATGAAAAGGTTGTATAAAATTATAGTGCTATTTGTTATTATCTTTATCGTAGGAATTTTCCTATCTATAAAAACAATCAACAGTTCTTTTACTTCTGAAGAACATATAGAAACTGTTTCGCTTCCATCAACAACTTTAAAACTTTCAATTCAATTATAGTGCTATTTTAAGATACTTTGAAACAGTTTTAATAAGTTCAACTATTTTAAAACAGTCAATTCCTGTGTAGTTTTAAACTTTATGAACATATATATATATTATAAAAAAGAATTTTAAAAATTTAAAAAAATATTTTTTGTTATTATAGTGTGTTAACATGTACAATAAAAAGATGAATTTAAATTTTGATATATGACTTATAGAATACTATGAACATTTACTAAAACTTTAAACACTTAACAGTCAATAAAATTATAGTAGTTATGAACAGTGTGTTAATAGTGTTAGTTAACAGCTTTTTTGTATAACATTTTTACTTTTCAATGTTAACAACCGTTCAAAAAGTGGTTCACAACTTTAATTAAAAAATCAATAAATAAATTTGGATAATTCATGTCAATTTTTGCATTAGACTTTTATTTAGATATATCAAAAAATAGTTTTCTTTTTTAAGGCTAAACTTATGCACAATGTTTATAAAATGTAAAGCTATTGTAAATCAGTTTTTTAAAAAATGCTATTAACAATTAAATTTTTTACTGTTAATAAGCGTGAATTTGTATTTTTGTGCTCTAACTTATTAACAAAACACATTTATGGTAATTGCAATTGGTAATGATCACGCTGGTACTGAGTACAAATTTGAAATTATTAAACTATTAGAAAGCAAAGGTATTAAAGTTTTAAACTTTGGAACCGATACAAATGATAGTATGGATTATTCTGATGCAATACATCCAGTTGCTGATGCTGTTGAATCTGGTAAAGCTACCTATGGTATTATTTTATGTGGAAGCGGTAACGGAGCTCAAATGACAGCCAACAAACATCAAGGTATTAGAGCTGGTTTGGTTTGGAACAATGAAATTGTTGAATTAATTAGATTACATAATGATGCCAATGTGTTAACCATTCCTGCACGTTTTGTATCATTACAACAAGCTTTAGGCTTTGTTGAACTATTTTTAAATACAGAATTTGAAGGCGGTCGTCACCAAACACGTATTGATAAAATACCAACAGGTTGTTGTTAATCAATTAACAATTACAAATTCACATTTAACTATTATTAATTATAAAAATGAGTCACAATCACTCACATCAACATCCAACATTATCTGGTAAAAATTTACTACTCTCAATTATATTAAATATCATCATTACAATAGCACAACTGTTGGGTGGTTTTATATCTGGAAGTTTAGCTTTAATTTCAGATGCTATTCATAATTTTTCGGATGTTATTTCGTTAATAATAAGCTATGTAGCAAATATTTTAGCGAATAAAAAGAAAACAAGTGAGGCGTACACTTTTGGTTACAAAAGAGCCGAAATTTTTGCTGCTTTTTTCAATGCAATTTCTTTGATAGTAATTGCAGTTTTTTTAGCAATTGAAGCCGTTAAACGTTTTTTTACTCCTCAAGAAATTCAAACAGATCTAGTAATATGGTTGGCAATTTTAGGAATTGCTGTAAACGGATTTAGTGTTATTTTATTAAAAAAAGATGCTACACATAATTTAAATATGAAATCTGCATACCTACATTTATTAACAGATATGTTAACTTCAGTAGCTGTTTTAATTGGTGGTTTATTAATGAAATACTATCAAATTTTTTGGATAGATGCCATATTAACTTTAATTATTTCAGGATATTTAATTTATATGAGTTGGGAAATTTTAATAAAATCGGTTAAAATATTAATGCTCTTTGCACCTGAACATATTAAAATTGAAGAAGTTGCTTCAGAAGTATTAAAAATTGAAAGCATTAAAAATATTCATCATGTTCATATATGGCAATTAAACGATCACGGCACACATATAGAAGCTCATATTGAATTTGAAAAAGATATTAAACTTTCTGAATTTGATGTGATTTGTGAACAAATTGAAAAATTATTGTTAGATAAATACGGTATTGATCATTGTAACTTTCAACCAGAATTTATTAGAGACGATGAAAAAGATTTGATAAAACAAGATTGATAATGTTAACAGTTATCATTAAATCCTTTTCAGAACTTTCAACCAATGAATTGTATGAAATTTTACAATTAAGAAGTGAAGTTTTTGTGGTTGAACAAGACTGTGTGTATCAAGACATTGATTTTAAAGATCAAAAAGCATTGCATGTAATTGGCTTAAAAAACAATAAAATAATTGCCTATACACGCATTTTTAAACCTGGTGATTATTTTGAAAAAGCAAGTATTGGAAGAGTTGTTGTTAAAAAAAATGAGCGTATTAACAAGTACGGTTATCAAATAATGAAAGCTTCAATTGAAGCTATTTCTACTTTTTTTAATGAAACTGAAATAAAAATTTCAGCTCAAAAATATTTAAAGAAATTCTATGAATCTCTTGGGTTTAATATGATTGGAGAGGAATATTTAGAAGACGGAATTCCGCATATAGGAATGATAAAAAAGTAAGCTATGAACAATTCAAAAGTTAAGATAAAAAGCATTAAAAATTTATCAGATAATTGGTATAAATTAGACAAGGTAGATTTTGATTACCAAACAAAAGATGGTAAATGGCAATACCAACAACGCGAATGTTATGATCGTGGAGATGGAGCGGCTATTTTACTATACAATCCTTCCAAAAAAACAGTCATTCTTACCAAACAATTTAGAATGCCAACCTATTTAAATGAAAATGAAGATGGTATGATGATTGAAGTTTGCGCTGGTTTATTAGATGCTGATGATCCTTTAACTTGTATTAAAAAAGAAGCCGAAGAAGAAACAGGTTTTAAAATTGATCATCCAAAAAAAATATTAGAAATCTATTCTACACCAGGAGCAGTTACTGAAAAAATTCACTATTATATTGCTGAATATAGTGATGAAATGAAAATTAGCGAAGGTGGTGGTTTAGAAGAAGAAACTGAAGAAATTGAGGTAATAGAAACCGATTTTAACAAAGCTTTAGAAATGATTTCAACAGGTGAAATTTGCGATGCAAAAAGCATTATTTTACTACAATATGCTCAAATTCATAAATTAGTTTCCTAAAATATCTAATTTATTTGAACTAACCCCTTAACTAATTTTTCAATTTTTTCAATTAATTGATCTATTTTAATAGGTTTTGAAATATAATCGTTACATCCTGCGGCTACAGCTTTTTCTTTATCTCCAGTCAATCCAAAAGCTGTTTGTGCTATAATAAACACGTTTTTATTAAATGTTCTAATTTGCCTTGTAGCTTCATATCCATTCATTTCTGGCATTTGAATATCCATGAGTATTACATCAATATCCGGATTATTTTTAATTTTTTCAATGGCTTCAAATCCAGTTTTAGCGCTAATTATTTCGTTGCTAATATCTTCAACAGCTATTGATAAAAGTGCTTCAGAAGCCGCATCATCTTCAGCAATTAATATTTTTAATCCATTAATTTTTGATGTAGTTGAATTTAATTCTTCGGAAGAACTTTTTACAGCTGTTATTGTTTTATCTTCTTCATAAGTATAAGGTAAAGTAAAATAGAATATAGAACCTACACCTTCTTCACTTTCAACCCAAATTTTACCTCCCAAAATTTCAATAAATGCTTTAGAGATAGTCAATCCTAATCCCGCACCTTGCCGCGCCATTTTATCATAAATATCAGCCTGAATAAAGCGTTTAAAAATAGCTTTTTTTCTATCTTTTGGAATTCCAATTCCAGTATCTTTTACATAAAATTCAAGGTGCTTTTCTTTTTTAATATATCCAAATTCAATAGTGCCTTTAGCAGTATATTTAATGGCATTTTTAACTAAATTTGTAAGTATTGCGTATACTTTTTCAGTATCTGTTTTTATAATAGCCTTATTTTCTGGTAGTGTATTTTTAGCTATTAATGTAATGCCTTTTGCTTCAACTTCGGGTTTAAAAAAGTGATAGATAAATTCAATTTGACGATTAATATTGGTTTCTTCTAACTTCACCTTCATTAAGCCAGATTCAATTTTAGAAATATCAATAATATTATTGATAATATTAAGCATTCTTGCACCACCTTTTTCAATAATTTTAATGTATTCTTGCTGTTTATTACCTGACAAACTTGGATTTTTTAACAAGTTTGAAAATCCAAGAATTCCGTTCATTGGAGTTCTAATTTCATGACTCATATTTGTTAAAAAAGCAGATTTAAGTCGGTCACTTTCTTCAGCTCTATCTTTCGCAATAATTAATTCTTTTTGCGTTTTTTTAAGTTCAGTAATATCATAAATAATTGAGTATAAAAGTTCTTTACCTCCAAACCAAATTTTTTCTGAATATATTTCAACATCTTTAATAGCTCCATTTGCCGTTTTATGTTTGAAATAAAAATGTTTTAAATTAGAAGAAAGTACATCTTTAATAGTTGCTTTTATTTCAGTTATAGGATGGGTGTTTATTTCGCTTAAATTCATGGAAGTAAGCTGTTCAAAAGTATAACCGTAAAATTGCACTGCAGCTTCATTGGCATCTACAATTAAACCAGTTTCTGGATCTAGCAATAGCATTACCGATTGATTTTTTTTGAATAGTGAACCATAGCGTAGTTCACTTTCATTTAATTGCTTGGTTCTTTTTTTAACCAATTCTTCTAGATTTGTGTTAAATTCTTGAAGTAACTTTTCTCGTTCAGTAACTTCTTTGATGTAAAAGTTAATGGTTGAAGTAATTTTTTTCTTGAAGTAATGAATTGTTAAAAAGGCAATAATAAGTGAGCATAGTAATACAATTAGGATAATTGAAATTTGTTTCCAAATCATCTGTTTTCCTTTTTCTAACTCTGCTGCAACAAGCGCATCTACATCATCAAGATACACACCTGTAGCAACAATCCAATTGTATTTTTTATACAAACGTGCATAGGTTAGTTTTTGTGCTATTTTTTCGCTGTTTGGTTTTTTAAACCAGTAGTTAAAAAATAAATACCCATCCTTTTTTACACCATTAAGTTCTGTTAAATAAGGTTTATTTCCTTTAACATCGGTCATGTTTGTTGATAACAACATGCCTTCAGTTTCAGATAAGTTTGGATGTATAAGCCGTATGGCATAATTATCTCCTCCTTCGTAATTTAATACTTCATTTACCCATATATACCCAGAATTTATAAGTTTTGTATTGCGAATATGTAAATACATTTCTTCTTTTACAATACGCTCTACTGCATCTTTATTTTGTAGTAAATTTGGATTTTCCGTTTCTAATTTTTGTAATAATAAGCGTTCTTTAATTTCAATATCTTGAATAAATCCATCAACTTGGGTTTGAATAAAATCTTTTTTAGATTGAATTAGCAAATTTTCAAACTCGCTTACTTGGTATTTAATATAATTTGAAGAATTTGTAAAAAGGACATAAAAAATAGTGACTAAAAAAATTAGCGTTACAAAAGCAATTGAGATGTAAAAGGGTTTAACTATTTTTTTGGGCGAAAAAGACCTATATTTAGTATCTAATTTATTCATTCATAGCTGTTTTTATGAAATAAAGATATACAA
>CBDUAL010000105.1:0-9054 GCA_965365125.1 uncultured Lutibacter sp.
AAGTTCTTACACCCACGTAATTGTGTCTTTTTTCATTAAAAATAGGAAATAGATTAATAAAACGATTGTCTGTTTTTTCAATTTCTACACTTTCAAAAGTAGGGCCAAATTTAAATTCGCTCCCCATTCTTCCTCTCCACTTTAACGATGGTGAAGCTGCGTAGGTACTTATTCTAACCCTATGATAGTCTTTTCCAAAAATGTCTTGTAGGTTTTTAGAATTGTTTCCATAGCCATAAAAATTATGTGTAAAGTTTGGACTTGTAAAGTGGGCTTCAACTAAAACATTCCATTTATTAAAAACATTGGCAAATTCACCTTTGTACCTTAAATTGTAACCGCTGGTAGCAAAATAATAGCCCAAGCTAACACTGTGTTGTTGAGAAAACGGGTTTCTTTCAAAGCCATAAATGGTGAAAACATCAGTAACTCCAATTTTTAAGCCATCGTCAGGGTTTGCGCCAACAACTGGTTTTATTCGGTTTTGATTGTATTTGTATTTTTTAAAGTTGTACAAATTCATATCATAATCATCAAATAAACGTTTTTTTCCTTTGTCAGTTTTAAAGGTGTTCTTTTTTGAATAAAAATCGTAGATAGTTACTTTTTTACCGCTTTGTATATTGTAAATATCATTGTTTTGTCCGCCAATAATTTTTAAAGGAATGGCAATCTTTTGTTCTCCAGTAACTATAAAAGTATCGCTATCATCTAAACCATATAGCCAAATTTCTTTCGTCTCTTTTTTAGTGTAGGTTTTATTAAAAATTTGAGTTCCTTTTTTGTTTTTTTTCAGATTTGAAATAGTTATTTCAGTACCCCCATTTTTAAGGCGGTTAATTTCGAATAAATTGTCTTTGTCATTTCCTATAACAATAGGATATTTAGCTAAATGTTGATAGTATTTTTCAGCTATTTTATATAAATTATTTAAACGCCCTTTTAATTTTCGTTTAATTTTGTAGATGGTTTCATCTTGCACTTCTAAAGGCATTTCAGACAAAGCTTCATCAATTATTTTATTGGTAATATGCTTTTGAAGAAAGGCAACTTGTTGTTTCCAATCGGTATAGGTCGACTTTTGAATGAGAGATAAGTCTAACGGAAAAGGTTCATGATTGAACCATTTTACATTTCGGATGTCATCATCATAAATTTGAAGTAGTTTTAGTCCGGGAACTAAGAAAATAATAGTACCTAAAGCAAAACCGTCATACTTTGAAAAAGCCTGATCTCTATCTCGGGGTACTGGTTTGTACATTGTTCTTCCATTTATATCAAATTCAGCCCAACGCCATTGATCTTGATGCCTATCCCAATCTCCAATTAGCATATCAAATAAGCGAGCTCTTATATAACTGCCTTCATCTAAATAATAATGGTCAGACTTTCTTAAGTTTTTATAAAAATCATCTGTACTTATAATGGTGTTTGAATTGCCAAAACTGTTTTTATCTCCGTGACCAGAGGTAGTGCGCTCTTCAATTAAATACAACTCGCCACCAAAATTAGTGTTGAATTGTTGAAGTGCTGGTTGTTTAGGAACAAAATACAAAGCAGGGTTGGCGTGCAATACTTCAGCAGCGTCAGCTAATTTTCCAATAGTTAGCGGAGCATAAGGATGAGCCGTAGTATAAATGTCTAACAACAAACTTTCAGTAAAGGTATTAGTGTATTCATCTTTAATATATTGGTCTCTAAAAGCTACAGCTTGTAAGTATTGTGTAGCGCTTTTGTGTAATGCTCTCATCACAAACTCTTGTCCGGATGCATTTTGAAGCCTTAACGACCGAGATTGATTGCCGCCACCTTTTCTTAGGGGTTTTAATCCACCATACAGCGTGTCTAAATTTACAGTTGAAGCATTAACTTTAACACCGTAATACTTGCGATAATGGTTACCCCAGAAAGTTTTAAATGCAATGCTTTTTTCTATATCTTTTTGAAGATAAACAGACGCAGCAATAGTATCAGGGAAATTTAAATCATATTTTTGAACATCTTCAATAACTTTGGCAGGTTGTATGTTGGTTTTAAAAAGTAATTCTTTTATGCCATTGGTTTCGGTATAGTAATAAACCCAAGAGGCTCCATTTTTATATTTTACAAATTTAGCATAACCCAATCCTCCGTAAGAGAATTTACTACCTTCAATAACCCTAGCAGGCGACGTTTTTGAGCCTGAACCGCTAATAATTTGCGGAATTTTATCATTCACAATGTATTGTAAATTGTGTTCGTGACCAGAAACAAAAATAATATTCTCTTGTTTTTGACTAATGGTTAGTAATCTTTTTCTAAGGTCCCGATAATACGGATTCATCATATCTTGGGATGAAAGACCACTTGTTTTACGTAAAACGTTAAAAAAGCTTCCAATTATAGGTAAAGGAAATGAGCCTCCTGTAGGATAAAGTTGTGCTTTTAAAGAATAGTGTCCCGCATGAGAACCATAACTAAACATTGGGTGATGAATGGCTACCAGCGTTGTTTTTAAGGTGTTTTTTTTAATTAACCGTTCATATTCTTGAAAAAACTTTTCTCTAGTTTTTATTTCACAGTTGTCATTCATAGCTGTGTTTTTATCCCAGTTTTCAAGGTACCATTGCGAGTCAATAATTATTAAAGCAATTTCTTCAGAAATATCAAGCATGGTAATTGGACAACCATTTTTTGGTAAAAAAGAATCTTTATCATCTAATTGTTTTGTAATATAGTTAGCCTCTCTTTCTAGGCCTTCAATACCATTATTGTAATAGTCGTGATTTCCAGGTATAAATATAGGAGTACCTTTAAAATCTTTTACCAAATCAATTTGAGTGTTCAATCTATGTTTTGCTAAACTTCTCTCAGGATCCGATTTTTTAGGCATTCCTTTTTCATAAATATTATCACCCAAAAATAAAACGGTAGTATTTGTATTTGCTGTTGAAAGTTCTTTTTTTAAGAGTTTGAAGTGGTTTAAAGGTTTACCAAAACGTGCGTTTCCTGCATCACCAATTAAATAAAATGTATGGTCAATTTTATCACTAGATTCATAGTTCTCTTGATGTTCAATTGTAATAGATTCACTATATTGCTTATTGTAAGAAGCACAACCAATAATAATAAGAAAAAGTAAAAAAGATGAAAGTTTAGCACTATTAAATCGACTCATTGATGGTGTTTAAATTTAAAGTTTAAAAATACATAAAATAATGTATTTTTATTGTTGGTTTTTAATTTGATGAAATGCTACAAAATGATTTTTTTAAAGAAGTAAGAAGTTACGTGTTTAATTTGTTCAAAAATGAACTTCCTTCGGAGGCAGTGTATCATAATTTTGATCATACTGTTGAAGTTGTAACTGCTGCTTTTGAAATAGGAAATGCTGAACAAATTTCAGATAAAGAAATGGAAACCTTGTTATTAGCTGCTTGGTTTCATGATGTGGGAAATGTAAAAGGATATAAAAATCATGAAGCTGAAAGTAAAAAAATGGCTGCTGAATTTTTAGTAAATAAAAACTTCAAAAAAGAAAGCATTGCACAAATAGAAGCATTAATAGTTGCGACTAAAATGCCTCAAAAGCCAAAAAATAAGTTAGAAGAAATAATTTGTGATGCCGATTTAGTGCATTTAGGGAAGAAAGACTTCAAAGAAAAATCGGAATTGCTAAATTTAGAATGGGATTTGTTAGGTTATAAAAATGTATCAGAGTATGATTGGTGTTGTGAGAATGAAAATTTTTTAACCACGCATTCTTTTTTTACAAACTATGCCTATGAAAACTTCAATCATCAAAAATCAATAAATCTATTAAAGCTGCATAAAGATTTAAAAAAAATGAAGGATAAGGGTGTTGAAAAGCCTAAAAAGAAATCATTAAAAAAAAGCGATACACCTGAAAAAGGCATAGAAACAATGTTTCGTGTTACGTTGAGAAACCACATTAAATTGAGTGATATTGCAGATACAAAATCAAATATTTTACTTTCTGTAAGTGCAATTATGATGTCTATAGTATTAACAACCTTAGTTCCTAAACTAGATAAATCAGGTAATTCATATTTAATTTACCCAACACTTATTTTTTTAGTTATTACTGTCTCTACCATTATATTTTCAATTTTAGCTACCCGTCCAAAAGTAACTTCAGGAGATTTTACCAAGGAAGATGTAGCCAATAAAAAAGTGAATTTATTGTTTTTTGGTAATTTTTATAAAATGAAATTAGAAGAATTTCAAGAGGGAATGTTTGAAGTAATGGGAGATTATAATTACCTGTATAAATCGTTAATGAAAGATTTGTATTTTTTAGGTATTGTACTTCAAAAAAAATATAGATTATTAAGAATAGCCTATACTATTTTTATGATTGGTATTGTGGTTTCAGTAATTGCCTTTATAATTTCTTTTCGAATAATGAGAGTAGAAACTGGAGCCATTGAGCCTCGTTTTTTTGATTTATTGTTTTAAAACATTGCTTAAGGTGTTGTTAAGCGGATTGGAATAATTTACAGCAACTCTTAATGCTCTTAAACCAGAAATACCTTGTAAATTTTCAAGATCTAGTTCTTCAATTGTATCTATCAAATAACCATTAGATTGCAAGTATTTTATGTGCAGCATATAGTCAGTCATATCTTTAGATTGGCTATAAACAATTGCAATTTTACCAGGTTGTGTTAAACGCTCGTTAGTGTTTTTAATATGCACTTTATCAATGCGTTTTTTAATAATTTCGTATCTAATATTGTAAGCACCATCAACATCAAATTTTTTCTCATCCATTCTAAACTTAATGGCTAACGGATTGCTATGAACCAAAATTAAAGAAGCAATTTCCAACGGGTGTGGTAAGGTGCTTTTTAAATGATGTGCTATTTGTTCAACCTCGCACATCATTTGTAATTGCCACAATCTTAAATTATTTAGATAAATAGGATCATAGGTTTTATTTTTAACTAACGATTGACCTATGTACATATTATAATCTATGCCATCGGTTTTGTAGCGTTCAAAATAATGAGGAAACATTTCTTGAGCTTCTTCTTGTTTGCGATCAATAAAACTAGCCAATGTTTCATTTAACGTATTCACACTATCGTCGTACATTTTTCGCTTGTAATAAATTACATGTAATTCATCATCAATTAAATTCATATAATCCGAAATGTCGTTTTGCAGTGTTTTGTCTAATTTTTTTAAATGATTAAAAACAGGGTAAATATCTTTTTGTAAAAAGTCAGTTAAACTATTTTCGTCGCCTGAATTTAATCCTTTTTTTATGTTGTGTAAGCACTTTTCAATTCTAAAAATTAAATCCTTATAAATAGGTAATTTATATTTTTCAAACGCTTTTTCAATAATAGCAGAGGCTAGGTTTAGTTGTTTTATTAAATCTTCTTGAATGGCAATATTTCTTGCGGTAGAAGAACCTTTTATGTCGCTTTGACCATAAAGAGGTGTTACATTTTCAAAAATAATACTATTTAAATTGTGTATTTTTTGGTTGTTTTTTATGCTGAATAAATACTGTTCAGCTTCATCATAAAACTTCCATTTTACACTTGGGTGAATGGCTGTATAATTTTCTTGAATGATAGATTCTAATTTATTATTGAACTCTTCAATAAACCGTTTTACAGCTATTTTAAAATCAGGAATAACATCTTTTAATTTGTATGCGTTAATAGAATTTAGTTCGTGTTTTTTAGGAGAAACAAGTTCTAATATTACCAATAAATTTTCATTTAATTGCAAAGGAACCAATATAATACTCTCAATATGATTAGCTTTTAAAGCTTTGTAAAACCCATTAAGATTGTTTTGTTCACCATATTTTTGAATATCAGAAATGGCCAATAATTCTTTGTTTTCAAAAACTTTTGAAGCGATACCATTACAAAAGAAACCTTCAAAACTGTTATTTTTTAATTCAAGTTTATTGGTTATGAAGCTATTGTTTTCAATAGATCTGTTAAATTCAAAATGATGATCAATACGGCTGTATGACGAAACACCAAATTCAATAGTTGAAGAATTGTATAATTTAGCTATACTTTCCCCAATTCTATTGAAGGCTTCTTGATCGTTTTTTAGCAGGTTTTCTTTTAAATTTGTTAATGATTGGTCACTAGTAGCATCCACAAGATTTATAATTCCAAAACCTTTAAATTCGTAGCTATTTGGTGGAAATTTTTCTTTCCAAATATCAATATTATTGAAGTTATCTAGTAATAAGTGAATATCTTCATCTGTAATTTCAGGAGCATTTGCCAAAGGTTTTACTTTAAAAAAATCTCCATTGTATAAGGTTTTGTAATGTTTAATCAATCCGTCACTAGTTGGGATATCATAATAAAAAGGTCTTCTAAAATCAATATTTACATGGTAGCAGTAGCCTAAAATAAAAGCACAAGAAAGTATGTAGGTGTTATTTTCATCAAAATTCCGAAGTTTTAATTTGTACTCTTTTCCAGCAGCATCTAATAATTTTTCAAACCTAGTTGAAAGTTTAAATGTTGTAAATTCAAAAGGAATACTAGCGGCTTTAATTTCGTTTGTTTGTAGCATTTCAGGAAATAAAATGTCTAACAATTTATCAATTTGAGGGTTGTATTTCTCTAATTTTTTAGGATCTTCAAATCCCAATCTAAGTTCGGGATACGCTTTGTATTCTTTCAGTAATTTAACAGCTGCGTGGTATAAATAATGGTTTTTTTGTTGAATGATGCTTTCAAGGTACTCAAAAACAGCTTCAAAACTAATATGTAGTTTTAAAGGTAAATCGGTTGTTTTGGTATAATTTGAAGGTATAATTCTCATTTAGACAGCTTTTCAATAACTATTATCTAGTTTACAAAAACAAAATTACGAATTACAATCGGATTTACATGACCTTAGTTACCAAAGTCACATTTAGAACTTTTATGTAATAATTTTTTAAACCATAAAAAACAATTATTTTAGCCTTAAATAACAACTGAATATGGAAAAAATAAATTGGAAAACTGTAAAAGAGTTTGAAGATATTACGTATAAAAAATGTGATGGTGTTGCAAGGATTGCTTTTAACCGACCAAATGTTAGAAATGCTTTTAGACCTAAAACTACAAAAGAGCTTTACGAAGCTTTTTACGACGCAGGTGAAGATACTTCAATAGGTGTTGTGTTGCTTTCTGCGGAAGGCCCTTCAACTAAAGATGGTGTATATTCATTTTGTAGTGGAGGCGATCAAAAAGCGCGTGGGCATCAAGGTTATGTAGGTGAAGATGGGTACCACCGTTTAAATATTTTAGAGGTGCAAAGGTTGATTCGTTTTATGCCAAAAGCAGTAATTGCAGTGGTTCCAGGTTGGGCTGTAGGTGGTGGTCATAGTTTGCATGTAGTATGCGATCTTACCCTCGCTAGTAAAGAACATGCTATTTTTAAACAAACCGACGCTGATGTTACAAGTTTTGATGGTGGGTATGGTTCGGCTTATCTGGCTAAAATGGTTGGGCAGAAAAAAGCTCGTGAAATATTCTTTTTGGGAAGAAGTTATACCGCTCAGGCCGCCTATGAAATGGGGATGGTAAATGCCGTTGTTCCACATGAAGAATTAGAGGAAACTGCTTATGAATGGGCTCAGGAAATATTGGCAAAATCGCCTACTTCCATCAAAATGTTGAAATTCGCCATGAACCTAACGGATGATGGAATGGTAGGTCAGCAGGTATTTGCGGGGGAGGCTACAAGATTGGCTTACATGACGGAAGAAGCAAAAGAAGGTAGAAACGCCTTTTTGGAAAAGAGAAAACCCGATTTTGGAACAGATAAATGGATTCCATAGCATTAGGGCCTAACCAGTTTTTTTTTGACCTTAATTGACTTATACATTACTTCAAAGGTTAAAACTAAAAAGAGCCCTGTCTTTACGATCAGGACTCTTTTACGAGAACACTATATGAAAATGAAAAAATTAACTTCTTATTATTTACAGTGTAAACATACAATCAACCTCCATGAAAATATAATTATTGTTGTGAGCTGTCCCAAACTTGTGGTAAACAGAACAATTCTTGATATTAGACCATCAAACAGGGGCTGAATTGTTTATCGCCAGTTAATAAAACCTGATTTATTTACTGTACAAATCATTGATTAATTTTTAGTAATTTACTTTTGTTAGAAACATATTCATTAAGAATATCAAATAGGATTGAATGTCGAACATAGGATTGATTATAGCCGAAAGAAGCAGGGACATTGGAGACTTTCTGGTAGGAAGGCTGATACCCTTTCGAAAAAAAAGGATGATTGGTCCTTTTATATTTATTGATCATATGGGGCCTGCTAATTTAGGACCTGATAACTATTTGGATGTTGATCAGCATCCACATATCGGATTAGCAACCTTAACATTTATGCTGGAAGGAGAAATTATGCATGAAGACAGTTTAGGCACCAAACAGCGTATAACACCCGGGTCTGTAAACTGGATGATTGCAGGTAAAGGAGTTTCGCATACAGAACGAACCCCTGCTGATCTTCGGGATGGAAGGAGTTTTGTGGCCCATGGATACCAAATATGGGTAGCTTTGCCTAAGGAATTAGAGAATATAGATCCAGGATTTTACCATTTTGGTGCCGATGAGCTCCCGCAATGGCAAGATGGTAATACTTCATTTAAATTAATAGCCGGTAATGGCTATGGCAGAACCTCACCGGTGCCGGTACATTCTCCTTTATTTATGGTGGAAATAAAAACTATTAAAGACTATGTGCTCGATACATCAAATGAATTATTCGGTGAAATCGGAATTTGCATCGTGGAAGGAAGTATCGTGGCCTGTGATAATGAAATTAAAAAGGGAAATATACTGGTCTCAAAAGTATCCGATGTTTGTAAAATTGAGGTTAAAGCAAATACCCACCTTCTATTGTTTGGTGGGGAGCCATTTGATGAGGAACGGCATATTTACTGGAATTTTGTATCTCACAGTAAAAATAAAATTGATGCAGCCAGGGAGTCATGGAAAAATAAGACTTTTCCAATGATGAAAACCGATAAAACCTATGTGCCTCTGC